>JAGXIG010000050.1 GCA_024635815.1 Salegentibacter sp.
CTGGTAATTAACCTGACACCGGACAAACAACATACTTCAGTAATAAAAGCTATTCAACCTCATATTAAAAAAGACGCGGTGCTTTCTTACTCTCACGGATTTAATATCGTGGAAGAAGGAATGAAAATTCGGGAAGACATCACCGTAATTATGGTGGCGCCTAAATGCCCCGGAAGTGAGGTTAGGGAAGAATATAAAAGAGGTTTTGGAGTTCCAACTTTAATTGCGGTGCACCCGGAAAATGACCCTCAGGGAATTGGTTTTGAATGGGCCAAGGCCTATGCCGTTGCCACCGGTGGCGATAAAGCCGGTGTTTTGGCATCTTCATTTGTGGCTGAGGTGAAATCTGACTTAATGGGAGAACAAACCATTTTATGCGGATTGCTGCAAACAGGTTCTATTCTTAGCTATGACAAAATGGTAGCTGAAGGTGTAGAGCCTTCCTATGCTTCGAAACTAATTCAGTATGGTTGGGAAACGATTACCGAAGCTTTAAAGCACGGCGGAATCACCAATATGATGGATAGGCTTTCGAATCCGGCCAAGATAAAGGCCGATGAGATTTCCGAAGAATTAAAACAAATAATGCGCCCGCTTTTTCAGAAGCATATGGACGATATTATTTCTGGGGCTTTTAGTAGCAGGATGATGAAAGATTGGGAAAATGGCGATAAAGAATTGCTGGAATGGAGAGCCGCAACCGGGGAAACCGCTTTTGAGAAATCTGAAGCAACTTCAGAAGAGATCAAAGAACAGGAATATTTCGATAAAGGAGTATTATTGGTAGCCTTTGTGAAATCTGGTGTAGAGCTGGCTTTTGAAACTATGGTAGAAGCTGGGATCATTGCAGATTCGGCGTATTATGAATCCTTGCACGAAACTCCGTTAATAGCCAACACCATTGCCAGGAAGAAATTGTTCGAGATGAACAGAATTATTTCTGATACCGCAGAATACGGTTGTTATTTATTTGACCATTCGGCAAAACCGCTTATTAAAGATTATGTAAACGGATTGCCAAAAGAGATTATAGGTCATTCATTCGGAACCGATTATACCGGAGTGGACAATCAGCAGTTAATAGCAGTGAACGATGAAATCAGGCAACATCCCGTTGAAAAAGTGGGAGGAAGGCTAAGAAAAGCGATGACTGCAATGAAAAAAATACAGGAATAAAATGGATACTTTGCTGGCAGAAAAAAAAACATATAAACCTCAGTTAAAAGCTGTAAAAGAAGCGGCCGAACGCATCTCCAAAGTGGTGGTAAAAACACCTTTGATGCAATCTTTTACTTATAGCAAGAAATTTTCAGCAAATGTAATGTTGAAGAGGGAAGACTTGCAACAGGTGCGTTCTTATAAAATTCGCGGAGCCTATAATAAGATTTCAAGTCTTCCGCAGGAACAGCTGGATAAAGGGGTTATTTGTGCCAGCGCTGGGAATCACGCACAGGGTGTAGCTTTTGCCTGTAATAAACTGCAGGTGAAAGGCGTGATTTATATGCCAATTACCACCCCAAGACAAAAAGTAGAGCAAACAAAGATGTTTGGAGGCGAATGGGTTGAGGTGGTTTTAAAAGGTGATACATTTGACGATTCGTTTAAAAGTTCAACAAAACACGCCAAGAAATTTGGTTTGGTTTTTATTCATCCTTTTGATGATGAAAAGGTAATAGAAGGCCAGGCCACTATTGGTTTGGAAATCCTGGAACAGGCAAACGAACCTATAGATTATGTTTTTGCACCCCTTGGTGGTGGTGGCCTTTTAGCAGGATTATCGTCAATGTTTAAAGAATTATCACCAAATACCAAGATAATTGGGGTAGAGCCTGAAGGCGCTCCTTCTATGACTTCTTCCTTAAAAGAAGGAAAACTGGTAGAATTAAAATCTATAGAGCGTTTTGTAGATGGCGCGGCAGTGCAAAAAGTCGGAAGACGAAATTTTGAAATTTGTAAGGAGAATCTTGATAAGATGATTACGGTTCCGGAAGGGAAGATTTGCCAAAGTATCCTGGACCTTTATAACCAGGATGCTATAGTGGTGGAACCCGCAGGAGCCATGGCTATAAGTGCCCTTGATTTTTTTGCTGAAGAAATAAAAGGCAAAAATGTGGTTTGCATTGTAAGCGGAAGTAATAACGATATCACCCGAACTGCCGAAATCAAGGAAAGAGCTTTATTGTATGCCGGACTAAAACATTATTTTGTGATTAGTTTTCCGCAGCGGGCAGGAGCTTTAAAAGATTTTCTGGAAAAGGTTTTGGGACCTAAAGACGATATTACCCATTTTGAATACTCAAAAAAGCATCATCGTGAAAATGCCCCAGCCGTAGTTGGGATAGAAATAAACGATCCTGCCGATTTTGAGCCATTGGTAGCCAGGATGAAAGCGAAGAATTTTTACGGGGAATATCTTAATGATAAGCCTAATTTGTTTCAATATTTAGTGTAAATATTTGGTTGGTTAAAATAATTATGTACATTTACAATATGCTTTCAATGAAACAAATAATATTTCCCGTTTTTCGCTTCTTCCCGCGCCTTCGCAGGTAGAAGTAAATTTCATTATTCTTTTTTAATATTATTTGATTTTAATTACAATTTGAGAGATTCACAAAATATACCGTCTAATTTAAATTTCAGATTTACTTCTGAAATTATACTTATTCGCCGCCGTTTTCCGCGTCGCACCTTGGTGCGTGTATAATTTAATGGAACTTAGGTGAGTCCGGTTCCCCTTTCAAAAAGAACAAATCAAATTTATTTTCTCACTAATTTCTTAGCAAATGAAGATTGTCATTGCTAATAAATCTCACGCTCAATACGCTGAGATTATTTGTACAACTATAGAAGAATCTGCAAAGGTTCGAGGCACGGGCATTGCCCGCAGAACTCCTGAATATATCATTGGAAAAATGGAGAAGGGAAATGCGGTTATTGCTTTAGACGGCGAAAAATTTGCCGGTTTCTGCTATATCGAGACCTGGAGCCACGAAAGGTATGTGGCAAATTCAGGCTTAATTGTGCACCCCGATTTCAGGAATCAGGGATTGGCCAAAGATATCAAAGAGGTGGTTTTTAATCATTCCAGGAAAATGTATCCCAATGCAAAGATCTTCGGGATCACTACGGGTTTGGCTGTTATGAAAATAAATTACGAACTTGGATATCAACCCGTAACCTTTTCTGAACTTACCGATGATGACGCGTTTTGGAAAGGCTGCCAAACCTGCAAGAATTACGATATCCTTACCCGAACCGAGCGTAATATGTGTCTTTGTACGGGAATGATGTATGATCCTGAAAGAAAAAAGGATACAAAGAAGGAAAACAAAAAAGAAAGTTTAAATGATAAAGCTTTTAAAAGATTGAAGAATATAAAACAGACTTTGTTTTACAAAAAAGAGAAAAACGGGAGTTCGAATTAAATTTATTGATCGTCAAGCTGAACTTGTTTAAGCTTCTAAGTTAGTTAGATCCTGAAACAAGTTCAGGATGACGTTAAAATCGAAAATAAATCAAATGAAAAAAGTAGTTATAGCATACAGTGGAGGTTTGGATACTTCTTACTGCGCAAAATATTTATCTAAAGAAGAAAACTTTGAAGTCCATGCCGTGAGTGTAAATACCGGGGGGTTTTCAGAAGAAGAAGTGAAGAAAATTGGCGAAAATGCACAAAAAATAGGCGCAAAGACTTATAAAAATATCGATGCGGTTTCTTCATTTTACCATAAAGTGGTGAAATATTTAATCTTCGGAAATGTCTTGAAAAACAATACTTATCCGCTTTCGGTAAGTGCAGAAAGGATAGTACAGGCCATAGAGATCGTGAATTATGCAAAAAAGATCGATGCTAAGTATATTGCCCACGGTAGTACAGGAGCTGGAAACGACCAGGTAAGATTTGATATGATCTTTCAGATTATCGCTCCTGAAATTGAAATTATCACGCCAATTAGGGATAAGCAACTCAGCCGCCAGGAAGAAATTGAATACCTTAAGCAGAATGGCGTTGAAATGAATTGGGAAAAATCAAAATATTCGGTGAACAAGGGACTTTGGGGTACTAGTGTAGGAGGAGCGGAAACCCTGACTTCAGAAAAACCTTTACCTGAAAGTGCTTACCCTTCCCAACTTCAAGAGAAAGAAGCTAAACAAATCAGTTTGTCATTTACCAAAGGAGAACTTTCTGCGGTAAATGGAAAGGAGAATTCACCGGAAAAGAATATTGAAATCCTTGAAGATATCGCATCAAAATATGCCATTGGCCGCGATATTCACGTAGGCGATACGATTATAGGAATAAAAGGAAGGGTTGGTTTTGAAGCCTCAGCAGCTTTAATAACCATAAAAGCCCACCATTTACTGGAAAAACATACGCTTAGCAAATGGCAGTTACAGCATAAAGATTATTTGGCCAACTGGTACGGCACACATTTGCACGAAGGCCAGTATTTAGAACCCGTAATGCGGGATTTAGAAGCCTTTTTAGAAAGTTCACAGGAGCAGGTGAGCGGGGAGGTTTTTGTAACGCTGCATCCATACCGTTTCACACTTGATGGAATTAAATCTCAAAATGATTTAATGAATTCCAGCTTCGGAAATTACGGCGAAGAAAATAAAGCCTGGACGGCAGATGATGCCAAAGGGTTTATAAAAATTCTGTCGAATGCCGGAAAGATCTACCAACACGTAAAAGAAGGGAAATGATAACAGCAGGAATAATTGGCGGTGCCGGGTATACGGCCGGGGAGCTCATTAGAATACTTATAAACCATCCTGGAGTTAAACTTGATTTTGTATACAGCACTTCTCAACCCGGAAAACCGGTGGCGGGAATACATCAGGATTTACTGGGCGAAACCGATTTGCAATTCAGCGGGGAGATTAATAAAAATGTAGATGTGGTTTTTTTGTGCCTGGGACACGGAAATTCGGTAAAATTTCTTGCTGAGAATCAGTTTTCAGGAAAAACCAAAATCGTAGATCTAAGTACCGATTATAGAATGAATGGTGAACACTCATTTGTTTATGGTCTGCCTGAATTCAATAAAGAGAAGATAAAAAAAGCCGGCTTTATCGCTAATCCCGGTTGTTTTGCCACAGCAATTAGCCTGGCGATTTTGCCACTTGCCAAAGCCGGATTATTGCAAGAAGATGTACATATCAACGCGGTAACCGGAGCAACTGGGGCGGGGACTTCACTTTCGGCCACTACACATTTTACCTGGAGGGATAATAATTTTTCCAGTTACAAGGCTTTTGAACATCAGCATTTAAATGAGATAGGGCAGAGCCTAAAGCTACTTCAGAATAATAAGCTCCCGGGAATAAATTTTATTCCGAACAGGGGAAATTTTTCAAGGGGAATCCACGCCACGGCTTACACGAAATTTGAAGGAAGTCTTGAGGAAGCTAAAGCGATATATTCTGAAGCTTATCAAGATTCGGCTTTTACGTTTGTTGTTGAAGATGATTTACATTTAAAGCAAGTAGTGAATACCAATAAATGTCTCTTGAAATTGCAGAAATTTGGCGATAAAATTTTGATCACCAGTGTGATCGATAATTTACTGAAAGGTGCTTCAGGGCAAGCTGTTCAAAATATGAACCTGATGTTTGGCTTTGAAGAGACTTCAGGATTAAAATTAAAAGCGAGTTATTTTTAAAGAAATTAGCCACTAATGCACAAATTGTAAGTGTGAATTTAAACCTCACTAAGATTTGAGGTTTGTTAAAAGGATATTTTTGAAATCGTTGCTCAAACAAGTAAAATCAGACAAATCGAATTGAAAATTATCCGTAAAAAAAGAAAAAACCGTCATTCTGAATTTGGTTCAGAATCACATCAGAATTAGCATCTAATTAGACCCTGAAATAAGTTCAGGGTGAAGTAAATAATTTATTTCTTAAAAATATTAGTGAATTCGTGGCAAGCAACCAACTAAAACCAAACCAATGAAAATAGCCATTATAGGAGCCGGGAACCTGGGACTTTCTATTGCGAAAGGCCTAATTGTAAACAATGCGTTTACCACCTTATACCTTACCAAAAGAAAAACTGAAGAAATTCAGGAATATGAGGAATATGCCAAGGTTAAGGTCACCAACGACAACCGGGAAGCGGTGCAGCATTCAGATATTCTGATTTTTGCGGTTCAACCCACGCAAATGCAGCGGATCCTGGAAGAAATTAAAGACGATCTTCATGAAAAGCATGTGCTTATTTCCACAGTTACCGGTTTTAAAATCGCTGCTATTGAAGCGATAGTTGGAGAGGAACAGTTTATAGTTCGCTCAATGCCCAACACAGCCATTGCTGTTGGAAAATCGATGACCTGTCTTTGCAGTAACGAAAAAGGGAAAAAGCGCATCGCTATTGCCGAAGCGATTTTTAATCGTTTGGGGACCAGTATAATTATTCCTGAAAATAAAATGCAGGCCGCCACGGTTATTTGTGCCAGCGGAGTTGCTTTCTGGATGCGGCTTATACGCGCCACCACCCAGGGAGCGGTGCAACTTGGTTTTGATGCAAAAGATGCACAGCAATTGGCTATGCAAACCTGTCTGGGAGCTTCCAGTTTACTTATAGAGTCAGGGAAGCACCCAGAAGAAGAAATCGATAAGGTAACCACGCCCCGTGGTTGCACTATTGAAGGCCTAAACGAAATGGAACACAATGGTCTGAGTTCTTCCCTAATTAAAGGTATCCAGGCTTCATTTAAAAAAATAAACACGATTACAACCGACTAACTATGGAATTATTTGATGTTTATCCGCTTTACGATATTACCCCAATAAAGGGCAGGGGCGCTAATGTTTTTGATAAGGAAGGAAAAAAATACCTGGACCTTTATGGGGGTCACGCGGTGATCTCGATTGGGCATTCCCATCCGGCTTACGTGAATGCGATTTCCAAACAGGTTGCCGAACTGGGTTTTTATTCCAATTCAGTTAAAAATCCTTTACAAGAGGAACTTGCTGATAAACTGGAAAAACTTTCCGGGGTAAAAGATTATAGCCTGTTTTTATGTAATTCGGGTGCTGAAGCAAATGAAAATGCTTTGAAAGTCGCTTCTTTTCACACCAGAAAGGATAGGATTATTTATTTTGATAAAGCATTCCACGGAAGGACATCCGGAGTTGTTGCGGTGACCGATAATGAAAATATCAAAGCCCCGTTTAACCAGAATCATAAAGCGACCAAACTTGGTTTTGAAGATTCTGAAGTCCTTGAAAGTGAGTTGAAAAAGGGCGATGTTGCGGCGGTTATTTTTGAAGTGATCCAGGGAGTTGGCGGGCTGGATGAGGCATCTACTGAATTTTATGAAAAAATCGCTGAATTGTGTAAAAAATACAAATCGGTTTTAATTGCTGATGAAGTGCAGTCAGGATATGGTAGAACGGGTGATTTTTTCGCTTTTCAAAAACACAAAATTCGTCCTGATATTATTTCTGTAGCAAAAGGAATGGGCAATGGCTTTCCGATTGGCGGGGTTTTAATTGACAAATCCATTAGAGCAAAGTCAGGAATGTTGGGAACTACTTTTGGAGGAAATCATCTGGCCTGCGTGGCGGGGATTTCGGTTCTGGAAGTCATTGAAAAGGAAAACCTTCTGGCAAATGCTACCGAACTTTTTGAATTTGTAAAGGAAAAAACGACAGAAATTCCGCAGATTAAAAAAATCAAAGGCCGCGGATTAATGATTGGTTTGGAATTCGATTTTGAGATCGCACAGATAAGAAAAGAGCTTTTGTATAAACATCAAATTTTTACGGGTGCTTCCGCAAACAAAAAACTCCTGCGGATTTTACCCCCTTTAAATATTAAAAAAGAGCATTTTGATGAGTTATTTAAAGCTTTGAAAATTGTTTTAAATTAAACCTTAAATGTCATTTCTAGCGTCAGCCCGAAAGATCTCATCTGGCGGGCATGCGAGAAGAGGGAGCAGCGAGAAGTGTATTACAATAGATTATAATTGAGTCCCACAGGTTTTGGAAACATACGGGGGCTGAAAACCAGCAAAATGAAGAATTACACAAAATTATCCGATATAGAAGATTTACAACAGGTGATAACTGAAGCCCTGGAGCTTAAAAACGGCACTTCCACTTTAGAAATTGGCAAAGGAAAAACACTGGGAATGCTGTTTTTTAATCCGAGTTTGAGAACACGCTTAAGTACTGAAAAAGCGGGAAAATTACTGGGAATGGACGTGATGGTGATGAATGCCGGGAGTGACAGCTGGAAACTGGAATTTGAAGACGGAGCGGTAATGGATTCCGATAAAGCTGAACACATCAAAGAGGCAGCGGCTGTATTATCACAGTATTGTGATATTATCGCGGTGAGGGCTTTTCCAGACTTGAAGGAAAAAGAAAAGGATGAAGCAGAAATAGTATTGAATAGTTTTAAAAAGTATGCTTCAGTGCCTGTTGTGAACCTTGAAAGCGCCACCGGACATCCGCTGCAGGCTCTTACTGATGCACTTACTATTTCAGAATTAAAGAAGAAGGACAGACCAAAAGTTGTGCTTAGCTGGGCACCGCATCCAAAAGCATTACCGCAAAGCGTGCCCAATTCTTTAACCGAGATTATGCAAAAACTGGATGCCGATTTTGTGATCACCAATCCTGAAGGCTATGATTTGAATCCTGAAATCACTAAAAATGTTCCTGTAATTCATAACCAGGACGAAGCTTTAAAAGACGCCGATTTTGTTTATGTAAAGAACTGGAGCAGTTATGAAACTTACGGACAGAAATTAAGTGAAGACAGAAACTGGACTTTTTCAGCAGAAAAATTAAAGCAAACCAATAATGCGAAAGTGATGCATTGTCTACCAGTAAGAAGAAATATGGTAATTGCTGATGAAGTTTTGGATTCGGAAAACTCGGTAGTGATCCAGCAGGCAGGAAATCGAACTTTTGCCGCACAAGCGGTTTTAAAAAGGATTTTAGAGGAAAAAGTAAAAGAAACCGAATTAGGAAAAAATGCTTAGCCTCTCGACTCCCTGTGAGAATGAAGTTTTTCAGGCTGGCGTTCGAGGTAACAAACTGAGAAAAATATCTAAAAAATGGTTTTAAAAGTTGTAAAAATAGGAGGGAAGCTTATTGAAAATGAGACAAAATTCGTTGAATTCCTGAATGATTTTGTGGCTTTGGAAGATCCGAAGATTTTAGTGCACGGCGGGGGAAACCTGGCTACTGAAATTGCAGGAAAACTAGGTTATAAAACCCACATGTTTGAGGGACGTAGAATTACCGATGCCGATTCAATTAAAGTGATCACTATGGTTTACGGCGGACTTATCAATAAAAACATTGTAGCCAAATTACAGGCTCTTAAAAATAATGCATTAGGTCTTTGTGGAGCGGATGGGATGAGTATTGTTTCCAAAAAACGCCCTGTTAAGGAAATTGATTTTGGATTTGTGGGTGACGTAGAGAAGGTGAATTCAGAATTTATAAATTCAATTTTAAAACAAGAAATAACACCGGTTTTTTCGGCTATTTCCTGTACAGAAGATGGATTGCTTCTCAATACCAATGGGGATTCTGTTGCTGCGGAAATCGCTAAAGCGATGAGCTCAATTTATGAAACCGAACTGTACTTTTGTTTCGAGAAAAAAGGCGTACTAGCCAATGCAGAAGACGATGATTCGGTAATTGAAAAAATTACCAGGGAAAAATATCATGAATTACTCGAAGAAAAAGTAATCAGTGACGGGATGTTACCAAAACTACACAATTGTTTTCAGGCTTTGGAAGGTGGTGTGAAGAATTTATTTCTTGGTGATTTCAGGTTATTAAAAAAAGAATCTATTTATACTAAAATCAGTAATTGATGAAGCTCGAAGAATTACAGGAAAACGCAATTGACTTGCTCAAAAAACTTATTAGTACCCAGTCTTTTTCGAAAGAAGAAGATAAAACGGCCGATTTGCTGGAAAAGTGGTTTAGAGAAAAGGACATGACTTTTTTTCGACATTTAAATAATGTATGGGCAACCAATAAGTATTTTGATTCAGACAAACCCAGCTTACTGCTTAATTCACATCATGATACGGTAAAACCGAATTCGGCTTATACCCGTAATCCTTTTGAGGCTAAAATTGAAGATGGAAAACTATATGGTTTAGGTAGCAATGATGCGGGTGGTTGTCTGGTTTCTTTATTGGCGACTTTTACCTGGTATTACGAATCCAAAGACCTGAAATATAATCTAATTTTTGCCGGAACCGGGGAAGAAGAGATTAACGGGAAAAACGGTATTGCCTGTATGTTACCAAAAATACCAAAAATTGATGTAGCTATTGTTGGCGAACCCACTTTAATGCAACTGGCCATTGCCGAAAAAGGCCTGGTGGTTTTTGATGCAAAAGTAAAGGGAACGCCCTCACACGCGGCGCATCCCAACGATAACAATGCCATCTATAAAACCGCAGATGTTTTAAAATGGTTTGAAAGTTTTGATTTTCCCAAGGAATCAGAAGCGCTTGGCAAAGTAAAACTTACAGTCACCCAGATCAATGCCGGGAGCCAGCATAATGTAGTTCCGGGTCACGTAGATATGGTAATCGACGTTAGGGTGAATGATGCTTATTCCAATGCTGAAATTGAACAGATTTTACAGGAAAAAGCCCCGGTAGATGAAATTACGGCGCGTTCACTTCGATTAAATTCTTCTTCGATTCCTCCAGATCACGAATTGGTTAAGGCGGGAATTGCATTGGGGATGGATACCTATGGTTCTCCGACCCTTTCAGACCAGGCGATGCTGAATTGCCCTTCCTTAAAATTAGGCCCAGGTGATTCCACCAGGTCACATTCCGCAGATGAATTTATTTATGTGAAGGAAATAGAGGAGGGGATTGAAAAGTATATAAAATTGCTTGAAAAAGCTTTTTGAGATTAATCAACGAAGAAGAAGACTGATTAATGAAGTATATTTTCGTCAAGCTGAACTTGTTTCAGCTTCTAATTTCTTCAGGGTTCTAAAACATTAGATCCTGAAATAAATTCAGGATGACGCTTATAACTTGTTTCAAATGATTACGACTAAAAAAATAAACTATGAAACTCTGGGATAAAGGATTAGCTATAGATAAAAAGATTGAAAATTTCACTGTAGGAAACGATCGTGAGCTGGATATGCATATTGCTGAATACGATTTAAAAGCTTCAAAAGCACACGCTAAGATGCTTGGGAAAGTCGGAATCCTGACTTCAGACGAAGTAAAAGATATTGAAAGTGAACTGTCTAAACTTCAGCAACAACTTGAAAACGGAACTTTTGAGATTGAAGAGGATTTTGAAGATGTACATTCAAAAATTGAATTTGAATTAACGAAAGCATTAGATGATACCGGAAAGAAAATACATACCGCCCGCTCTAGGAACGACCAGGTTTTGGTGGCCATGCAATTGTATTTTAAAGAAAACCTACAGGAAATTTCCGGTAAGACAAAGAGCCTTGTAGATGTGCTTTTAGGTCTTGCAGATGAATATCAGGAAAAACTTCTTCCGGGGTATACGCATTTGCAGGTAGCGATGCCATCAAGCTTTGGTTTATGGTTTTCAGCTTATGCAGAATTGCTTATTGATGACCTTTATTTACTAGATGCCGGTTTAAAAGTTGTAGACCAGAATCCGCTGGGATCTGCTGCGGGATATGGCTCTTCATTTCCTATAGACCGGGAATTTACCACCAAAGAGTTGGGATTTTCAACTTTAAAATATAATGTAGTGGCTGCGCAATTGGGTCGTGGGAAATGCGAGCGAACGGTGACTTCGAATATCGCTTCGGTTTCCAATACGCTTTCCAGGTTTGCGATGGATATTTGCTTATATATGAGCCAGAATTTTGATTTTATCACTTTCCCCGATGAACTCACCACCGGTTCCAGTATTATGCCCCATAAGAAAAATCCGGATGTTTTCGAGCTGATACGTGGAAAATGCAATAAACTCCAGGGTATCGCGAACGAGATGATTTTAATCACCAATAATTTACCCAGTGGTTATCATCGGGATTACCAATTGATCAAGGAAAATAGCATTTATGCGGTTGAGAATATTAAAGAAATCCTGGATGTTTTTATCCATTCTATCGCTTTAATTAAAGTTAAAGATATCAATTTGCAAGATGAAAAATATAAATACCTGTTTACGGTAGACAGGATCAACGATTTGGTGATGAAAGGGAAATCGTTTAGGGAGGCTTATCAGATAATTGGTGGGCAGGTTCAGGATGGAACTTATGAAGCTACTGAAGGTAAGAAACATTCACATTTGGGAAGTAAAGACAATCTTGGGCTGGAGGAGATCAGGAGAAAAAAGGATCTGATATAGGATTTAGTTTTTTTGATATTTCTGCGGATTTATATTGAGCTCTCCCCGAGCTCCTTTATTCTCGTTATATAAACTTGCTATAAAAATTGCGCTTTTAAGGGGGCTTTGCCAGTACATATTATTTTTTCAAAGCTTTAGAGAGAAATATAGCAAGAATTCTAAAATAGGAAATATAGATATGCTGCTCCTATTGGACTGTAATAAATCTTCTTTAAAAAAGCACCAGGGGAACGTTATATCTATGGGAAATAGAAAATAAGAAGAACACTTCAGAAATGTTAAAGAACCACAATTCTGTTTTTGCAAATTTCAAGAAGACCGGAGTCCTAAACATTCGTGCTTTTTCAATAGAATGTTTAGAAGTATTAAAATCCCGACTGAAGTCAGGATAGTTCAACCAGCACTAGACAGACGTTTTTTCAAACGCCTGTCTAGTGGGTATCACTAAAAAAACCTCCCGCAAAACCACACGAAATGCGAGAGGTCCAAAACATAAATGAAGAAAAAAACTCTTAAATAATAGTCATTTGCCCGAGATTCAGATTTTCGTTGTTGATGCTAATATTATCAACTTCACTAATAAGTCCCTCAAGGAAATCACCCACTTTTTCTGTGGTATAATGGTTGTCTTTATTAATATCTATGGTGCAAACATTGAGTTTAATGCTAAGCTCTACCGCTTTTTTGACTGCTTCAGCTTCTTCTATAAGTCCAAAGTGTTCTAAAAGCATTGCCGCCGATAAAATGGAGGCTACTGGATTTGCAATTCCCTTTCCGGTTGCCTGCGGATAAGAACCGTGAATAGGTTCAAACATTGCGCTTTCTTTTCCTACCGAGGCTGATGCCAGTAAGCCGATACTACCACCAATTACGCTGGCCTCATCAGAAAGAATATCGCCAAACATATTCTCAGTAAGAATAACATCGAATTGGGTTGGGTTTAAAATCATTTGCATTGCAGCATTGTCTACAAAAAGAAAATCCAGTTCAACTTCAGGATATTCTTTACCAATTTCAGTAACCGTTTTACGCCATAATCTGGAAGTTTCTAAAACATTGGCTTTATCAACTAAAGTTAATTTTTTAGTACGCTTTTCTGCAGCTTTAAAAGCCAGGTGAGCCACTCGTGAAATTTCTTCTACCGAATAGGTACAAACATCGGTAGCGCTCTGACCGTCTTCCGCAGTAAATTTATCACCAAAATAAATTCCACCGGTGAGCTCGCGATAAATAACCATATCAGCTCCAGCGATACGATCGGCTTTTAATGGTGATTGTTCTATAAGCTTTTCGTAAGCTTTTACAGGCCTAATGTTGGCGAAAAGTCCAAGGCCTTTTCTTAGCTGTAAAAGCCCCTGTTCAGGTCTTACTTTTGCATCTGGATTATTGTCGTATTTTGGGTGTCCTATAGCCCCAAATAACACAGCATCAGATTTCTTACACAATTCCAGCGTAGCTTCAGGTAACGGATTGTCCAGCAAATCTATTGCTGCCGCACCTACCAAGGCGTCTTCAAATTGAAAGTGGTGATCGAAACGATCTGCTACAGCTTTTAAAACTTTAACTGATTGCTGTGTAATTTCGGGACCTATCCCGTCTCCGGATAAGACTGCTATTTTTAATTTCATTTTTTTCTTCTTTATGTGTGGTTTCCCGATAGCTATCGGGATAATCTTTTTAAATTTCTAAAAACTACAAGGGTGTGGTGGCTTGTGTTTTATTTGATTTTCTCTTTTCAAATTCCTTTATTGCCTCCAGTTTGCTTACCAGGAAATCTATATCGTCAAAACCATTGATCATACAGGTTTTTTTATACGGATCTATCTCAAAATATTCTGAAATATCTTTTTTCGGAATTCCAATTTTCTGAGCTTCCAGATCGACTTTAATTTCTACGGAAGGATCTTTGGTGATTTCAACGAATAGCTGATCCAAAAATCCCGGACTTACCTGAACCGGAAGCAAACCGTTGTTAAGTGCATTTCCTTTGAAAATATCCGCGAAATAGCTCGAAACAACCACGGTGAATCCATAAGCTTTAATTGCCCAGGCTGCATGTTCCCGGCTTGAACCGCATCCAAAATTATCTCCAGCTACCAGGATTGAACCTTTATACTGGGGGTTGTTTAATGCGAATTCAGGATTTGGCTCGTCGTTCTTGTCGAAACGCCAGTCGCGAAAGAGGTTTTCTCCAAAACCGGCCTTGTCGGTAGCTTTTAGGAACCTGGCCGGAATAATCTGGTCGGTATCTACGTTTTCTATCTCCAAAGGAACCGCTGTATCGGTTAATGTGATAAACTTTTCCATCTTAATTTAAATGTTTTGTAAAGTCGGTTAATTTTCCTGAAACAGCCGTGGCTGCAGCAGTTAACGGACTCGCTAATATGGTTCTGGAACCCTGTCCCTGTCTTCCTTCAAAATTTCTATTACTGGTAGAAACGCAATATTCGCCTGCAGGAATTTTATCATCGTTCATTGCTAAACAAGCCGAACAACCCGGTTGTCTAAGAGTGAAACCAGCGTTTTCAAAAACTTCTCGTAAGCCTTCGGCTTCAATTTGGGCGGCAACCTGGCGGGAACCGGGCACAATGAGTGCGTTTACATTTGCAGCTTTTTGTTTGCCTTTAATATAAGCCGCTGCCTGGCGAAAATCCTCAATTCTGGAATTGGTACAACTACCGATAAAAATCCAGTTAATAGTTTTTTCGAGTAAAGATTCACCGGGTTTAAAGCCCATATAAGCCAAAGCTTTTGCATCGCTTTTTCCACCTTCCATTGGAATGGAACCGGTAATTTTTATGCCCATTCCGGGATTTGTTCCGTAGGTGATCATCGGTTCAATATCTTCGGCATCAAAAGAATATTCCTGATCGAACTCTGCGTCCTCATCGGTTTTTAGAGTTTCCCAGTAAGCTTGTGTAGCCTCGAATTCTTCACCTTTAGGTGCGAATTCTTTGCCTTTTACATATTCAAAAGTAGTTTCATCCGGAGCGATCAAACCGCCACGGGCGCCCATTTCAATACTCATATTGCAAACCGTCATTCGGCCTTCCATAGACATTTCTTCAAATACATTTCCGGCGTATTCACAAAAATATCCAGTACCTGAATTTGTTCCGAGTTTGCTAATTATATAAAGGATAACATCTTTAGGTAAAACCCCTTTTTTGAGTTTTCCGTTAACATTCACCCTTAATTTTTTAGGTTTCTGAACCAAGACACACTGGCTGGCAAAAACCTGGGAAACCTGGCTGGTACCAATTCCGAAGGCAATTGTGCCAAAAGCACCATGAGTAGAAGTGTGGCTGTCTCCACAAACCATAGTCATTCCCGGTTGGGTAATCCCAAGTTCGGGAGCCATTACGTGTACAATTCCGTTATAAGGATGACCCAGGCCGTATAGCGTAATATTATTTTCTTCGCAGTTTTGGGTCAACTCCTTAAGTTGCTTCCTGGACAATAAATCTTTTACCGGTAAATGCTGATTTTCGGTGGGTGTATTATGATCTGCCGTCGCAACAATTTGATTTGGTCGAAACACAGAAATTTCACGTTCTTTCAACTCATTAAAAGCCTGGGGACTCGTGACTTCGTGAATTAAATGTTTATCGATATATAAAATATCGGGCCCATTGGGTATAGATTCTACCACGTGGGAATCCCAGATTTTATCGAATAAAGTTTTTTTCATTTTTTTATAAATTCAATCCCAGATTGGGAATTCATTTTCAGGCTTATATTATTCTTCCTGTGTAGCCATTTTATGGATCCAGCATTATGCTGATTCACTAGGCTATTGCTCTTATTTTTCTTTCTGAAATTTCCATAATTTCGTGAATATCATTGTCTTCCACGCATCTTCGGGCATCAGCAAAATTCAGGAATTCGTTGTAAACCGTATCTAACTGAAGTTTGGTTAAATCGTATCCCATTTTTTTGGCTTTATAGGCCAAAGCTGCTCTTCCACTTCTTGCGGTTAATACAATCGCCGATTCGGTTACCCCAACTTCTGCTGGATCTATAATTTCGTAAGTTTCACGATTTTTAATCACACCGTCCTGGTGAATTCCGGAGCTGTGCGCAAACGCATTGGCGCCTACAATAGCTTTATTAGGCTGTACAAACATTCCCATTTCACGGGAAACCATACAACTAGTATCATAAAGGAATTTCGGGTCTATTTGCGTATTTAAATTTAAAGTCGGGTGCTGTCTTAAGATCATGACGACCTCTTCTAAAGCAGTATTTCCTGCACGCTCTCCAATACCATTAATGGTGCATTCTATTTGGCGGGCACCATTCATTACTCCTGCAATGGCATTTGCCGTAGCAAGGCCTAAATCGTTATGACAATGACAGGAAAGTGTCACTTTATCGATGTCCTTTACATTGTCTTTTAAATATTTTATTTTTCTTCCATATTCCTCAGGAAGACAATATCCGGTGGTATCAGGAATGTTCAATACTGTGGCACCGGCTTTTATCATTTCGGTACATACACGGGCAAGGAATTCATTATCTGTTCTTCCGGCATCTTCGGCATAAAACTCCACATCATCTACAAAATTCTTAGCGTGTTTAACCGCAGCTACACCGCGCACAATAATTTCTTCTCTTGTAGAGTTGAATTTATATTTAATATGAGGGTCTGAAGTGCCAATCCCGGTATGAATACGTGGTTTTCTGGCGTGTTTCAAAGCTTCAGCAGCAACTTCGATATCTTTTTTAACAGCACGTGAGAGTCCGCAAACGGCGGCATTCTTTGCCAGTTTAGAGATTTCATAAACCGATTGATAATCGCCGGGACTGGAAACAGGAAAACCTGCCTCAATAACATCTACTCCCAGCTCATCAAGGCGCGCAGCGATTTTAAGTTTCTGGGCTGTATTCAATTTACAACCTGGAACCTGCTCTCCGTCTCGTAACGTCGTGTCAAAAATTTCTACCTTTTCTGTGCTCATAAGAGATTTTTTTTACTTTATCTTTAACTAAAGTATTGTTATCTATACACTCCCGGCCTTTGTAAATTAGGTCATTACGATAATTAAAGCATAAAATTGGGTCTATATACTCTGATATTCAGTAAGTTAAAAACAATCTTGTTACAATGACTAATGATTTAACCGATAACTTATTTTCTCTTATTAAATCTCTTTCGCCTTCAGAAAAGCGGCAATTTTCATTGTATGTGGGAAGAATTGGTGTGAATACCGATAGTAAATTTTTGAATTTATTTAAGGTCATGACGAAGCTGAAGAAGTATAATGAGAAAGAAATTCTTCTAAAGACAAAGATTAGCAAACAGCAATTATCTAATGTAAAAGCGCATTTATACAAGCAAATTCTTATTAGTTTAAGATTGAATCCTGCACACCAAAGTATTCCGGTGCAGATTAGAGAACAATTTGATTTTGCTTACATTCTTTATCGAAAAGGGCTTTACAAACAGAGCCTGAAATTATTAGACAAAATTAAAGGCCAGGCGCTTGAATATGAAGAAAAAAATCTGGCGTATGAAATCCTTGAGCTTGAAAAAATAATAGAGTCGCAATATATTACCCGTAGTATAGAAAACAGGGCCGAAAGTTTGATTCAACAAACACGGGACTTAAGTGCGCTTAATTTAATTTCCAGTAAACTTTCTAATTTATCCTTACAATTATATGCCATTTTTCTTAAAATGGGTTACGCCAGGACGCAGGAAGAAGCCTGTCTCTTATACACATCT
>JAGXIG010000051.1 GCA_024635815.1 Salegentibacter sp.
CGCCTGGGATTGTGGAACCGGAAACGGTCAGGTTGCTGGAGAACTCTCAAAATTCTTTGATAACGTAAAGGCTACCGATATTAGCAAGCAGCAATTAGAGCATGCGATAAAGCGTCATAATATTACTTATTCCGTTCAACCGGCTGAGAAAACAGATTTCCCTGATAATTATTTTGATCTTATTACGGTAGCGCAGGCCATTCACTGGTTCAATTTTGAAGCTTTTTATAAAGAAGCAAAACGGGTTTTAAAGCCTAATGGGATTATCGCTGTAATAGGTTATTCCCTGTTTAAAAGTAATCCTGAAACCGATGAGGTAATCCTTAAATTTTATAAGAATATTATTGGTCCTTACTGGGATGAAGAACGCAGGTATTTAGATGAAAAATATAAAACGATTCCTTTTCCTTTTTTGGAAATTAAAACTCCCGAATTTGAACAAAGATATCAATGGACATTTGATCATCTCATTGGTTATTTAAAAACCTGGAGCGCTGTGAAACACTACGAAAAAGATAAAGGTCTAAATCCTGTAGATCTAATTGAAGAGGAACTTAAAGAAGCTTTTGGATCCGAAAATAAAGTGGTTTTTCCTGTTCTTTTTAGATTAGGGACATTTAGGTAAACTTATTATATTGCGCCTTTTTTAAATCCCATTCTTTTGAAACTTAAGCTACGCAGAAAACTAATTTTCTATACCAATATTCTGGATGCTCCTGTAAGGTTTAATCCGTTTACTTTTAGTCGTTTGTTTTTACTTTGGGCTTTGTTGGGATTATTAGGAGGAATTATCGCCGGTGTTTACTGGATTGTTTTGGAATTTGTTACTCATCAGCTTGGTGTTTTTACCGGTTGGTTGGTAGTTCCTGTAATGGCTTTAGCCGGTCTTGCTGCAGGCCTTATTATTCATTTTTTCGGCGATCCCGGTGAGATAGATCTTATTGTGAATAATATTAGGTTTAATAAAGGAAAGCTTGATCCTAAAAACAATCCTTCAATGGTGCTTTCTTCTCTTTTATGTGTAGGCTCAGGTGGAAGTTTAGGACCTGAGGCGCCTTTGGTACAGGTTACTGGGTCTACCGGATCCTTCTTGGGCAAATTACTAAGGTTGAAAGGAGATCAGCTAAGATCCTTAAGTATTGCCGGAATGGCTTCTGGGTTCACCGCGCTTTTTGGAGCTCCACTGGGCGGGAGTTTATTTTCCTTAGAGATACTCCATCATAAACATGCTGTAGAATATTATAAAGCTATTATTCCGGCCTTTGTTTCAAGCTGTTTTAGTTATATAATTTTTGCAATCATAGTTCATTTAGGTCTGGGGCCTTTATGGGATATGCCTTCTTATGAAATGCAGGATAAATTTGATTTCCTGTATGCTGTAGGTTTTTCAATATTGGCTGCTACAATGGGCTGGGTATTTATCTATTGCACAAAATTTCTAAAAAATGCTTTTAAGAAATTACATTCACCAATCTATATAAAAACTTTGTTGGGTGGAATTCTTCTTGGGGTTATAGCTTATTACTTTCCATTAACCAGGTATTTTGGGCATCACGAAATTAATGAGCTTATTCTAGGGGATTTCTCTATTGGATTTTTAATTATGCTCTTGTTCGCTAAGATATTTGCTATCTCTATTACCGTTACTTCAGGATGGCGTGGCGGATTTATAATTCCGCTCTTTTTTGTGGGAGCCAGTTTAGGATTAATTCTTCATAGTTTATTTCCGCATATTAATATGGCTTTATGTGTAGTGAGTTGTATGGCAGCAATAAATGCCTGTGTTACCAGAACACCTATGAGTACTACCATTTTGTTGGCTACATTAACAGGTTTTAATTATTTTATACCTATTTTTTTTGCAAGCCTTACCGGATATTTCCTTGCTCCTAAAATTCCGTTTATCTCCTCTCAACTTAAGAGAAATCAATAGCATTAAATCTATATGAAAACCTAAACTCTTAACTGGCATAAAATATGATTGTCTTCAGATCGTTATAAATGAATAAATAGCTGATTAAAATAATTGATAATGAATAAATTAGGTTTTATTTTCCTGTTTGTTTCAGGGATGTTTTTTCACAATACTTCGGCACAAAGCTTTGCTGAAGACCAGTCGGTTACCCAGCAAGTACTTCAGGAACTCAATCGTGAACGCAATTTGTTAAGTCAGAATCTGGAATTCAGAATTAAAGAAATAGATTCAAAAATCAGTACCCTCGATGAAAGTATTCAAAACACCAATTCTTCCTCAGTAAAAGTGGAGAAGCTATTAGAAAGGGTGAAATTCCTGGAAGAACGCCAGGAAGAAATAGATAAAAATACGATTAGCGTTTATAAATATAATTATAGTTCAGCTGTGCTGAATTTAGCCTCAATGGAGCGCGAAATTAAACCACTAAATCTTTTTAATGCTTCCCGTGAATTTTACGCCACGCTAGATCAGGTTAGCAATCCTATGCACTACGAGGGTTACCAGGAATGGTTCGGACAATTCAGAAAATTTGTAGAAGAAGAAAAAAAGAATGATGCACGGCTTTCGGCCTTAAGTCATATCTTAAATGTTACCGGTGACCTTGCAAAAGGCACGCCTTTTACGGGAATGTTTGCCGGAACTGTTTTTGACGGAATTGGTAGTTTTATAAATTCTTTAGGCTGGGGAGATAAAAAGTTAAAGCAGCAAAGTACAGAGATGCTGAAACTTACCACAACTGTAGCACAATTTACCCACGATAAAGATCTTATAGAAACCGAATGGGAATCTATAAATAAAAACCTGGACGAATTAAAAGAGCTCCAGGAAAAAGCGATGCAGGAGAATTTAGTGCAAATCCTGGAGATCGACCCGAAAGAATTTGACAATAATTTCACTAATGAAACCGATGCGAAGAAACGCACCCAGTATATTCTGGATATTTCAAAAATTGCGGAGAATAAAATTGCTGAAGAGAAAGCTAAAAATCCTGAAAACTGGAAACAGGATTATCACGACCAAATGATCGCGGTGCAAAACCTAAAAATCCGATTTGGAACAATCACCTTCAGAATTCTGGAAAATCTTAAAAAATATGATTCCTTGATCAAGAAATACGAGAACGATGAATATTTAAAAACCAAAATTGCAGATTTGAAAAACAAACTAAATGTAGTTAGAAACAGTTTTGAATCTACTTTTAATCCGCAAGAATATATTAAAGCATCTAACGAGATGTATGTGGTGGAGTAGGTTGCCATTTCCTCATATCGATTTCCGACGCGAGTCGGAAGTATCGAGAAGTGCAATGCAGTTAAAACTTCCAACGGTTCTCGATACAGCGCTATTTTCGCTATGGCTCAAATACCCCTACTCGAACTGGCGGCCAGAGATTGTGCAATGGAAAATATTAGTGCATTCGTGGCGGAACAACAAACCAGAAACCCCAAACAATAAACAAAAAATCGATAACATAAAACTGAGAACCTACAACAGCCAACCGGGAACTGACAAAATTTTTTATATAAAATTTAGCATAATAAATCACCCTTACTTCTGAATGTTTTAATAGTTTACGGCAACAACTAAGTATTACTAACTAACTAAATAAAAAACATGAAGATTCAGAAAGTATTGGTGGCCAATCGTGGGGAGATCGCGATTCGAATTTTTAGAGCCTGCACTGAAATAGGAATTAGAACCGTAGGGATTTTCACCTTCGAAGATCGCTACTCCCTCCACCGCTATAAAGCCGATGAATCTTACCAAATTGGCCCCGATAAGGAGCCTTTAAAACCTTATCTGGATATAGACGCGATTATCAACCTCGCCAAAAAGGTGGGCGCAGATGCTATCCATCCCGGTTACGGCTTCCTTTCTGAAAATGCCGCTTTTGCGCAGGCTTGTAAGGACAATGATATTATTTTTGTTGGTCCAGAAGTTTCTGTTTTAAAAAGTTTAGGCGATAAAGTCACGGCCAAAACCGTGGCGGTTAAAAATAATGTTCCGGTGATTCAGAGTAACGAGAAGGAACTGGAAAGCCTGGATATAGCTATAGAAGAGGCCAAACGAATAGGTTATCCCATTATGCTAAAAGCCGCCAGCGGTGGGGGTGGCCGCGGAATGCGGGTGCTTAGGGAAGAATCTGAATTGAAAAAAGCTTTTTCAGAATCTAAACGGGAAGCGCTCAATGCCTTTGGGGATGATACAGTTTTTATCGAGAAATTTATTGAAAACCCCAAGCATATAGAGATCCAGATCGTGGGAGATAACCACGGCAATATGGTGCACCTTTTTGAAAGGGACTGCTCTGTGCAGCGCCGCTATCAAAAGGTGATCGAGTTTGCGCCTTCCTATAACCTGAACCAAACCACCAAGGAGAAACTTTATGAATATGCCATCAACATTTGTAAGGCGGTTAATTATAATAATATTGGGACGGTTGAATTTCTGGTAGACCAGGATGGTAGTATTTACTTTATCGAGGTAAATCCCAGGATTCAGGTAGAGCATACCGTTACCGAAGTCGTAACCGGAATAGACCTGGTGAAAACCCAGTTATTTGTTGCCGGCGGCTATAAATTAAGCGACGAACAGATTAAAATTAAAGATCAGGCTTCGCTGAGCACCAACGGATTTGCCCTACAGTGTAGAATTACCACCGAAGATCCTGCGAACGATTTTCAACCCGATTATGGTACGATTACGACTTACAGAAGTGCTTCCGGATTTGGTATTAGGCTTGATGCTGGTAGTTTGTACCAGGGCGTGACTATTTCGCCATTTTTCGATTCTATGTTGGTAAAAATTTCTGCCAGCGGAAGAACCCTGGATGGTGCCTGCCGGAAAATGCGCCGGGCTTTGGCCGAATTCAGGATTAGAGGGGTAAAAACTAATATTCCGTTTTTAGACAATATTCTTCAGCACGAGAAATTCAAGGATGGCAGCGTAACCGTTAATTTTATTGCAAATAATCCTGAGCTTTTTAAGCTGAAGGAAACCCGTAATCGCGCCACCAGAATGGTAGAATTTCTAGGGGATATTGTAGTAAACGGAAATCCTGATGTAAAAGATGTAACAGAAAAACCTAAACTTATAAAAGCAGAAGTTCCTGAGTTCGATCCTCTTGCAGCTTATCCAAAAGGAACCAAAGATTTGCTTACCGAACTCGGCCCCGAGAAATTTGCCGAGTGGTTAAAGAATGAAAAGAAAATCCATTTTACCGATACTACTTTTCGGGATGCGCATCAAAGTTTGCTGGCCACCAGAATGCGAAGTATAGATATGCTCAAAGTTGCCGAAGGTTTTGCCAAAAACAATCCTGAAACCTTTAGTATGGAAGTTTGGGGCGGCGCCACTTTTGATGTTTGCCTTAGGTTTTTAAAGGAAAACCCCTGGGAACGCCTGCAATTACTTCGAAAAGCAATGCCGAATATTCTGCTGCAAATGCTGATGCGAGGTTCCAACGGCGTTGGTTATACCGCTTATCCCGATAATTTAATCGAAAAATTTGTTGCAGAAGCCTGGGAAAATGGGGTAGATATTTTCAGGATTTTTGATTCCTTAAACTGGATGGAATCTATCGCCCCCTGTATAGAATATGTGCGCAAGAATACTTCTGGGCTTGCTGAAGCTTCTATTTGCTATACCGGGGATCTTCTGGATAAAAACAGCAAATACAATTTAGAATATTACCTTCAGTTGGCTAAAGATATTGAAAATGCCGGGGCGCATATTTTGGCGATAAAAGATATGGCCGGGTTGTTAAAACCTTATGCTGCCAGCGAGTTGATTTCCGCATTAAAATCAGAAATAAATATACCCGTGCATTTACATACCCACGACACTTCTTCTATACAGGCGGCAACCTATTTAAAAGCGATAGAAGCCGGGGTAGACGTGGTAGATGTTGCCCTGGGTGGACTTTCCGGACTTACATCGCAGCCTAATTTCAATTCCCTGGTGGAGATGACGAAATCCAGTGAGCGTAAAGCCGATTTCAATATGGAGAAGCTCAATGAATATTCGCATTACTGGGAAGCGGTAAGGAAATATTACTTTCCGTTCGAAAGCGGACTTAAAGCCGGAACAGCAGATGTTTATAAACACGAAATTCCCGGAGGACAATATTCTAACCTAAAACCCCAGGCTGAGTCCTTAGGTTTGGCATCCAGGTTTCACGAGATCACTGCCATGTATTCCAAAGTAAATAAACTTTTTGGCGATATTATTAAAGTAACGCCAAGCAGTAAGGTGGTAGGCGATATGGCACAATACCTCGTGAGCAATAGCCTGAGCATAGAAGATGTGATGGAAAAAGGTGAAAACCTATCTTTCCCGCAGTCGGTAGTAAATTTCTTTAAAGGTGACCTTGGGCAACCTTACGGCGGTTTTCCAGCTGAGGTGCAGAAGATCATTCTAAAAGACCAAAAGCCTTATACCGATAGGCCTAACGCACATTTGGAACCTATAGATTTTGAAAAGGAATTTAAAGAATTCTGCGATATTTTTAGCGAAGGAATGGGCCGGAAACTGGAAATGACCGATTTCCTTTCCTATAAATTATATCCAAAAGTGTTTACCGAATATTTTAATCATTACCGAAAATTTGGGGAAGTGATGAATATTCCGAGCCCTAATTTTTTCTACGGAATGCAACCTGGAGAAGAGATCACGGTGGAAATGGATAAAGGAAAAACCCTGCTTATTGAATTCTTATCGGTAGGAACCGCAGATGAAGACGGTCTTGTAGATGCGTTCTTTAAGGTAAATGGCCAGACCAGAACTGTGAAAATTCAGGATAAGTCGGTTAAGGTTGAGAAGGTAGTTCATCAAAAGATCGATAAATCCAATGATAAGGAAGTAGGAGCTCCAATACAGGGTTCTATTTCTTCAGTTTTAGTGGAAAAAGGACAAGAAGTTAAAAAGAACGAACCTCTATTTGTGATTGAAGCGATGAAAATGGAAACCACCATCACCGCTACCAAAGACGGTGAAATAGATGAAATTATCCACAAGGAAAGCACCATGGTCTTTGCAGACGACTTAGTAATTAAACTCAAATAAATCATATGGTTCTAAAAAGTTTAGTTTACCAACTGAGATTTTCAATAGTTTATGGATTATAGAGTTACTTATTTCGGTTTTGGCCTATCGAAAATTTAACGTCAGATTTGAAGCGAAAACCGCATAAAATTTTAGGCTGTTTGAGCCAAACGGGCTTTTGAAGTTTAACTTACTTCGATGGCGAGTTCCTAAAATTTAGTGGTTGAGCGAAAAATTAGTTAAAGTTTCGTAAGCCTAGACTTTTTTGTTTCTTTTTTGGGCAATGCAAAAAAGAAAAGTAAATCTTAAAGTAGGTTTTCATTTATAATTGAATCAAGACTATCCAATATAAACCACACAAACATTAAAAAAAGATGTTTCACCACACGCATCCCTATAAACCTTTTATCCCGGAAAACGCTACAAAACTAATCGTAGGAACTTTGCCGCCACCGCGGTTTACTAAACAACAATTAAAGGAAGGTGACGTTGATTTTTGTTACGGAAGCCGCGATGGACTCTTATGGATTGTGCTCGACAATATCTTTAGACTCGATCTTAAATTTGAAACTACAGAAGATGCCGTGAGACAGCGTAAAGATTTTCTAAAGGATCGGGGGATAGGCATTTGCGATATGGTAGAAAGCAGCCGAAGGGAAAAAATAGACGCTTCAGATCTTGGAATGCAAGAGGTGGAGCTTCGGAATATGGTTGAAATTTTAAAAGAAAACACAAAGATAGACACGCTACTTTTTACCGGTGGGAATTCCAAAAACGGTCCTGAATATTTTTTCCGAAAGCATTTGAAGAAGTTAGATAGTGATATCCGTTTAAAAGTGATTTCTAATGAAGTTCCCAGGGTGCATCAATTTATCCTGGACGGCCGACTCATAAAAACAGTATCCCTAACCGCACCCTCCGGCTCTGCCAACCGGGCTATCGGGAGTACGGAACTATACAAGCAACTTAAGCAAAAAGATAAAGATTTTAATACTATAGATTTTAGGGTAATGCAGTATAGGGAGTGGTTTTAACCAATTCGTCATCGCGAGCGAAGAACGAGCGTTACGATCTTTTGTTGGGAGGTTAACCGTCATATCGATTTCTAACGCGGGTCGGAAGTATCGAGAAGTGCAATGCAGTGAAAACTTCCAACGGTTCTCCATTCAGCGCTATTTTCGCTATGGCTCAAATATCATCACTCCTTTAGACTAGTATTTGTAAATTTCCTGTTTACTTCTGCTACTTGATAAAACAATTACCTACAAACTTAGAAAAATATTTTAATGTTTCAATTCAGGAAGAAGACGTTCTATACGTTCCCTTGCCTGTTCGTATTGATCGGGTAATTTTAGACTGCTTCCAAGTTCCTCTAAACTCTCGTCCCTGGTAAAGCCGGGATTATCGGTGGCAATTTCAAATAAAACTCCCCCAGGTTCCTTAAAGTAGAGGGAGAAGAAATAGTCACGATCTATTTTTTCGGTGATCTGTAAACCTTTTTGAACAATCTTTTCCCGAAAACGCATTTGCGTTTCTTCATCTTTAACACGAAAAGCAATATGGTGATTGGTACCAGCAGCGTTAATTCCCCGCTCGGCTGTCGGATCTTCGTGAATATCTATAATAGCAGCATTTTTAACCGCACTTGTTTTGTATCTATAAAATTCACCAACTTTTTCTTCAAGTTCGTATCCAAAAATATCAGTTAGGATACTGGCGGTTGGTCCAACATTATATAAAGTAAGGGTTACACTGTGAAAACCTTTTAAAGCAACATCATTCTTAACTTCATCGGTTTCCCAACCTTCACGATTATCTTCGTGTGTGGGAACAATTAGTTTTAAATTAAGACCGTCGGGATCGCGGAATGGTAAGTATTGTTCTTCAAATTGCTCCCTGACTTTCCCAAATTCCACTCCGTGTTTTTCAAAACGTTTCTGCCAGAAATCCAGGCTACCTTCAGGAACGGAATAACCGATTTCTGTGGCCATTCCCACCCCGTTTTTTCCTTGCTTAACCCTTTGCCACGGAAAAAAAGTAAGAATGCTTCCTGGCGTACCTGCTTTATCTCCAAAGTAAAAATGATAGGTTTGCGGATCATCAAAATTCACCGTTTTTTTAACCATGCGTAATCCCAGCACTTTAGTGTAAAAATCGTAGTTACGTTGTGCATTTCCGGCAATCGCGGTTATATGGTGTAAACCAAGTATTTTATCTTCCATAGTTTTTTATTTCAATTAAGTAAAAAGAAAACGGATTTCGGTTAAAATAATGGTAAAATGTCTATAAGTAGCTAATTTTTAGTCCTTCGTTTGTAGAATTTATAGCCTTCAATCCAAATTACCGATAAAAATCCAATTAAGATACTTAAGCCTAATTGTTTTACTGAAATCTGTCCAAATTCGAAGAATATCCTTAGTGGTCTCCAGTATAGCATTGCGGCACTTAATAATGTGGTAATTCCAATTATTATTGGAATAAGTCTGTTTTTGTAAGAAAGGGTTGTTATTGCAGAATAATAGAAAGAACGGTTTACCAAAGTTAAAAATATATTTGCGGCTATTAAACAGCTAAAAACCATGCTCCGGGTCAGATCTTCAGAAAGGCCCGAAGAAACAGCGAACCGGTAAATACCCAGGGTACCTGCCGATATACCAATACCTTGAATAATACTTAGGCTTAATTCTTTTACATTAAAAAAGTTTTGTGTTGTCGGTCTTGGTTTTCGTTTTAAAATATTGGCTTCAGCCGGTTCATTTTCATAAATGATAGAGCAGGTTGGCCCCATAATTAATTCCAGAAATATAATATGTATCGGAGAGAAGATATTGGGGTAAATCCATCCTAAAGCCAGAGGGATAAAAACCGTGAGTATAATAGGAATATGAATAGAAATTATATATTGAATTGCTTTTTTTAAGTTGTTATAAATTCTTCTACCCATTTCTACAGCATCAACCATCCCTGAAAGGTCATCTTTTATCAAAATTAAAGATGCAGCCTCTTTAGCAAGCTCGCTTCCTCTTTTGCCCATCGCAATGCCAATATGGGCAGCTTTTAATGCGGGTCCGTCATTAACCCCATCACCGGTCATGGCAACAATTTCGTTATTGGCCTTTAGTGCATTGATAATCTTTAATTTTGCTTCAGGAAACATTCGGGTAAAAATATTTATAGTTTTTACTTTCTCTTTAAGCTCTTCTTCTGAAAATTCCAAAAGCTCTTCGCCGTCCATACTTTTCCCGGCATTTCTGAAATTGATTTGCCTGGCAATTTCACCGGTAGTTTTTGCATTATCACCGGTGATTATTTTTACCTGAAGTCCTGCGGAATAAAAATCTTCAAATACTTTGCTTATGTTCGCTTTCGGCGGATCATAAAATGCGATAAGTCCCAAAAATTCAAACTTTAGATCTTGCTGAATTTCAGGGAATTCCTGAATTTTCGTATTTACTTCACCTACACCCAACACTCTAAATCCCTCGCTAGCCAGGTTGTCCAATTGCTTTTCAATTAGCCTTTTCATGCTTCCATCCAGATCAGAGACTTTTAATATGGCTTCCGGTGCTCCTTTTGCGGCAATAATTCTTTCTCCCAGCTTATTTTCAAAAATATGAGTCATCATTGGTGGTTTACCACTAAGAGGATACTCATGAATCATCTTAAAATCTGATCTCTGGTCTAAATCGGTATTTAAATTGTAAGCATTATGGATGGCGATTTCCATAGGGTCAAAAGGAATAGGCTCGCTAGCCCACATGCTTACATCAAGAAGTCTTTTCGCATGGGTGTTGAGAGGTACATTTGCATCTTGAAGTTCCCAATTTTCACCTGTGACAATTTTGGCCAGACTCATTTTATTTTGAGTAATTGTTCCAGTCTTATCAGCACAAATTACGGTAGCGCTTCCAAGGCTTTCAACCGTTTTCATTTGTTTGACAATAATCCCCATTTTCATCAGTCGCCAGGCTCCCATAGCCATAAAAGTGGCAAAGGCAACAGGTATTTCTTCAGGAAGAATACTCATTGCCAGCGTCAAGGCCTGTAGCAAACTTCCTAGAATACTAAGTGTTTTTACATAATTTAATATCCATACGAGTAGAAAAAAGAAACTACCGGCAATCACCATTTTTTTTACAAAATTGTTGATCTGTTTCTCGAGTAAGGTTTTTTCTTGTTTTTGGGATTCCATGCTTTTCCCGATTTTTCCCAATCGGGTTTTATTGCCAATTGCAGTGACTTTAGCAACGGCAAGTCCGCCAACCACTTGTGTTCCCATATAGATTTCGGGATTTTCTTCTGGCTGTTTGGAAACACTAAACGATTCTCCGGTTAATACTGATTCGTTAACAGAAAAGTCATTTGATTGTAGGATTTTAGCATCTGCGGGAACACTAGTGCCTTCTTCAATCACAATAATATCATCTAAAACTAATTTTGACGCGGAAATTTTTTCGAGCTTTTTATTACGAATAACTTTGGTTTCCGGTTGAATGATCTCTTCTAGTTTTTTGAGAGCATTTCTACTTCTGGTCTCCTGAAACAGTGATATACCGGCTACTAATATAATTGCGAAACTAAGAAAGAGGCCATCTCCTGGATTTCCCGTAAGAAAATATATGGTGGCAGCAACCAAAAGCAAAATAATCATAGGCTCGGTGACCAAAGTTTGCATTGCTGTAAAAAAACCAGATTTTTTTTTGGAAGTTATTTGATTGTACCCATTATTTTCGGCGGAAGTTTTAACCGCTTCGGAGGTAAGACCTTTAAAATCAGCGGTAAAATTTGGCATATAACATCTATAAATGAGGCTTAAGCTTAAAGATGCTTATGCAAACGTTTTACAATATTGTAAGTATTCGAATCTGAATAAGTGCCAAAGGCATTTACTAAAACACCCTTAATTTTATGATTGCGGGAAGAAATAGCGTAAACGATCATTTCATCTCCTGGGTCTGTCATTCCTTCAAAACGGTAGATCTCGTCGATTTCAAATTCTTCCGGTGAAAGCTCGAGCGCACGTTGGGTATCTACAATTTTGTCTTTTTCCGGCTCTAATTTAAAGTCGGTGGTATATCCTCGCACTGCCAAGCCATTAATGGCCTGGCTCACGGTTTCGTAGTCGTGTCTTTCTACCAGCATAATTTCTGAAATTATACCTGTTAAATTACTCAAATTATTGAAGTAAAACAATTGAAAATCAGTAATTTATTTTGCAGTAAATTTCTAATTTAAAGAATCAATAATTTTTTTTCAATTTTTGTTGAACTTCGGTAGCGATCTCTTCTAAATCATCATTTTTAGCCGCTTGCATAGAAGATATAGGGTCTACAGCTGAAACTTCAATTTCGCCATTATCGTTTTCTTCAACGATAACATTACAGGGTAGAAAAACGCCTATTTTATCTTCACTTTTAAGGGCTTTATGCGCAAATTCTGGGTTGCAGGCACCAAGAATCTTGTATTTTTTAAAATCTACATCAATTTTTTTCTTCAGCGTTTCCTTTACATCAATTTCAGTGAGTACACCAAAACCCTCCTATTTCAGGGCGCCGGTAACAATTTCTATCGCTTTATCAAAATTCTTTTCTTTTAAAGTAGTATTAAAATAATAGCTCATAACTTAAGTTTTATCGATCTATTTTTCAGCATTAATTTACGAAGAAATGCTAGCAATATGAATCAAACTAAGTTTTAAAGTTTTCTTAATTTCTCAGTAATGCATGTGTCTTTAGTTTTTCAAATATCTTACAATGATTCTCGTTGAAAAATGACTTAGCGAAAGATTTTTAATCTGAAGCTTATTCAACTTCAGAAAAAAATAAAAAAGCTTACTTTTGTGATAGAACTTCTACTTTTTGCAACGAAACTATGGGCCAAAGAATACTACTGAATGCTGTTGAAATAAATATTATTCTGCATCGTCTTGCCTGCCAGTTAGTTGAAAATCACACCGATTTTAAGAATACCGTGATTATAGGAATCCAACCACGTGGGGTTTTCCTTGCAGAGAGAATTATAAAGATTCTTAAGGAAGAATATAAAATCACAAATTTAGATTCTGGGCATCTGGATATCACTTTTTACCGCGACGATTTTAGAAGGGGAGACAAACCGCTTGAAGCCAATAAAACCAAAATTGATTTTATTGTGGAAGACAAAAAAGTGATATTTATTGATGATGTTCTATACACCGGCCGAAGCATTAGAGCTGCACTAACCGCTGTACAATCTTTTGGCAGGCCTGCTGAAATTGAATTATTAAGTTTTATAGATAGGCGATTTAGCCGTCATTTACCTATTCAGCCAGATTATAATGGACGACAGGTAGATGCGATAAACGAAGAAAAAGTAATAGTAAACTGGAAAGAAAACGATGGGGAAGACGTGGTTTATCTGGTTTCTAAATAACTAAATATATGAGCGAATTAAGTGTAAATCACTTACTGGGAATTAAATATCTTAATAAAGAAGATATTGAGTATATTTTTAAAACCGCCGATCATTTTAAGGAAGTGATCAACCGACCTATTAAAAAAGTCCCTTCGCTTAGAGATATTACCATTGCCAACTTGTTTTTTGAAAATTCCACCAGAACCCGACTTTCTTTTGAACTTGCAGAAAAACGTTTAAGTGCTGATGTAGTTAATTTTTCAGCGGCATCTTCTTCGGTAAAAAAAGGAGAAACGTTAATAGATACCGTGAACAATATCTTATCTATGAAAGTAGATATGGTAGTGATGCGGCATCCAAATCCCGGGGCGGGAATTTTTCTTTCACGCCATGTAAAAGCCAGTATCATTAATGCAGGTGATGGCGCTCACGAACATCCCACCCAGGCACTTTTGGATACTTATTCAATTAGAGAACGACTTGGAGAGGTAGCAGGAAAAAAAGTAGTGATTGTGGGCGATATTCTGCATAGTAGGGTAGCGC
>JAGXIG010000052.1 GCA_024635815.1 Salegentibacter sp.
ATTTATATATCGCAGGACGTTACAACACTGTTAGTGGCGATCATTCAAGTGGAGACGAAATTGACATCGATAGAGTTCAACTTTCTGCCGGATGGTTTATGACCAAAAACATTCTTGCAAAAATAGAATATGTAAATCAAAACTATGATGGTTATGATCTAAGTTCACCATTACACGGAGGACAATTCAACGGATTAATGCTAGAAGCAGCGATTAGTTTTTAAGTTGAATGCTGAGCCCCGGATGCTATCTCTAAGAGATTCGCCGGGGCTTTTTATTTCCTGTTACCAACCATTTCTTAACCAGAATTCAATTACTTATCTTTATAGAAATGACCCTAAATTTAATCAGGATGAAAACTTACTTTCTTTTTTTCTCCGCTATATTTTTCACTATTTCAGGTATAGCCCAATCCGGTTTTGAAACCCGGGAAATTGCAATCCTGCCCGATAGCAACCTAAGTATTTCTGGCACTACAAACATTAACGATTTTGAATGTGATTTTAATACGCTTTACTTTAAAAACGAAAGTTTTAAAGTGTATTATACAGAAAACGGAAATGTTCTTCATTTCAAAAATAGCATCCTCCCGTTGGAAAATGCCAATTTTGACTGTGGAAACCGAAAAATAAACAAAGATTTCCACGAGCTCCTAAAGACTAAAAAACATCCGAAAATCCTGTTGAAACTTAAAAAAATAGATATGAATGGGGGAGAAAATGCCCTGGTAACCATTAATTTTAATATTGCGGGAGTTAATAAGGACTATAAGTTTCCCGTAGATATCAACAAAGACAAACAACTTTGTTTTGATGGAAAAATCCAGTTAAACATTAAGGATTTTAACCTGGAAGCACCCAGTAAAATTTTCGGTTTAATTGTATTGCACGAAGAAATTGAGATCAACTTTAATCTGAATATTCAAACTTAAAGTTGTGAAAAATCTAAAGATATTATCATTAGAAAATGCGGTTGCCAAAGTAAAATCTGGTGACCGCATTTTTATTCAGGGTGCCGCGATGACACCGGTCACTCTCATTGATGCACTATGTGAACGTTACCAGGAATTGACTGATGTAGAAATTATTCAAATTCATACCGAAGGTAAAGCAAAATACACCGAAGAACCTTATGCCGGTTCTTTTAGCATAAACACATGTTTTGTTGGCGGAAATGTTAGAAACGCGGTTAACTCAAATAAGGGTACGTATATTCCAATATTTTTAAGTGAAATCCATAACCTTTTCCGAAGGGATATTTTGCCTTTAGATGTGGCGTTCATACAGGTTTCCCCACCCGATAAACATGGGTATTGCTCCCTGGGGGTTTCTATAGATATTACCTTACCGGCTATACAAAAAGCTAAGAAAGTAATCGCACAGATAAATCCGCAAGTACCAAGAACGCACGGCGACGGAATTATTCACAGCAGCCAAATTGATGCGGCCATAGAAGTAAATGAGCCTATTTTTGCTTCCAAATTTACCGCACCCACCGAAATTGAACAGCAAATTGGAAAACACGTAGCCGAATTAATTGAAGATGGTGCTACTTTGCAAATGGGTATTGGTGGAATTCCCAACGTAGTTTTAAATAACTTGAAAAACCACAAAAATCTGGGTATTCATACCGAAATGTTTTCTGACGGAATTTTACCATTAGTTAAATCGGGCGTAATAAATGGCGCAAATAAAAAAATAAAAACCGGAAAACTGGTTACCTGTTTTGCCATAGGCTCACCTGATTTGTACGATTTTATCGATGACAATCCCAGTATTCATTTTAAAGAAGCTGCTTACACAAATGACACTGCCATAATTAGGCAAAACCCCAAAGTAACAGCTATAAATTCAGCAATAGAAATAGATCTTACCGGCCAGGTTTGTGCCGATACTATTGGGAGGTTTCAATTCTCGGGTGTTGGCGGGCAAATGGATTTTATAAGGGGCGCAGCCCTTTGTGAAGGCGGCAAACCAATTATTGCTATGCCATCTGTCACCAAAAACGGAATTTCCAAAATCGTACCTTTCTTAAAAGAAGGTGCCGGCGTAACCACGACCAGGGCTCATGTGCATTATATCGCCACAGAGTACGGAGTAGTGAACCTTTATGGTAAAAACTTAAAACAAAGAGCAAAAGAGCTCATTTCCATAGCACATCCCGATCACCGGGAACAATTGGAAATAGATTCATTTAGCCAATTCAGATAGCGGTTTGTATGGTTTTTCAAAAGGTTGAAAGCTATCATTCTGAACCTGCCCGTCCGTTCAGGCGGATTTATTTCAGAATCTAAGTTGTTATTACTCAAAATATATTAGAAGCCGAAACAGTCCCGAAAGCTTTCGGGACAGCTTGACGAAAATACCTCTTGTTAGCACCCACTTTTTTTGCATTTATGATTCCCCTCATAAGAATCCTCTTACCTTAACCCTAATTTTACTTCAGAATCAAAAATTAAAAATCATGAAACTTTACAAGACTTTACTGGCCGATTTTGAAGAAATGAGTTTAGGATATTCCGCGATAGGGATTATCGCTTCCAGCTGTTTGGGATCTGTCGCCGCAATGTTAATATTAATGAATGGGCATACTTTTATAGAAATGTTTCAGTTATTTATTGTGGTAGCGGTTTGTATGGCATTTAATACCGTGATTTTGGCCCAGTTTAAAGCAAAGATCGTGTTTAATACTCTCTTGTTAAGCCTCGCTATTTCCTCTATCTTTATTCTAATAAATATTTTCTAAAGACTTTTTATGAAAAATGATATTAAAACCCAGGAAGATGTTTTTCTACTCGTTTCCGAATTTTATAAAAAAGTAAGGCAAAATCCTGAAATTGGTCATTTTTTCAATGAGGTTATAACAGATTGGGATGCGCATTTCGAGAAGTTAACCGATTTCTGGGAGAGCAACCTCTTTTTTAAAGCACTTTATAAGGGCAATCCGCAAAAGGTGCACGTGAAAGTAGACCAGGAAAACAACCAGGAGATTTCTTCCTATCATTTTGGGATCTGGCTAAATCTATGGTTTGAAACTATAGACGAATTATATGAAGGTGAACTGGCAAACCGGGCTAAAAATAATGCCCGAAAAATGTCTTCGCATTTATATTTAAAGATTTTTCAGGCAAGAGAAAGTAAAGCATAAAAAGGCTGTCTAAAAACATTTTTAAACAGCCTCTCAAGTTTATTCTTTTACGCGAAATCAGCAAAAAAGCACATAAACTACTTTGGTAGCGTCTGTACGTGCTATATTGATTTGGATTATTTTATTTAACTATCTAAATGATAGATTTTCATTACGTCTTCCAAAATTTCTGAAAAATCAATCTTCAGATCAATCAACTTACCGGAATGAATATCAAAAACCCAACCGTGTACGGTTATACCCCTATCTAAAAATGCTCTCTGCACTTCTGCGGTTTTTATAACGTTTATACATTGTTCTTGTACGTTTAGCTCAACAAGTCTTTTATAACGTGCTTCCTCATCATTAATATCATCTAGTTCAGCTTGGTGAATACGGTACACATCACGAATATTTCTTAGCCAGGGATTTAGAATTCCAAGATCCTGAGATTGCATAGCGGCTTTCACACCTCCACAAAAATAATGACCACACACAACTACATGGTTCACCTTTAAGTGCGCAACAGCATAGTCTATTACAGACATTGCACTTAGATCTGTATTCGGCACCATATTAGCAATATTCCTATGAACAAACACATCACCTGGTGCAACGCCCATTAATTCCTCGGCTGTTACCCTACTATCTGAGCAACCTATATAAAGAATATTCGGATCCTGTCCTTTAGAAAGATTACTAAAATAATCTGAATCTCCTTTTAATTTTTCCTGGATCCAGTTTTTATTGTTTTCAAAAATTTGCTTTATCTCCATTCTCTTTTTTTTATAATGTTTTCTTCTTACACACAAAAAGTTTAATCCTGCATGTTTTCTTCTGAATTAAAAACCAAAAAACAGCTTTTAATATCAACTATAAACATAGGGATTTCTGCTATATTTAGCAAAACTGTAATGGGTGAAAGGGGTGATTTTAATAGGTTACCGGTAAACTTTAACCAAATTTTACAAATTTACCCGTGTAAGATAAGTACAGGAAGGTTTTGCTTTTTAGTTTCACCGGCCGAAAGCCTGTTTAAAAGTTTTTCTGAAATATGAAGTTGCCGGGCAAAAAGCACAATAAGATTGGCTTTAGTGTTTGCTTCTGGCCAGAACTTTTCTAGAAAATCTGATTCCTTGGTGAGTGTTTTCCTGGAAAGTTTATAGTTTGGCAACCTGAAATCTTCAATTTTTGCACCCGAATTATTTAAATCAAATTCCCAAACATCTAAAGTTACATTTTCTGTAACCGGCAACTTTTGCAATAATTGTAAAGCTTCAGTATTTACGGGAAATCGTAGATCTAACGGCAGATATAATTTCTCCCATTCCTTGAATTCGCAATTTGGCACCACCAACACCGGGCACTTCACTTTTTTTGCCACATTACAGGTATTGCCGCCTAAACCCTGGATGTTAGAGGTATTTTTCCCTGAAGCTCCCATAACAATGAGGTCTATCCTTTTTTCGGCAACCGCTTTTCGGGTAGCATTTATAAGATTATCAGTAAAAGGAAGAGCTGAATAGAAATGATTTTTTGCAGCAGGTTCTTTCTCAAGTTCAGCTACCAGTTTTAAAAGTGCCTCGTTCATTGGTGCTGCTCCCCCGTTTGAAGCATGAAGTACATAAAAATTTGAAGCCCCAGACGTCGAATTCAGAGCATACCTCGCGGCATTATAGGCCTGAGCAGAAAAATCTGTAAGTATTAAAACATTCATGGGCTTGAAATTTCGGCACTAATTTTGGCCAAAAATAGCGTGAAAGATCAAGCCCAAATATGATTCCCATCAGGTCTTTAAAAAATTAACTGATACGTTCCAGTTTTTCGGCGTCCAAAAGCTTCACATTTCTGCCTTCAATTTCTATAAGACCTTCTTTTTTAAAATCGGAAAGGGTCCTTATTAGCGTTTCTGAAGCAATCCCGGCAACTCCGGCAAGATCGGCCCGGGAGATCCTAATGCTGTGTAAAGGGTTTTTCTTTATTTTATGAGCAAAAAGAAGAATGGTCCGCGCGGTTTTTCTTCTTACCGAAGCATAAGCAATTTCTATAAGTTGCTCCTTTACTTCCATTAAATGATCGCCCATATCCTGCAGCAATTCCATACTGATATTGCTGTTATTCTTTAAAATTTCGCGTAAATCGTCTTTCGAGACCATGTAGAGCACACTGTCCTCTAAAGCTGTAGCAAATTCACCGTAAGCTGAATTTTTATTAAAACTAAGATTTCCGAAGAAATCATCTTCTTTGTATAATTCGGTGATCATTTCTTTACCGCGACTATCAAATTTATGGGCTTTTACCACCCCGCGTTCTACCATGTAAAAATGTAGCGAAGATTTTCCTTCTTCATAAATATTTTCACCGGCTTTAAAACTCATTTGCTGCCGGTTCTTCATCATTTCGCGAAAGGCCGATAAACTCTTAACAGCTTCCCCGCCGCTATCATTCTTTTGCGACTGCAAAATTTCTACTTTCGCCAACCTGCTTTCAATAGCACTTAAAAGATCATTTTCTTCAAAAGGTTTGGTTAAATAATCGTCAGCACCAAGATCCATTCCCCTTCTCACATCTTTATGCTCGGTTTTTGCCGAAAGGAAAATAAAAGGTATTCCCTTGGTTTCTGGATCTTCAGAAAGCCGGGTAAGCACATCATAGCCATCAAGTTCTGGCATCATAATGTCGCAAACAATTATGTCGGGCAATTCTTCCCTGGCTTTATCTACTCCCTTTTTTCCGTCAGGTGCGGTTACTACTTCGTAATTTGAAAGTTCCAGCAATTCTGCCGTATTTTCTCTAACGGTTACATCGTCTTCAATTAAAAGTATTTTTTTCATGCTAAGCTATTTTCAATCTTCACCAAAAAACAGGCGATTATCTATTTTGGTTAGGTAATGTTACGGTAAATTTAGTGCCTTTATTTTCTACGCTTTCAAAAAATATGGTGCCACCCATATTTTCCACGTGCACCTTAACTATATTGAGGCCAATACCGGTACCCTGATTTAATAAAGCATTTTCGGCCCTAAAATAACGCTCAAAAATATGTTTTTGATCTTTCTGCGGAATTCCCATTCCTTCATCTTCCACTTCAAAAATAATCTTTTTATCCTTCGGAAATATTTTGAAAAATATCGTGGAATCTTCCGGAGAATATTTAATAGAATTCCCTATTAAATTTGAAAGAATAAGTTCCAGGATTTTTTCATCCTGATACAGGGTGACATCCTCCATCTCATTATCATATTCTATCTCCTGCCCGTATTTAAGGGTTACATTGGCATTATAAATCACCTCGTTCACCAGCTTGTTAAGGCTAAATGCAGTGTATTTATAATTTACGTTACCCGACTCCAGGCGTTCTAAAGAAAGAAAATCATTAAGGATATTATTGAGATAATGCACCTTATTTTTAATGGTTGTAAGGTGTTTTGTTCTTTTTTCCTGCTGTTCGGTTTGGGTGTATTTTTCAGCGAGAATAGCCGAAGTGAGGATTCCGCTAAGCGGAGTTTTAAATTCGTGAGAAACCAGGGAAAGGAATTTTGTTTTTAACTCATTAAGTTCTTTTTCCTGTTTTAGGGCGAGTTTAATACGTTTCTCAGCTTCTTTTCTTTTTGTGATTTCTTCCTCAAGATCATCAACTGTATTTCTAAGCTCCTGGGTTCGTATTTTGATTTTATCTTCCAGCTCAGCATTGAGCTCTCGAATACGCTGCTGATTTTCTTTTCTAACGGTAATATCTACTATTAAAGACATTACAAAGCACTCCCCATCTACCTTAAACGGGTTTAAACCTGCCTCTACCGGAAATTGCGTTCCATCCTTTTTTACGCCAAACAAATCCCTGCCGTGACCCATTTGCCTTTTCTCGCTATGCTCCATAAACTTATCGAAATGCTCATGGTGATTGGCTTTGTAACGTATAGGGATAAGAATATTGAGGTGTGCACCCATAAGTTCTTCCTTTTCATAACCAAACATAGCTAAAGCAGCTTTATTGACAGTAACGATTATTTGCTGACTGTCTACTACGATAACCCCTTCTGAAGCCGCTTCGAATAAGGTATTAAATATTTCTTCGTTCTTTTTAAAAAATTCTACAGGCACAATTTATTGCTTAGGTTTAACTGAAACTAAATTACAAAGTGTTCAACGAATTATAAGGAAAAGAAGATTTTAATTTTCTGTGCGTAAGAAGAAAACCGCTATGTTATCTGCGATTCAGCTAAAATCAATGGTTATGGATTTAAATACTTTCCGCTTTTTCGCAAATAGTCTTTAGTTTTTATCTTTGTTTAGCAATTAGATAAAATGTCTCAAAAATTCCTTTTCCTGTTTTTTCTATTCCCAATATTCGGACAGGCACAATTGGTAAATATTGAAACCAAACGTATTCAAACCGATTCCATCCGCTTTGTATTAAATGCCGATTTTGCATTTAACCACTCAAACAATGACGGACTTACAGTTAACCAGTTCAACGGCAGCCTAACCACACAGTTAAAATCTAAGGATTTAAAGAAGATATATCTCTTTTTAGGGAACTATAGATTAATAGATTCAAAAGAAGGAAATTTGCAGAATTCCTGGTTTCTGCATACACGTTTTAATTACAAATTCAACTCACAATTTAGGTTGGAAGCCTTCCTGCAGGGGCAATACAATCAACTTCTGGTGGTTGAGCAAAGAAATCTTGTAGGTGCAGGTTTACGGATGAAATGGATTGAAAATGAAAGCTTTACAGGCTATCTCGGCAATAGCTATATGTATGAGGTGGAATACAGTGATGGAGCAGGTACAACAGGCTACAATCACCGTAATAGCACTTACCTTTCGCTTTCTTATCTTTCAAAATCAAAAGGATTTTCTATCACCAATACGGTGTACTACCAACCGCTTTATAAAAATTTAAAAAATTACAGAATATTGGAACAGTTTCGGCTGGATATTCCGCTTGTAGAATGGTTTAAGGTTTTTACTATTTATGATTATTACTTTGATAGCAAAACACCATTAAACACCACAGAATACACCTCGCAGTTACAGATTGGAGTTGGATTTAGTTTTTAGAGATTCTTCTTGTATTCGCGAGCTAGAGATACAATTGAGTTTTTTTATATCCTTACCTACTTGTGTAAGCTTCCCTTAAAAACGAACTGTTTAAAAGTATAATATATTTTATAACTTTAAACAGTAATTATGAAGAAGAGTAGATATTCACCACAGCAAATCGCAAAGATTTTAAAGGAATTTGATAATGGAAAAACGGCCGCAGAGATCAGCCGTGAATATGGCATTAGTACAGCTGCATTCTATAAATGGCGTGAACGCTATGGCGGAATGAACGGCAAAGAGCTGAAGCGCCTGAAAGACCTGGAAGAGGAGAACCGAAGGCTAAAGCAGCTGTATGCCAATCTATCCCTGGATCATCAAATGGCCAAAGAAATCATCGAAAAAAAGCTTTAAAGCCCTGCCGTAAAAGAACTATAGCCAAAGAGCTTATGCATTACGG
>JAGXIG010000053.1 GCA_024635815.1 Salegentibacter sp.
CTAAAAAAGATTGGTACAATAGTTATACATTTGTTACTTTTGCTAACCGTAATAAATACTGAAGAAATAGCTGATTATGAACATACACGAATATCAAGGAAAAGAGATTTTAAGCAGTTTTGGCGTACGCATTCAACGCGGTTTAGTTGCGCATAATGCAAAAGAAGCCGTAGATGCTGCCAAAGAACTAACCGAACAAACCGGTACCGGATGGCACGTTATTAAGGCCCAGGTACACGCCGGTGGCCGTGGTAAAGGCGGTGGTGTAAAACTTGCTAAAAACCTGAAAGAGGTAGAAGAAATAGCTGGAAATATTATTGGGATGAACCTGGTAACTCCGCAAACTTCTGCTGAAGGTAAAAGAGTACACCAGGTGTTGGTTGCCGAGGATGTTTACTATCCGGGAGATAACGAACCAGAAGAATATTATATGTCCGTATTGCTTAATCGTGCAACCGGGCGTAATATGATTATGTATTCTCCAGAAGGTGGTGTGGATATTGAAAGCGTTGCAGAGGAAACTCCGCATTTAATCTTTACAGAAGAAATAGATCCTTCTACAGGAATAATGCCTTTTCAGGCAAGAAGAATAGCTTTTAATTTCGGACTAAGCGGAACTGCTTTTAAGGAAATGACAAAATTCGTAATGGCTCTTTACAAGGCTTTCGAAAAATCTGATTCTTCACTTTTTGAGATCAACCCGGTTTTAAAAACCAGTGACGATAAAATCCTTGCAGTAGATGCAAAAGTAACCCTTGATGATAATGCGCTTTTCCGTCATAAAGATTATGCCGAAATGCGTGATATTCGTGAAGAAAATCAAACTGAAGTTGAAGCTAAGGAAGTTGGACTTAATTATGTAGACCTTGACGGAAACGTTGGTTGTATGGTGAATGGTGCTGGACTTGCAATGGCAACAATGGATCTTATTAAACAAGCAGGTGGGGAGCCGGCTAACTTCCTTGACGTTGGTGGTACCGCTGATGCCAAGCGAGTTGAAGAAGCTTTCCGTTTGATCTCAAAAGATGATAAAGTTGAAGCGATCCTTGTGAATATCTTTGGAGGAATTGTTCGTTGTGACCGTGTGGCACAGGGAATTGTTGATGCCTATAAAAACCTTGGAGATACCATAGATGTGCCAATTATTGTACGTCTACAGGGAACCAATGCAGATATTGCCAAGAAATTAATAGACGATAGCGGATTTAAGATCCACTCTGCAGTACAGTTCCAGGAAGCTGCGGATAAAGTACAGGAAGTACTTAAAAAATAAATCTTTATAGGAATTTTATTCCTGTAAGATTAAGGCTGTCTAAAGTTATCTTGTTAGACCCTGAAACAAGTTCAGGGGTGACGTAATAAGATAATTTTAGGCAGTTTTTTATGCGCTAAATTGAAATAAATAGTTAATTTCTGTTAAAAACGCTTCAACAGTGTAACACTAAGTGATTTAACCCGGTCTTTATAATGTATAACCTTTAAATTTTATTATTATGAAGACTTTAAAATTAATATTATTCGCTTTAGCATTTAGCGCCGGAAGTTTACTTCACGCAGCCCCTGAAAATTCACCTGAAACAAAAGATGCCTTTAATGAGGAAATTCAGCAACTATTGAAGAAAATTGAAATTAAAATTGAAGAGGATGTAGTTGCCTATGTGCTTATAAGCTTTAATGAAGAAAACGAAATGCAGGTGCTTTACGTTGGCACAAAGAATACCGAGGCCGGTAAACTAATCAAAAAACGTTTGAACCATAAGAAGATCAAAACGGTTTTAGATCCTTCTATCAAGAAATATAAGTTACCAATAAGATTAAAATCCTAAGTATTTCTTCAGTCAGAAAATGTAAAAAACAAAAACCCGGTTCATCACCGGGTTTCCTTTTTTATAATTGGAATTTTTATTCTTCCCTTTCAGGGTACCATTCCAACATTTCCACCTCAATATCTTTATTACCTTCGTTTACCAATTTTTTAAATTTTTCAACATCGGCAAAACCATCCTGACCTCTAAAATGATAAGGAATCACTTTTTCAGGTGCAAATGCTAAAACGCCATCGGCAGCATCTTCAACCGTCATCGTATATGGCTGGTTCATTGGGATTAAAGCAATCTCAATATTTTCTAATTCTTTCATTTCAGGAATATTTTCAGTATCACCCGCAATATAAAGTCGTTGTCCGTTTCTTTCTACTACATAACCATTCCCACGTCCTTTAGGATGATAAGCTTCAGAGTCTTCCGGAAGATTATACATTGGGATAGCTTCAATATAAAACTCAAGTACACGAGTGGTAGCCCCATTTTCCAAAACCCTTACGATGTCGTTCATTTCATCTGGCATTTCATCTCTTACCGCTTGCGGTACTATAATGTGAGTTCCTTCAAGACTCAATGCCTCCAGAGTTTCGATACTCATATGATCTCCGTGAATATCCGTAATTAAGATAAAATCCGGTTTTTCAGTTCCTTCAAAGGCTTCAGCCCCACCAACCGGATCTATATAAAAAGTAGCATCGCTCCAGTTTATTACGGCAGTTGCGTGAGAGATAGGCTGAATGTCTATAGAAGCCGAATCAGCTTCCAAAACATTTTTTTCCTCGCCATAAGGATTTTCCATCTCATTTTCACCTTGATTCTCTTTTCCTTCATCTTTGCAGCCGGTAAAAAGAATTCCCACTGCGAGTAAAGTGAATAAATATTTCATATTTCGTTATTTTGCCTTAAAATTAATTAACCTGTGCTAGAATAGCCTAGTTTTTTTTAATTTTTAGGATAGGTTAAGCTTCATTTTTATATCTCCACGGGTGTATGGGTTGTTTTCTCCAATAGGAATTTCCTCGAAACCATATTTTTTATAAATATAGATTGCATTTTCAAGCTTCCTGTTTGAGAAAATAATCAACTGGTCCCATCCCTGGTTTCTGGCAAATTTCAGGGTATGTTCCATTAATTTCTGACCTATTTTCTTTCCTTGGTATTCGGGAGTTATGGCCATTTTGGTCAATTCAAAAACTCCGTTTTCAATTTTCATTAAAGCCACGCAACCAATAATTTTTTCATCATCTTTCACCATAAAGATATTCCCGCCGGGTTCAATAATATATTTTCCGGGTTTTCCTAATACTTCTTCATCGTGGGGTTCTACCCAAAAATACTTTTCAAGCCAGGCGAGGTTTAGTTTTTTAAAATCTTCGGCGTAAGCCGAATCAAAAGAGATTATTTCCATTTTTTTACTCGATAATCGAGATTTAAATGCTCCGAGGCCTGCCCGAATCATTCAGGCGGGCTTGCCTCGAAATCAAATTATATTTTCCAATAATGCCTCGTGGGCTTGCCGCGAGGTAGTTTACTAAATTAAAATTTTTGGCTAAAATAGAAAATAATGCTGTTTCTGCAGATTGCCTTTTTAATTAAAAAACAGGAAAGTTTATTTCTGCCCCGTGGTTCTGCTTTTTCCTTGTTTCCAGGGCCAGAATTTGCTCCATTTGCACATCCTAAACCACGGTTGCTATAATATCGGCGGAATTCAGGATTTCCAGGCCGGGTAAAATGGTACGGCCTAATTCCTACCTTATTTGCTTAAAACTCCTGATTCCTCTTCCTTGTCCCTAAAAGGCGTACCGGCCTAAAGCAAGAAAAGTCTCAAATACCATGACCAGAATCCCTACAACTTCTATTACCAGAGCAGTTGTTTCAATTAGTTATTCTACCTTATCTTCCATAGTCTGCTTTCATAAAATCTGTTATAAAAAAAGATAAGGCTTTTCCAACCTGTCCTGCGCTTTCCTGAGTAGGAGCCGCTTCGCAAATATGCAGATATTCACAATTTTTTTCTTCGGAAGTAAGTTGAAGAAAATTCCTGACCATATTTAGGTTAAATCCTGAAGGTGATTGTGCGCTCGATGGAAAATTTATAATCGCATCACAATCCAGTTCTAATCCGAAAGCCTGCTTATTAACAAACTCTAAATGTGAATTAAAAGCCGCCATTTTACCCTGGTGGGTTTGCAGAATGAGATTTTCAAAAAGATCAAATCTTATGGTTGAATTTGAACCTATCTCATCAAAAATGTATTGAGGCGTATAATTTTTATGAATTCCGAACATCGAATATTTTCCTAAAAGTCCATCACTTTTGGCAAAGCTAAAACCATTTCCACTATGCCGATGTTCTAACTTTCTTAAATCGGTATGCGCATCGATATTTAAAATATTTAGCGGTTTTTTTAGTGCTGAAGAAGTACCTTTTATATTTCCGTAGGCATTGTTATGACCGCCGCCTATAATGATTGGTGTTTTTCCCGCAGAAATTATTTTCTCCACTAAAGTACTAACTTTTTCATCTATCTTTTCTACCAGGTCACCGAGTTTTGGATAATAATTCGGATCTGCCTCATCGATATTGTCTGCTTTTTGCATTTCCGATCTGCAATCAATCTCCCCGAGTAAAATGATGTTTTCCGGAGCGGTAAAGTCGTTTTTCTGAATATTCAATAACGAATTTAAACAGGCCTCCCAGGCTTTTGAAGCCCCGGGTTTTCCGTGATTGGCTCTGACGCCAATATCTTCTGGAATACCGAAGAGGACGAATTTCGCTTCCGTATTATTAAGATCATCCAGATTCTCAATAAAAGCTATTTTTTCTCCAAACCGGGTTTCGCCATCGCGAATGAAAATTAGCTTTTCAACCGACTTATAATTATAGATTTTTAGGCCTTCCATTATTCCAGCAATTTTCCGTTAATAAAAACCGATTCTATTGAATTCGTGCCAAAAGCATAAGGTAAAAAGGTATAGGACGGAATTTCCTTTGTTAATATAAGATTAGCCTTTTTTCCTCTGGTAATACTTCCGTGTGTTTTGCTGAGTTCCATGGCATACGCTCCGTTTATAGTAGCAGCATTTATTGCCTCTTCTAGAGTCATTTTCATTTTTATACAGGCCAGAGAAACTACTAAATTCATATTTCCGCTCGGTGTACTTCCGGGATTAAAATCTGTAGCTAAGGCCAACGGCAATCCGGCGTCAAGCATTTCACGGGCCGGAGTGTAAGGTATGTTCAAAAACAAGGAGCAGGAGGGAAGTGCCACTGGCATTGTATTCGTACCTTTTAGACTCTCAATATCCTCCGGACGCATTACTTCTAAATGATCTACACTTAATGCATTGTGTTCAATTCCCGCCTGAATACCGCCAATAGCATTAAATTGATTGACGTGAATTTTGGGTTTTAAACCGTACTTTTTTGCTGCGGAAAGCAATTTATGAGTATCATCCACGCTGAAATATCCTTTTTCGCAAAAAACATCAATGTACTCCGCGAGTTTTTCTTTAGCTACTTTTGGTAAAATTTGGTCTATCACCAAATCCATATAAGCACCGGGCTTTTCCTTATATTCCTTTGGAATAGCGTGAGCGCCTAAAAAGGTAGCTTTAATGGGAAGCTCATAATTCTGCTGAAGCTTCTTTATTACCCGAAGCATTTTTAACTCGCCTTCTTCAGTTAAACCGTAACCCGATTTAATTTCTACCGCACCGGTACCGAGTTTCATTACTTCTTCAAGCCGTTTGGCCGATTGTTTGTAAACTTCTTCTTCCGGGGTTTCCTGTAAGGTTTTGGCAGAGTTTAAGATACCGCCACCGCGCTTGGCGATTTCTTCATATGAAAGACCGTTAATGCGATCGGCGAATTCCAGTTCCCGGTTTCCGGAATAGACGATGTGCGTGTGGGAATCGCACCAGCTAGGCAGGATTATTTTACCCTCAGCATTAATAGTCTTATCAGCATTTAATTCGGGCAGCGAATTCATTTCGCCATAATCGGAAATTTTATCATCTTCAATAAGTAACCAGGCATTTTTGAGAGTGGGAAGCTCCTTCATTTCGGAGCCGGAAAGTTTTTCAACCGGTTCATCTCTTACCTGCAGGAGTTCTTTTATATTGGTAAATAATTGTTTCATTTTGGTTAGTTTTTGTGTCTGTTTTCTGCTGAAAACGTCAGCTAAACAAAGATAAAAACTAAGCCGGTAAAACCTGCTTTTTCAGAAAAAACAAAAAAGGCTGACTGAATTATGATTTTGCTTAGCGTCATCCTGGACTTGTTTCAGGATCTAACATGATTATAGCAAGTATCATATTAGAAGCTGAAACATGTCCAGCTTGACGAAACCAAGTATTTTCAGTCAGCCTTTTTATTAGTTTATCAATTAAGTAAAACCGAAGGTTTTAATTCTGCTTCTTCAGCGATTTCATATCAATAACAAAACGATATTTTACATCAGATTTTACCACGCGGTCAAAAGCTTCATTGATGTTTTGCATATCTATCATTTCAATATCGGAAACGATGTTGTGCTCGCCACAAAAATCAAGCATTTCCTGGGTTTCTTTAATGCCGCCAATCACCGAACCGGCAATGCGCTTACGCCCACCAATTAATCCGCCGCCATGAACAGGATCCAAAGGTTCAATTGCACCAACCAAAACCATTGTAGCGTCTCTTTTCAATAAAGCGATATAAGGGTTCATATCGTGACCCACCGGAACGGTATTCAGAAGGAAATCGAAAGATCCGGTTTGTTTTTTCATATCATCCTCATTCTTTGAAATCAGCACTTCATCGGCACCAAGTTTTTTTGCGTCTTCAGATTTTGATGGAGAAGTAGTGATCATCATCACGTGCGCTCCCAAAGCGTGGGCAAATTTCACGCCCATATGTCCAAGTCCGCCAAGACCAATTACGCCAACTTTATCTCCATTTTTTACATTCCAGTGGCGAAGGGGAGAATAAGTAGTAATTCCTGCGCAAAGTAGTGGTGCAGCTGCTTTGGCGTCTATATTTTCAGGAACTCTAAGTACGAATTCCTTATCAACCACAATTTGTTCGGAATAACCTCCAAAAGTATGTCCGCCCAAATGTTTGTCTTTACTGTTGTAAGTAAGGGTGGCGCCATTCTCGCAAAATTGCTCGAGGTCTTCTTTGCAGGAATCACACTCCTGGCAGGAATCTACCATACAACCCACGCCCACAAGATCACCTTTTTTTAAGTTGCTCACGTTTTTCCCAATCTGGGTTACGCGACCTATAATTTCGTGACCCGGTACCACGGGGTATTTAGAATTCTTCCAGTCGTTTCTAACCTGGTGGATATCGCTGTGGCAAACGCCGCAGTATTCTATTTCAATTTTTACATCGTCTGAGGTAATTTCCCTGCGTTCAATATTTAAGGCTTTTAAATCGGCATCGCTGGATTGCGCACCGTATGCTTTTACTTCACTCATCTCAATTTGTTTTTCTTAAAGATAAAGAATTGTCTGGGCATTTTAAATCGCTGGTTTTGGTTTAACTTAATTTAACTTCTGTTTGTAAGAACTATTGGAATAAAACAGGAAACCGCCCGAAAACGCAGGACATTTAGAATATTTCTTTTACATTAGGGCGAATTTTGAAAGTATTAAAAATGATGAAAAAACATCCCGGAATAAATACAATTTGTACCCACAGCGGTGAACTGGAAGACAAACAATTCAAAGGGGCGGTTTCTCCCTTATATATGGCGACCTCCTATGCCTTTGAAGATGTAGAGGTAAAGCGCTACCCAAGATATTTCAACACCCCGAATCAGGTGGCGCTGGCTCAAAAAATGGCTGCCTTAGAACACGGAGAGGCCGCTCTGATCTTTGGAAGCGGAATGGCTGCTGTAAGCACCGCACTTATGGCATTCGCGCAAAAGGGAGATCACGTGGTTTTTCAGAATACGCTTTACGGCGGAACCAGTAACTTGATTACCGAGGAATTTGAGAAATTCGGAATAGAATTTTCGTTTACAAAAGACTCGAAACCGGAATCTTTTGAAGCTGAAGTCCAAGAAAATACAAAGGTGATCTATATTGAAACACCTTCAAATCCGCTGCTTACTATAACCAATATCAAAGCGATTGTCGAGATTGCTAAAAAGCATAAGCTGGTGAGTATGATAGATAATACTTTTGCTTCCCCGGTGAACCAGAATCCTATTGATTTTGGAATAGATATAGTATTGCATTCGGCTACAAAATATATGGGTGGACATAGTGATATCCTGGCAGGAACCGCGATTGCTTCCGAAGAACATATAGATAAGATCTTTCAGCTGGCTAAGAATTTCGGTGGAAGCTTAAGTGATTTTACGGTTTGGATGCTGGAACGTAGTTTAAAAACTATGGGATTACGGGTAAAAGCCCAAAATGAAAATGCTTTAGAATTAGCTCGATTTCTGGAAAAACACGAAGATATTTCCAGGGTTTATTATCCCGGTTTAGCTTCGCACCCAGATCACGAACTGGCAAAATCACAAATGAAAGGTTTTGGAGGAATGATGTCTTTTGAATTGCGCGACGGACTGGATTTTGATCTTTTTCAGAAGAAACTAAAACTGATCAAATCTTCTATGAGCCTGGCGGGTGTTGAATCTACAGTTTTATCTCCTTCAAAAACCTCTCACGGTTTGTTGTCTCCAGAGGAGCGTGAAGCCCAGGGAATTAGGGACGGATTGATGCGATTCTCGGTAGGAATAGAGGAGAAAGAAGATTTAATGGAAGATCTGGAACAGGCATTAAAGGAAGTTAAAGGCTAGAAGTACCAGGTGTGAAGTTTGAACGTGAAAAATATCAAATGGTAAATTTAATTTTAAAACGTCATCCTAAATTTATATCAGGATCTAACTTTTACAAGAAAAGAATTTCCTGTATAAACTTAACCTAAGGTGAGTTTGAACAAAATTAAGATTTCCGCCTGCACGGAAATGACAAACTAAATATTATGAAACTAGATATATTGGCTATAGGCTCGCATCCCGATGATGTGGAATTAAGTTGCTCGGGTACTATTGCAAAAGAAGTTGACAGAGGAAAAAAAGTAGGGATTTTAGATCTCACCCGCGGGGAAATGGGTACGCGGGGAACTGCAGAAACCCGTGACAGAGAAGCTAAAAATGCGGCTGAAATTCTTGGAGTTTCCGTTAGGGAGAACCTGGAATTTAGCGATGCTTTTTTTGAGAATAATACTTCGCATAAACTGGAAATCATAAAGATATTGCGAAAGTATCGTCCAGAAATTGTGTTGTGTAACGCGATAGAGGATCGGCATATTGACCACGCAAAAGGGGCAAAATTGGTAAGTGAGGCTTGCTTTTTAAGCGGATTACGAAAAATTGAAACCATTCACGATCGTGAGAGTCAGGAGGCCTGGAGACCAAAACACGTTTATCATTATATCCAGTGGAAGAATTTAAAACCTGATGTGGTGGTAGATATTTCAGGATATATGGATAAAAAGATGGAATCTGTTCTGGCTTATAAAACGCAGTTTTATGATCAAAATTCAGAGGAGCCGGAAACCCCAATTTCCAGCAGTAATTTTCTGGATAGCATTAATTATAGGGCGAGAGATCTTGGAAGACTAATCAATACTGAACACGCGGAAGGTTTCACTGTAGAACGTTACCCAGCTGTAGATTCGATTTTCGATTTGATTTAGGTTGAAGTGTAGGTTTTGCTAATTTATTAATTTGAAGCTTTTTAGCTTTTTTCGCGAGGAATAGTGCTAAAATTCACTCTAATATTGAAAATTTTTCTTTGGGAAATTGGGAAAATAAACTACATTTGCAACCGCAATTAAAATGGTGGTTGTAGCTCAGCTGGTTAGAGCGCCGGATTGTGGTTCCGGAGGTCGCCGGTTCGAACCCGGTCTTCCACCCTTTATTCA
>JAGXIG010000054.1 GCA_024635815.1 Salegentibacter sp.
AGGTGTATAACGAAATGCAACGCACCAATCATATCAAATCAATTTTAAACGGAATAAATTAAAAATCAGGATTAAATTTTAAATTATGGAAAACAAGAAAGAACTAAGAACTTGGCTGGACGATTTCGGATTAGATCATCCGTTGGTAATCGCCGGCCCTTGTAGCGCTGAAACCGAAGAGCAGGTTTTAAAGATCGCTCATCAATTAAAAGATAGTGATGCCACGGTTTTACGTGCCGGAATCTGGAAACCAAGAACAAGACCCGGAAATTTTGACGGTGTTGGTGCACTTGGTTTAAAATGGCTGAAAAAGGCCAAAGAAGAAACCGGTATGTTGACAACTACCGAAGTTGCGAATGCGAATCACGTTGACCTTGCTTTGGAAAACGATGTTGATATTCTTTGGATTGGCGCCAGAACTACGGTTTCACCGTTTATTGTTCAGGATATCGCAGATGCGCTTAAAGGAACAGATAAAACGGTATTGGTAAAGAACCCGGTAAATCCCGATCTTTCCCTTTGGTTAGGAGCGGTTGAAAGATTTCATACTGCCGATATTAAAAATCTAGGGGTGATTCACCGAGGATTTTCAGCTTACGAAAAGACCAAATACAGAAATAATCCGGAATGGCAGATCGCAATTGAACTTCAGAATAAATTCCCAGATCTTCCGCTAATTTTAGATCCTTCGCATATTGCGGGACGTAGAGATATCATTTTTGATCTTTGCCAAACTGCTTTAGATCTTAATTACGACGGACTTATGGTAGAGACTCACCACACTCCTGATGATGCCTGGAGTGACGCCGCACAACAAATTACCCCTGCAACACTTATTCAGATTATGAAAGATTTGAAGATTAGAAAAGAGGTTTCGGAAAGTGAAGAATTTCAGAATAAATTAAACACTTTAAGGGCTAAAATTGATGTTGCCGATAACCAATTAATCGAACTACTTTCAAAAAGAATGAAAATTTCCGATGAAATTGGTAAGGTGAAAAAATCCCAGAACGTTTCGGTTTTACAAACTAAAAGATGGAACGAAATTCTTGGAAATATGGTGCTGGAAGGAGAACAACATGGTTTAAGCGAAGAATTTATTCTGCGTTTATTCAAAGCGGTTCACCAGGAATCCATTAACCATCAGGAAAAAATTATGAAAGCATAATAAGCCTTGTTTTCCATGATTTTTGGTTTAAAGGCAAGTAGTGAATGCTGCATTTGCTATTTTTGCACAGTGGCTGTTTGTAGGGTAACTTATAGAAGTCATCCTGAATTTATTTCAGGATCTAATATTAACAACCTAGATACTGAAACGTTCAGGATGACGACCTTTCAACCAGCCACTTAAAAAACCACAACGTGAATGAAAGGAACCGTTTATAAATCTACCGGAAGCTGGTACCAGGTGAAAAGTGAAGCCGGAAAGTTTTATGATTGCCGAATCAAAGGGAAATTCCGAATTAAAGGTATTAAAAGCACTAATCCGGTTGCAGTGGGTGACCGCGTGGAATTTGATATTGAGGACAAGGAAGGTGCGGAGCAGGGAGTGATTAAGAAAATCGATAAACGCGAAAACTACATTATTCGTAAATCGGTTAATCTTTCCAAGCAAACCCATATTATTGCAGCCAATATAGACCAGGTTTTTTTGCTGATTACACTTAATAATCCGCCTACACTTACCACTTTTATAGACCGATTTCTGGTTACCGCGGAAGCTTACCACGTAAAGGCGATTTTGCTTTTTAATAAGGTAGATACTTATAACGAAGACAAGTTGGTAGAGATTAAATATCTCGCCGCTATTTATAGAAATGCAGGTTACCATTGTATAGGAATTTCTGCTACCACCGGAAAGAATGTGGATAAAGTGAAGGAGATGATGCTGGGTAAAACCAGTATGTTCGCCGGACACAGCGGAACCGGAAAATCTACCTTGATCAATGCGATTGAACCCGGTTTGAATTTAAAAACGTCCCAAATTTCTGAGCAACATAAACAAGGCCAACATACCACGACCTTTGCTGAAATGTTCGACCTTAATTTTGATGCCAGAATAATTGATACCCCCGGAATTAAAGGTTTTGGAGTAGTAGAAATAGAAAAAGAAGAGTTGGGAAATTATTTCCCTGAGTTCTTTAAGATGAAGCAGGATTGCAAATTTCATAACTGTCTACACCTGGAAGAGCCACAATGCGCGGTAAAAGATGCACTGGAAGAAGGAGAGATTGCCTGGAGCCGTTATAAAAGTTATTTACAGATTTTGGAGGGCGAAGAAGACAATTACCGAACCGATATTTATCCAAAAAAATGAGAGTAGTTCTACAGCGGGTTTCTAAAGCCTCGGTGCAAATTAACCAGGAAATTAATGCGGTAATGCGTACAGGTTTGTTAGTTTTATTGGGCATTGAGAACGAAGATTCCCAGGAAGATATAGACTGGCTTTGTAATAAGATTGTGAAAATGCGGATTTTTAGTGATGAAAATGGTGCAATGAACCTGTCTTTATTAGATGTAGAAGGTGATGCTATTGTGGTAAGTCAGTTTACTTTACACGCTTCTACCAAAAAAGGAAACAGACCGAGTTTTATAAAAGCTGCAAAACCCGAGGTTGCTGTTCCGCTTTATGAGAAATTCGTAGAAAAACTGGAAGAAACATTAGGAAAACCAGTTGGGACCGGGGAATTTGGTGCCGATATGAAAGTGGAGTTACTCAACGACGGGCCGGTAACAATAATTGTAGATTCAAAACAAAGGGAATAAAAAATGAACATAGAAAACGCTCAAAAGGCTGTAGACGATTGGATAAAAGAACACGGGGTTCGGTATTTTAACGAACTCACTAATATGGCGCAACTTACCGAAGAAGTAGGAGAAGTTGCACGAATTATCGCACGCCGCTATGGCGAACAAAGCGAAAAAGAATCAGATAAAGAAAAAGATTTGGGTGAAGAGCTGGCAGACGTGATGTTTGTGGTACTTTGCCTCGCTAATCAAACCGGGGTGGATCTTCAGGAAGCTTTTGATAATAAATTGGATCTAAAAACAAAAAGAGACCACGACAGGCATCATAATAACGAAAAGTTAAAATAATGAAGTTCAAAGAGATGATTTCACAAAGAGCCTTCTGGAAATCGGTTTTATTTCTTGGTATTGGCTTCCTGATTGTATATGATATCGTAAGTATGCTATTTGAATACGGCGGATTTCATTTTGAAGCCTATTTTACCGAACGTACAGAAGATGGAAAGTTATTTCGCTTTATTGCGGGACAATTACTCGCCTCTTTTGCTTATGGTTTTATTATTGCGTTTGGGCAGTTTAGAGGAAAACAAAAGAGAGATGCTAAAAATTAATACAGCCAATTAATGAGTTTAAAGATTTCGAATAAAAAGACGCATCTGACTGGAAATATAAAAATTACCGGCTCTAAAAGTGAATCTAATCGCTTACTGATTCTTCAGGCTTTATATCCCAACTTAAAGATCAATAATCTTTCCAATAGTGACGATACCCATTATTTACAGAAAGCCCTACAAAGTGAAGATGAATTAGTAGATATTCATCACGCCGGGACGGCAATGCGGTTTTTAACAGCCTATTTTTCGACTTTAGAAGGCAGGGAAGTGGTTCTAACCGGAAGTAAAAGAATGACCGAGCGTCCTGTTAAGCTTTTGGTAGATGCGTTAAAACAAATGGGAGCTGAGATTTCGTACGAGCAGAACGAAGGCTACCCACCAATAAGGATTAAAGGAAAAAAACTAACCGCTAATAGTGTTTCCCTGGAAGCTAATATTAGTAGTCAGTATATTTCTGCATTAATGCTTATTGCACCTTCACTTCCTAATGGACTAGAAATTAATCTGGAAGGTCAAATTACTTCCACGCCTTATATTAAAATGACTTTGGAAATCTTGCAGCGCGCCGGGATTAAAGGAATTTTTGAAGGAAATATCATTAAAATCGAACCAACGAAAGAATTGGCAAGTCAAACGCTAGCGGTAGAATCAGATTGGAGTTCGGCTTCCTACTATTACAGCCTAGCGGCGATAAGCGAAACTGCCGACCTTAAATTAAGCACTTATAGAAAAACCAGTTTGCAGGGGGATTCCTGCCTGGCGGAAATTTATAAGCAATTTGGGGTTACTACAAAATTTGAGGAAGATCATATTCTTCTGGAGAAACGTCCTGGAAGTAAACCTAAACATATTGAAGAGAATCTTCAAAATTCTCCTGATATCGCCCAGACCATAGCCGTTACCTGTTTGGCTTTAAACGTACCCTGTCATTTAACCGGCTTGCACACCTTGAAGATTAAGGAGACCGACAGGCTGGAAGCTTTAAAAACCGAAATTGAAAAATTTGGTAGTAAAGTGAAAGTAACCCATAACAGCCTGGAACTTTTTCCGAAGAAAGATTTTTCAGAGAATGTTTCAGTGGCAACCTACAATGATCACCGTATGGCGATGGCTTTTGCACCGCTGGGACTTAAGATTCCTTTTGAAATTGAAGATGCTGAAGTGGTTTCAAAATCCTATCCGGGGTTCTGGGAAGATTTCGAAAAACTTAATTTCGAGATTGAAAAAACTTCAATTTAAAAGCTTTTTTTAAATAAACCGTTAAATACTTGACAACCCCTACCTTGAGATTGTATATTTGCCGCTTCTAAAAATGCAATTATGGGAATGAAACTTTCACACTTCAATTTTGAACTTCCGGATGAACTTTTGGCAGAGTACCCTTCAGAAAACAGGGACGAAGCAAGGCTAATGGTTCTAAACAGGAAAGAACAAACAATTGAACATAAACAATTTAAAGATATTCTAGATTATTTCGAGCCTGAAGACGTAATGGTGTTGAACAATACCAAAGTATTTCCGGCGCGTTTATATGGTAATAAAGAGAAAACCGGTGCGAGAATCGAAGTTTTTCTTTTAAGGGAATTAAATCCTGAAACCAAGCTTTGGGATGTTCTTGTAGATCCTGCGAGAAAAATTAGAATCGGGAATAAGCTTTATTTTGGTGAAGATGAAAGTTTAGTGGCTGAAGTTATCGATAACACAACTTCCCGCGGGAGAACCCTTCGCTTTCTTTATGACGGTTCTTACGAAGATTTCAGAAAGAAACTAAAAGAACTTGGGGAAACTCCACTTCCAAAATATATAAAGCGTGATGTTGAGCCTGAAGATCAGGAACGTTATCAAACAATTTACGCTAAAGAAGAAGGTGCTGTAGCGGCACCAACTGCCGGACTTCACTTTTCCAAGCACCTTTTAAAGCGTTTGGAGATTAAAGGAGTAGATTTCGCTGAAGTTACCCTACATGTTGGTTTAGGAACTTTTAGCCCGGTAGAGGTGGAAGACCTTAGCAAACATAAAATGGATAGCGAAGAAGCTTTTATTGAAAGAAAAGCTACACAAACAATAAACAAAGCAAAACTGGAGAACAGACGTGTTTGTGCCGTTGGTACTACTGTTATGCGTGTGTTGGAGAGCGCGGTTTCTTCAAACCATACCTTAAACGAGTTTGGTGGCTGGACCAATAAATTTATTTTTCCTCCTTACGATTTTAGTATTGCGAATTGTATGATTACTAATTTCCATACACCAAAATCTACGCTGCTTATGATGATCTCGGCTTTTGCCGGTCATGATTTTATGAAACGTGCTTATGAAGAAGCGGTAAAAGAGAAATATCGTTTCTATACTTATGGAGACGCGATGTTGATCATCTAATTCTAAAAAGTTTCAAATATAAAAGCCACAGTTTACTATAAAAGTAAGTTGTGGCTTTTTTGATTTAGCTTATCATCAGAAATTAAAACACTTAGCTTCAGCTTAACTTAAAAATCCTTTAATTCTTCATACTTTTGCAGCGTGAAAAATAAGAAGAAAGACATACGGGCACTTACCAAAGTACAACTGCAGGAATTTTTTGTAGCCAATGGCGATAAATCTTTCCGCGGGAGTCAGGTATACGAATGGCTTTGGAATAAAGGCGCGCACAGTTTTGAGGCGATGACTAATATTTCTAAGGCTACCCGCGAAATGCTCGATGAGAATTTTGTAATTAACCATATTCGGGTAGACAAAATGCAGCGCAGTAGTGATGGAACGATAAAAAATGCGGTGAAACTTCACGATCAACTCACGGTAGAGTCGGTTTTAATTCCTACAGCTAGCAGGACCACAGCTTGTGTTTCTTCACAGGTAGGTTGCAGTTTAGATTGCCAGTTTTGTGCTACCGCAAAATTAAAAAGAATGCGAAATCTGAATCCAGATGAAATCTACGATCAGGTGGTTGCCATAGATAATGAAAGCCGTTTGTATTTTGACAGGCCGCTTAGCAATATCGTTTTTATGGGAATGGGCGAACCGCTTATGAAT
>JAGXIG010000055.1 GCA_024635815.1 Salegentibacter sp.
ACATAGGTGAAATTGGGATCTGTGGTATATCCCATAGGAAAATCAGGATTGTCATTTTGACTATACCCTTGAATATTAGCTGATAATAAAAGAATTAAATAGAAGCTCCATGAACCAGTCTTCAATAATATTAAGTAAGGATTGTAATTTTGTTTCATATAAATTTAAGAATAGGAAAATGGCAAATAGATATATTTCTTTTGCACAAAAGGAATTAAAAAAAAATATAATTAAAGAGAGGAAGTAATACTACTACATAAGCTTAAAGGTTTTATAGATTGGGGGACTGTTAAAATTTTTAACAAAGCGAATATATTGTTTAATTTTAACATTCAACAAAAATACCGTTCAGAAAGGGGGAAAACCCCCCTCCTAAAATATATAGTATAAAAAGTTAAGATTCAGTAAAACAGGATAGGTTATTCGAAAAGTCATTAGTCAATTGTATCACTCAGGAAAATTAAACTAAAAATTTCCTGATTCAGCAAAAACAGCCCGAATAGCATAAAACGTTAATTTTTGTTAAAGCAATTCACTCCCTTACCGCTTCTATTTTTCCTGTATGTTAAAAGAATAGCCTAGCATTATAGTGGATTCAGGATTGAATTAAATTCGTCTCTAGTCTTTGAAATTTTCTAAAACGCCATTATAAATTCTGTTCATGTATAGCCTTTTTATTATTTATTGCCAAATGATTATCTTTGATATGCGAAGTGAAAAATCACCAATAAAAGTACTCTAATCGTCAACATTTTTTAAGTTATTTTGGGGAAGTCTCGTAAAATAAGACCTTCGAGAAAATAGTTTGATTCTTTTGGCGAGATCACTAATTTTTTAGCAAGCAATAGCGGGTGGAATTAGCTTCCTTTTTTAACCAGTCCTTGGTGGTAATCTCCGGAGTATTTTAAGAATTCATTTCTAAAAACCCAGGGTGACATACAATTTTTAGCACCTATTCTCAGCTTTTTAGTATCTTCATAACCTACTATAACCTTCGTCATCATCATCATCATCAACTGCTTTATGAAGAAATTTTTACTTTTTTGCATTGTGCTTATTTCCAGTATTTCTTTTGCTCAGGAAAAATTCGAAAATAAATGGAAAGCTGTAGATTCCCTCGAGTTGCAGGGACGCAATGAATCGGCGGCAGAAATCGTTTTAGAAATACTCAAAGAGGCACGGGAAGCCAAAGATTACAATAACTTCATTAAGGCTAAGCTGTTTTATTATAAATTCTACCAGGTTCATCAGGAAAATTCCAACGAGCATATTCTTGCCGATCTTGAACACAGTATTTCTACACTTCCTGCTCCACCTAAAAATATAATGCTAAGCTATAAAGCAAGTTTTCTAGAGAAGTATCTAAACAGTAATCGATGGAACATCAGGGACCGCACCGAAATTGATAATCCCGAAGCCATGGAAATCGAAACCTGGTCTGCAGCAACTTTGCAGGATTCTATCGCACACAATTACAAACTTTCGCTTCAAGATGAGAAAATACTCATAGAAACTTCAGCGGGAAATACAGCAGCGCTTTTAGTAGAGAACCTACTTTATAGAAAATACCAGCCCAGTTTATACGATATTTTAGCCCATCGAGCCCTGGCGTATTTCTCCGATTCCGGGAATTTCCGGTCGGTTTCTACGGCTAATGAATTTGCTTTTGATAATGAAGCTTTATATGGAAGTACCTCAGAATTTTCTCAAATAAATTTTCCTGAAACAGTAAAAGAAAGTCCCGAAGTAAGCGTGCTTAAAATCTACAAAAACCTCGAAAATTTGCACGCTGAAAATGAAAATTTAGAAGCATTTATTTTTAATCAACTGGAACGCCTGGATTATGTAAAAACATTTTACAAAGGAGATCAAAAATTTAAGAAATACCTTGAAGCACTGGATAGGTTAAACGGAAATTTTGAGCAGGAGCCTGCCCGCGCGCTTATCCTTTTTGCCCAGGCAATGCATTATTATGAACAGTCTGAAGAAACCAATGATGATAGCGGGTTAAAACATCCGGAATTTCTGAAAAATGCGGGGGATTTATGCGATAAAATTATTGAAGAATTTCCAAACTCGGCAACTGCCCAGTATGCTTACCGACTTAAGAGTTCAATTACCGCTGTGCAAATTAATGCAAAAGTCCAGGAAATACTTTCTCCCCAAAAACCCGGCAGAATCTATGTTTCCTATAAAAACCTGGATTCAATTGAACTGAAAATCTATAAAGTGCCAGAATCTTTTCAGAAAAAACTCACCTATAGAAATCAGGATTCGATCATAAAAAATTATACTGAAAAAGAGCCATTTTTTAGAAAATTTGTTAACCTTCCAAAGTCTGAAGATCATAACCTGCATTCAACAGAATTTGTATTTCCGGGGCTCGAAAAAGGCAATTACTTACTTTATATTTCGGGTGTTAATAGTGAAGAAAATCAAGGTTTTACTTTTCAATTTATTCAGGTTTCCAACCTTGTTTTAGCGCAAACCCGTTTTGATAAATATGCTTTATACCGTTCCATTGATCGAACTTCAGGGCAAAATATTTCGGGAGCAAAAATTGAATTTTTTCATGATAACAATAAGATTAGCCGAACAGGAAAAACCGATAAATACGGGGAATTAAAAGATAATTTATCCAGGAGCAATAGGCGCTCGGGCAGGATTAGGATCAGCAAAAATGGCGATACTTTAAATACCAATTACTGGTCGGGTTATTATTATCAGAATGAAGAAAAGGAGACAATACTGGCGAAATCTATGCTCTATCTTGATCGCGCTATTTACCGTCCCGGTCAAAAAGTTTTCTTTAAAGGAGTTTTGTTACAATATAAAAATAAGCAGACCAGCACCGTGCCTGGGGAATTTGTTGAGGTTTATGTAGATGATGCCAATGGGGAGGAGATTCAAAATTTTAAGCTTAAAACCAATAAATACGGTTCTTTTAATGGGGAGTTCACACTTCCTTCTACCGGAATAACCGGGGCTTTTAAAATTTATACCGAAGAAAATATTGATGATAAAACCGAATTCTGGAAAACATTAGGAGACAGCGATGGTTATATAGAAAGCGGGGTTTCTTTTAATGTAGAAGAATATAAAAGACCAACTTTTGAGGTGGTTTTTGATACCATAAAACAAACTTTTAGCCCTAAAGATACTGTTGAAATTACAGGAAACCTAAAATCTTTTATGGGCGCCAAATTAAATAATACACCTCTCACTTTTGAAGTTTATCGTGAAAAAAGAATTAGCTATTGGTGGCGTGATCATTATACCGAAAAAACACTTATTACCAACGATAGCCTCACCACCACTGCTGAAGGGAATTTTTCTATAAAATTCCTTGCCGATGTAAAAGAAGAAGATTTAAAAGAGAAAAATTTAATTTACAGGTACAGCATTAAAGCTACGGTCACCGATGTTAGTGGTGAAACCCGGGACGCCCAGGCCTCACTTAAAATCGGGAACAAAAACTTATTGTTAAACCTGGAAATGCTGGAGGGTTATACGCCTTTAGATAGCTTAAACCCAAGTATTCAGGCTGTAAATTTAAATGATAATTTGGTTTCGGTAAAGGGGAAATTGCGAATTTATAAATTACAGGCTCCTAATAGAATTCTGCAAGAAAGATTATGGGAAGCTCCCGAGATTGCTATAATTCCTGAAGAAAAATTCAAAGAATTGTTTCCTGAAGAACCTTATAAAGCAGAAAACAAACCTGAAAACTGGTCCCGGGGTAAACTTCAGTATGAATCTGCTTTCAATACCGATAATATTTACGAGCCAAAAATTCCTATAAACGATAATTGGAAATCGGGAAAATATGTACTGGAATTAAAAGCTGAAGACGGCAATAATACTGACTCAATTCAACAAACCTTTAATATTATTAAACCTGAAGATGATTATTTACCGGACAACGAGCGTTTTGATTTTACGGTTAAAAATAGTGATTTTAGAAAGGATAAGCGCATAGAAATTTTACTACAAACAGCTTATAAAAATCTTCATTTGGAGATTTCAGCTTTTAACAAGAATGAGCAAATTTTCAGGGAATTTGTAAAATTAAACGGAAATGAATTAATTGAAATTCCGCTAAAAGATTCCATTTCCGAGACATTGGAAATAAGAATTTCAGGAGTGAAAAATAATTCTTTAATCCAGGAAAGTAGACGAATTTCAATTCCTATAAAAACAAAACAGCTTAAAATAGAAACCGAAACTTTCAGAAATAAGATCGAGCCGGGAGTAGAAGAGACCTGGAGTTTTAAAGTTACTGATGAAAAAGATGAAGTTCCAGATGCCGAGCTACTGGCTTCTATGTATGATGCTTCGTTAGATCAGTTTAAAGTCAGCAATTGGAAAACCGAAGCCGGTTTTACCCGAACTTATCTAAATTTTCCTGATTTCAATATTTCCAATATTGGAGAGGTAGCCCTTTTTTCGAACCGCTTTGGCAGACGGCCGATCTATAGAAACCAAAAAAAACTATTTGATAAATTGGATCTTTTTGGGTTTAATTTTTCTAATCCCAATAGTTATCAATACCGCCAATATTTAAGTCGGAAAAAGAATAAAGAAGGTGCTGACGAATTAAAAGGAAATACCAGGGGAAAAGTGACTGATACTGATGGCCTTTCTTTACCCGGCGTAAATATAATTATTAAAGGAACCGATAAAGGCACCCAAACTAATTTTGATGGGGAATTCGCTCTTGACGCTAAAGCGGAAGACATCCTGGAAATTTCATATTTGGGTTATGGAACTTATGAATACCGGGTTGGAGAGGCCAAGGAGCTGTATGTAGTTATGGAAGAAGATGCTTCCGCGCTAGATGAGGTGGTTACCGTTGGTTACGGCCAGCAGGCAGAAGATGAAGAGGGATTGGTGGAAGGAGAGGCATTTGCAGCATCAGTAAACGGGATGATTCGCATTCGCGGAAATTCATCTTTGGATGAAAATGCTGCATTGTTTATTGTAGACGGTAAAATGACCGCCGAACTCGATATTGACCCTTCTAATGTTCTTACGGTAGAAACGCTGGAAGGTGCTGAAGCTACTGCACTTTATGGGGCTAGAGCAGCAAATGGGGTTATGATTATAACTACCAAAAAAGGGATGGAAGACCTGCAAAATTTGGAAGCCAGGAGAAACTTAGATGAAACTGCTTTCTTTTTGCCAGAATTAAACCTGGATAAAAACGGCAAATTACAATTTACTTTTACTTCTCCCGAAGCTCTTACAAGATGGAAGTTAAGGCTATTGGGACATACCCGGGAGTGGGCGACCGGGCAGTATGAAAATACAATTGTAACGCAGAAAGAACTAAACATTATTCCCAATCCTCCTCGATTTTTAAGGGAAAATGATACGATTTTATTTAAATCAAAAATCACTAATCTTTCCGGGGAAAGTATTTCTGGAACTGCGATGTTACAGCTTTTTGATGCCATAACGATGAAGCCCATTGACACGCTACTGGGGAATATTTCAAAAGCAAAAAACTTCAATTTACAGGCTTCGGCGAGCCAGGCGATGGCCTGGGAACTAATTATTCCGGAAGGCGTGCAGGCGGTAAATTATAAAGTCCTGGCAAAAGCAGGGGATTTTACCGATGGGGAAGAGAATTTACTTCCAGTACTAACCAACCGAATGTTAGTGAAAGAAAGTTTAGCATTCTTTGTCAGGGCCGGTGAAACCGAAAATTATGAATTTAAAAACCTAAAAGAAAATACTTCAAGCACATTAGAACATCATAAGTTCAGTTTAGAATATACCTCAAACCCTGCCTGGTACGCCGTGCAGAGCCTGCCTTATTTAATGGAGTTTGAACACGAATGTTCTGAACAGAACTTTGCACGTTTATATGCCAACAGCCTTGCATCGCATATTATGAACAGTCAGCCGAAAATTAAAGAGGTTTTTGAAGCCTGGGAAAAAGACAGTGCTTTGGAAAGTCAGCTTGAAAAGAATGAAGAATTAAAATCGCTTGTACTTGCAGAAACTCCCTGGTTAAGGGATGCCCAATCGGAAACTTCCCAAAAACAAAGAATTGCAAAGCTTTTTGAACTGAATAAACTTGCAAAAGAAAAGTCAGATATTTTAAAAAGGTTAAAACGTATGCAGAATAGTTCCGGGGCTTTTCCGTGGTTTTCGGGTGGGCGGGACAATAATTTTATTACCCGCCATATTGTTGCCGGTTTTGGTCATCTTAAAAAACTGGGAGTGGGAATAGATGATTCAGCAATTATAAAAAATGCTATTTCTTACCTGGATAAAGAGATAATTGAAAACAAGAAATTTTATGATTATCAGGACAATCAAAATTTTTATAAAAGCACCAACAGTTTACATTATTTATATGCCCGAAGTTATTATTTGGAAGAATTCCCCCTTTCCGAAGAAAATCAGGAAATCGGAGCTAAAATTATCGAAGTACAAAAAGAAAGCTGGTTGGAAGCCAGTCTTTATAACAAGGGATTATTAATGCTGATTTTCTCCAAAATGAACGAAAAGGAAACTGCGGAAAATATTATGATTTCCCTTAAGGAAAGCGCTGTAAAATCTGAAGATTACGGAATGTACTGGAAGGAAAATAAAAGCGGCTGGCATTTCTATAGCGCACCGGTGGAAACCCAGGCATTGCTGATAGAAGCTTTTTCAGAATTAGAAGAATTGGCAGCAGTGGAAGAGATGAAAATATGGCTTTTGCAAAACAAGCGCACCAACCACTGGCCCACTACCAAAGCCACTACCGAAGCGACTTATGCTTTATTAAAGCAGGGGGAAGACTGGCTACAAACTGAAGATAATACACAGTTAAGAGTGGGCGGTCAAGAAATTCCTTCAGAAAAATTGGAAGAAACTGCAAAAGAAGCCGGTACTGGTTATAGAAAAATAAGCTGGACAGCAGATGAAATTAGCGATTCTTTCAGTGAAATAATTATAGAAAACAATAATAATACTGCCGGTTTTGGAGGAGCATACTGGCAGTATTTTGAAGATCTCGACAAGATAGAAACATATAATAACTCGCCTTTAAATGTTGAAAAGGAACTGTACTTAAACGTTTCAGGAACTTCGGGGAAAAGCCTGAAGAAGATAAGTACTCAAACCCCAATAAAAACGGGAGATCTGGTAACAGTTCGTTTGGTGGTAAGATCAAATGCAGATATGGATTATATTCATCTAAAAGATATGCGCGCCAGTGGTTTTGAGCCTACCAATGTGCTCAGTGAATATAAATATCAGGATGGTACAGCATATTATGAGAGCACCCGCGATGCTGCTACCCATTTCTTTTTTGACAGCCTAAACAAAGGGACTTATGTGCTGGAATATACCGTACGTGCCAATAATCCTGGTAAATTTTCTAATGGAATTACCACTATAGAAAATATGTATGCTCCAGAATTTTCCTCCCATACCAAAGGAATTAGGCTTCAAATTGAAGAGTGATTTTCTTTTGAACTTAAAGATATGTGCAATACTCGCATAAGTGAATTTGACTGACAAAAACAAAGTTGTAATCCCAAAATAATTATAGCTTTGCACTCGAAATGGGGTGCATGCTATAAGGCAGGCTGAGATGATACCCAGGAGTTTTTTACTCCGAACCTGATCCGGGTAATGCCGGCGTAGGGATTTTCTAAGTTGAGGTTGCATTCCTGCAATTTTCACCTGCTTCATCTCCTCATTTCATTGGTTAAAACGAGAACAATGATAGAGGATTTTTTTACACACCTTACCTGGTTACAAGCCGTAGGGACTACTTTTGGGGTTGTGCAGGTATTACTGGCCCGAAAAAACAACATTCATAATTATTTGTTCGGCATCGCGGCCATTCTTATAAGCCTTTGGGTACTTTACCAGTCAAAACTTTATGCCGATATTATTTTAAACCTCTATTATCTGGTGATGAGTATTTATGGCTGGTTTTACTGGAGGTATGGTAAGCAAGAAGAACAAGAAACCCCAATTTCTTACTCAAGCAAATCAGAACATTTAAAAGCCATTGGAATTGTATTGGTTTGTTTTACAGCAATGAGTTACTGGCTGAGGTTTCATACCAATTCTGATGTTCCGTTTTGGGATGCCGGTGTGAGTGGATTTGCCTGGGCGGGGATGTGGCTTATGGCGAAAAGGAAAATGGAGAACTGGATTTTTCTGAATATCAGTAATAGCATCTCCATTCCACTGCTTATCTACAAAGAATTATACATATATGCCGGATTGACCATTTTCCTCTTTATTGTAGGAACTTCTGGTTATTTTAAATGGCGAAAAATTGTTAGGAATGAAAGAAGACAGCAGACTGCAAGCGCTTAGAAAACTATGTTCTGGCGTAAAAATTTTTCCTGAAAAGGTTTTAACCTTGATCGAAGAAGAAAACCTTTGGAATATATGGGTGCCTAAAATTTATGGCGGATTAGAATTCACCCTTACTGAAGGACTTGAAAAGCTCAAAAAGTTGGCCAGAATTGATGGCAGCCTGGGGTGGACGGTAACTTTATGCAGCGGTGCCAATTACTTTATAGGAAACCTGGAACCTGAAACGGCAAGGGAGGTTTTTCATAGTTCAAAAGCTACGATTTTAGGGGGTAGTGGGGGCGTTTTTGGAATAGCCGAGAAACTAGGCGATAATTATAAAATTTCCGGAACCTGGCGCTATGCCACAGGTGCTCCCTACTTAAGTCATTTTACACTTAATGCTGAAATTCACGAAAATGGCAAAACTTTGTTAAATGAGGATGGCTCACCAAAAGTCCTTTCTTTTATATTGCCTAGAGATGATGTTAGGATTATTGAAGACTGGAATACGATGGGTTTAAAAGCCTCAGTTACACACTCTTTTGAAGTGAAAAATACCTTTGTTTCAGAGCGTTTTAGTTTTATCTACAACGAATTTTACCAGCCGCAGGATATCTTTAAAATTCCGTTTTCAGTCTTTGCTGATCTTACTCTTTGGGTTAATTATATTGGTATGGCCGAGCATTTTCTGGCGGAAGCCCAAGCTGTCAAATCTGTAGAGGCTTTAAAAAACTTAGAAGAAAACCTCAATTTTTACAATCAGCAAATCAGGCGATATTCAGAAAGTATTGAAGCGAAAATTGCTGCGCAGGAAAAAATTTCTAAGAATTTTATAGAGGAAATTCATACTTCAGCTTCAAATTCAGTGAAAAATATCTCCCGAAATATTATTGAAAATTATCCTTACTTAGGCGTAAAGGCAAGCCAGGAAAACCATCCCTTAAATCAGGTTTTTTGCGATTATTTTACCGCGACACAGCACCATATTTTTACGAAATAAAGCTGCTGATTGGGAGTGAAATTAAGTTTTGTATTTGCTTCGGAATAAAGTTAAGATTTCAGCGATATTCATCTGTTTAATCGTAGAAAATGATTATCATGTAACAAGCGATAAATTATTTATAACAACCGAATAAAAATAAAGATGAAATATAAAATAAATATAGAGAAAGTCCAGAACGTAGACGAAATTAAGGAGTATTGGACGAATGAAGATTACATTCAATTGCTGAAAAAATTCGATTTTCCTGATGCGGAAGAATCCGAAACCGAAAACTTAAGAGAATTATTATTTATGGCAATATCAGATTTTGAACCTGCTGAAGCAGCTAGATTGGTTTTAGATTACAAGCTTGGTAAAGAATTATCTGATGGGCAAATTGAACAGATTTCTAACGATATGTTGATAGACACGGTTTGTGAAGAATATCCCGAAATGGAATTGCAATCTAGATTATTCCACGTGAATCAATTACTTTTTAAAGCTTACAATGGGAAATTTCCGAGTTCGAGTGCCACTATTATTCATTTCATCATTACCCCTTCAAATACAGATGCCGATTCCGACATAAGTAAAGCAACGCTGTTGAGGTTATTGAACGATGGTCTTTCTGACAGAAATATCGTTAAAAGATTGTTTGAAGAGCAAATGAATGGCAATGCCGAATTTCCGGAGGCAGAAAATATTATCTGGGATTTGCAAAGTTCAGAAAATAATCATTTTAAAATAACTACTTCAGGAAATCTCATTAAAAAAGATGAGGTAATAGCTTCAGAATGGGAAAAGGAAATAGAAGAAACCGGGGCTGATTCAGATAAATAAAATTAAAAGTTTGAGTAAGTAAAAATGCTGCTTGTTACCGGGCAGCATTTTTCTTTTAACTGGTGTATGTAATTCTTAAAAAATCACACAAAAAAAGGGGGATTGACTTTTATTTCAGAATTGCCCCCTTTCTACCCCATTTTACACTTCAAAAATAGATTAGTAAAATCCTATCCAGGTTAAATCAAGGTCAAGTAATTCCTAAGCTTTTATTATCTAGGAAATTTGCTCTTTTCAACTTAACATTCAATTAAAGATCAGGGCTTAAGGCTTAATTTTTAGATAACTTATTTCGGCATGTTTGCGTCTAATTTTGCTAATAATAGTAAATAAATTAGGTGATGGATTCAAACAAAGAGAACAATTTAGCCTTGGAAACTTTAAAATTTCCGGTTAGGTACGATAGCAGGCAACAAACGATATGGGATGCCAAAGGAATGATGGTTTGCGATATTCGCGGCTGGGGAAAAATTCAGTTTATGAATAAATCTGAAAAGCGTCAGGATGCTATAGGTGAGTTAATTGCGAATTTACTCAACAAGTATCAACGTAGCGAAAATGCCAAAATAGATGAAGAGCTTTTTAGGATGCTGGCTTCTTAGGTATAACTTTTCTTCCCTTTAAGGAAGAGTTTTAGAAGCTTTAATTTCTCTAAATACATAGAATCTCGCTTTTGTAAATTCACATACTTTTAAGTAGAATTTATGAAAAGTCGATTAAAACTAACTTTTTCGCAAGTTATTCCGAAGAACTTTTAATTGGAAACCTAACCCCGAATATGCTTAATTTCCTAATGCTTTGCAGGAAGCGATTGGAGGAGCGGCGGCGATTTTAATCCAGTTTCCGTTGTATTTCGGAATTATGGGTGTAATGCGGGAAACCGGTTTGGTTGGGGATATTTCGGACTTTTTTGCAATTATCGCGACAGATGTTAGTCTGCCGGTTTACAGTTTCTTTAGTGCCGGCTTAGTGAATATTTTTGTTCCCAGTGGTGGTGGCCAATGGGCAGTGCAGGGTCCTATAATTCTGGAAAGCGCTTTAAAAATTGGGGTTCCGCTTAATAAAGAGTGATGGCCTTGGCCTACGGCGACCAAATCACCAATATGCTACAGCCATTTTGGGCTTGGCCCTTACTTGCTATTACAAAACTAAAAGCGCGGGAAATTCTTCCTTATACTTTGGTGATGATGCTAGTGGGCACATTGGTTTATATTACCGGTTTATTACTGGTGTAATTGTGCTGGAGTTTCTAAGGAAAAACGGGAACCTGGTTATTAAGAACTTTAAATAAATTGAAAAAATCGCTAAAAACAGCTAAGATTCCTTATTTTATATAGGAATCAATTTTTCTCATTATGGTACCACCAAAGAATAATCCAATAAAAAGGCATGAAGCCATTCAACCTTTAAGTAGAGAGCATCACCAGGGGCTTTTGCTTTGCTGGAAAATCAGGAAAGGTTTTGAAACCGGTGTGGAACCACAGCGTATAAAAAATTATACCGATTGGTTCTGGGAAAATCAGTTACAGGAACATTTTAGGATTGAAGAGAAATATGTTTTTCCGGTTTTAGGTGCTGAAAATAATTTGGTAAAACAGGCTCTGAAAGAGCATGAACATCTTGCCTCATTATTTCGTCAAAACACCGAAATATCATTAGCTCTGGAAACAATTCAGAATGACCTGGAAGGCCATATCAGGTTTGAGGAGCGGGTTCTTTTTAATAAAATCCAGGAAGAAGCTTCAGCAGAAGAACTTCAGCATATTCAGGAACACCACGAAAAGGAAATTTCCTGTGGAGTGTGGGAAGATGAATTCTGGAAATAAATTCATTTCAGACTATCAGATAATTAGAACAAATTCAATAGACCGGTCTAAATCACCAATAATTTATGCTGCCTTTTGTAAAGGCTCGTTACCAGTTACTTCTTGCTTTAACCTGAAAACAGTGTCTTTCTCGTAAGCCAGGAAATAATAAATCACAAAGAACAGAAAATACATGATCATTGATTTCTGTCTGAGGATTATTCCAAGGTTAGACATCACAAAGGTCATTGCGAAAGAACTCGTAAAGAACAGCACTAAACTCAGTTTAACCTTGGCCGGCGCACTCCTTAAGAAACCAAAGAAGCTCTTTTTAAACAACTTTCCGAAAATCAATATATAGATAAAGTTCTCTATAGAAACGATAACCCCTAAAATCCCCGGAGCATCAAAAAATAGCGGTCTAAACCAAAAAGTAAAGAATTTTTCTAATAAAGTATAGTCTGTCATTGGTACACCTGAAGTAGCGTTATCAAGACTATTAGAACGGGTTTCCGTAAATGTCATAAAATCGCCAATAAGATTTTGTGAGTTTCCAAGGTTAACGACACCTAAAATTTGTTTATTAAATAGAAGTACAAGCCCAGCAATTGCTCCAAGAAAAATAGCCTTTTGTTTTCTAGTTATTTGATTTCGGTTTATAAAAATACCAAACATTCCCGCTCCCGCCAGTAGTAAAAACATATGTGGTCTTATTGCGAAAACCAATAATGAGCCTAAACCAAGACTAATTAATCTGTTTTTCGGACTTCTAAGTGCATAAGCGAATAACATTAACCCTAAGAATATTGGAGCGCCTTTACCCAGGGATGCCGTCCAGAAGTGCATATTAGGTAGAAAAAGAATCAATACTAAAAAATCTATCTTTTTGAAGATTTTGATATTTATGGAGATGTTTTCTTTGAAAAATAAATAGGCATAAACAAAGCCCAGAAAGCCAATCCAGCTAAAAAGCAACATCATCATTTCGTAGCTGAAGCCGAAGAAATTAATAAAAGGAAAGGATAGAAAATCTATAAAAGATGTCCCGGTTTCTAAAAATCCGTCCCAGGTTTTGCCTTCTTTCCCCGGTACTCTAAAATACCTTTTAGAATCTGAAGGGTTAAAGAATGCATAGGTATAATAAATTCCGGCAAAGATTAGGTGGTAATAGAACAATTTATTCATCAGGTTTGCTGAGAAAAAATCGTGCTTTTCATTAATCTTTTTAAAAATGTACTGGTTTGCCAGATGCAAAAACGGAATAAGCATTACCGCTTGCAATAGGTTATGAATCAGGTTTATATCTGGGGACATTTCTCTTTTTCTTTACTTCCCTTAATTCAATTACCCTACCTAAAAAATAAAGTTGTGAGTGTTTCATAGAAAGTACTAAAAATTAACTGATTTTAAGTCTTTTAGCCTAATCCTTTACATTTTTGATAAAACTTAGAAAAAAAATCCCGAATTTTCCCCATAAAATAATCTACACTTGTGTGGAAAGAACTTATTATTTACTCACAAGTGGGATTTAGATGCCTTTTAGAAAAAT
>JAGXIG010000056.1 GCA_024635815.1 Salegentibacter sp.
GTTATGAACCTGAGAAACAGCAGGAAATATATAACGAGCTTTCAGGCTATACCGCTGTGCATTTTCCAATTGAAGTTAGTGAAAACGCTTTTGGCTATTTATTTCAAATTAATAGTTTTACTACTCAAAACCTGCTTGATCTTATGCAGGGAACACAACACCCAACTTATCGATTTAGAAACTATTCCCGGCAGTTACTAAACGAGCTGCTTAAAAATGAAGAATATCGGCAAAAATTCATAGCTTTAAAGGATAGTCTTCCTCAAAAAGAGCAGGATTATTTGCAAACAAAACTCAATTAATGCGAGCATTGGTAATATCTGGGGGAGGCAGCAAAGGCGCTTTTGCCGGTGGTGTTGCTCAGTATCTAATTGAAGAATTAAAACGCGATTACGACCTTTATTTGGGAACTTCTACCGGGAGTTTGCTTATTTCACATCTCGCATTAAATAAATGCGAAAAGATAAAGGATATCTACACCTCGGTTAATCAATCGAGTATTTTTAGCAACCGCCCTTTTCTTATAAAGAGACGCCACGGCTACGATCAAATAAGTATAAACCACCTAAACGTACTTCTTAATTTTTTTAAAGGGAAAAAGACTCTTGGCGAAAGTAAAAATCTTAAAAAGCTTATAGAAAAAACCTTAACTAAAGAGGAATTTTTAAGCTTACGGGCGGCCAATAAAGATGTTGTAGTTACGGTTTCCAATATTTCTTTGAATACGGTAGAATATAAATCGATTAAAGATTTTGAATACGAAGAATTTTGTGAGTGGATTTGGATTTCGTGTAATTACGCGCCTTTTATGAGTTTAGTGCAAAAAAATGGTTGCGAATATGCCGATGGAGGCCTGGGTACTATGGTGCCTATTGAAGAAGCGATAAAACGTGGTGCCACACATATTGATGCGGTAATTTTGCAAACCGAAGCTACTTTTTATAATAGGATGCCATCCAAAAACGTTTTTGGACTCATCACTAATTTGTTTCGGTTTATGCTGGATAGGATCGAATCACAAAATATTAGAATAGGGAAATTTGCGGCAGCCAATAAAAACGTAACTATAAATTTTTACTACACGCCTACGGTATTGACTACCAATTCCCTTATTTTTGATGAAAAGCAAATGAAATCCTGGTGGAAAACTGGCTACATGTATGCCAAAGAAAAAAGCGAGGAAATTAACCAAATTGAACCTTAATGCGGGCACTGGTAATATCGGGTGGGGGCAGTAAAGGCGCTTTTGCAGGCGGCGTTGCTCAATATTTAATTCAGGAAGAAGGCAAGAAATACGATTTGTTTCTGGGCACTTCAACCGGGAGTTTGCTTATTCCGCATTTGGCGATGGGGAATATAGATAAAGTTTATGATATCTATACCAATGTAAACCAGCGTAAGATTTTCAGTATAAATCCTTTCGTGGTAAAACGAAAAGAGGGTAGGGAATATGTGACCATCAATTACTTTAATATGTTCTGGCAATTTGTGCGGAAGAAAAGGACTTTTGGAGAAAGCCAGAACCTTAGAAAACATATAAAAAAGAATTTTTCTGAAGAGAATTTCGATCAGCTTAAAAGCCAGGTTGAAGATGTGATTGTTACCGTTTCCAACTTGTCGAAGAACCGCGTAGAATATAAGTCGATTAACGATTTTTCTTATGAAGACTTTTGCGACTGGATCTGGATAAGTTGTAATTATATTCCTTTTATGAGTCTCGCTAACAAAGACGGATTTGAATATGCCGATGGCGGCCTGGGTTGCGTAGTGCCCATTCGGGAAGCCATAAAACGCGGTGCAACCGAAGTTGATGCGATTATCCTCGAAGCCGAAAATATGGAATATAATAAGGTGCTGGGGAAAAACCCGTTTTCATTAATGATCAACCTTTTTGGATTTTTGCTGGACCAGGTAGAATATCATGATATTGTTGAAGGAAAACTGGCCGCTTTAAATAAAAAAGTAAAATTGAATACCTACTACACGCCTACAAAACTGACTGAAAACTCCCTGGTATTCAATAAAAAATTAATGGGCGAATGGTGGCAGCAAGGTTATGATCACGCCAAAGAAAAACATTTACAATTTCTGGCTACGAAACGAAAAAGCTTTTTCGGTTTGTTTTAAATGAAGCGTTTTACTTCATTCTTTAAGTAAGCAATAGCAGCTTCGGTAGGGGATTGTTTTTCTATTAAATTCTTCAGAATTATCTCTCTTAATTTATCGGCATCAGTAACACTTTCCTGTTGGTTAGCTTTTCTAATAATTCCGATTGTAGCATTTTTAGCTGTTTTAATATAATCCCAGCATTCCACAGAAAGATAGATTTGCTGTGCGAGGTTATGTTCAAATTCTTGTTCAATCGTATTAATCAACGCTCTTTCATAAGCTTCTTTATCATCAGAATTCGGCTTTACCCTAAATAGGATTTTTCCGGGAGAGATGCGTTCTAAAAATAGCGTCATTCGTTCATAAGCTTGCAATTTTAGAGGAAGCGCTGTTTTTTGATTTTCTCGATGTAATAGAAATCGTCTTCTATTTTCTTCATTTTTATTATAGGAACTAAAAAAATAAAAGGCTACCACACCAACAATTAAAGCCGGTAAAATAGCTAAAAGTATTTGGGAAAGTTCGATCTGGTTCATTCGTTCTTATTATGTACCGAGGTCTCTTCGGTTTCTGCTTCTTTGGTTGTCACTTCTTTTTGCTTATGAATTCCGCCCAGATGTGGGCAATCCATATGCGATTGAATATCGCCGAAAGGTACTTTTTCTTTATGATATGCAAAAGTGGTCGCCAGGGTTTTTGCCAGATTCTTGTCGCTTAGATTTATCTCTACATCATCCATAGTAAATTGTGATGGATGCTCATAACCACAGGCGTGGGTAATTTCTAAAAGCTCTTTTCTAAATTTGGTGAAATAATAATTTACCCGGCGTGCTTTGTCTTTCACATTTATTCCTGCCTGCAACCATTTATTTTGTGTAGCAACACCGGTAGGGCAGGTGTTATTGTGGCAGGCTTGGGCTTGTATACAGCCAATACTCATCATTGCTTCCCGAGCCACATTTATACAATCTGCTCCCAGCGCAAAGGCCATAGCGGCTTTTGCGGGAAAACCGAGTTTACCACTCCCTATAAATACAATTCTATCGGTAATTCCTTCGTTAAGAAATATTTTGTACACATCCGTAAAGGCGTATATCCAGGGTAGGGAAACGTGATCGGCAAAACTTGGTGGTGCCGCGCCGGTACCACCTTCGCCACCGTCAATAGTAATAAAATCGGGTCCGCGTTTGGTTTTTGCCATAAGCGCAGCGAGTTCTTCCCATTGATTTAACCTTCCCACAGCTGATTTAATTCCTACTGGAAGTCCGGTTGCTTCGGCGATTTCTTCAATAAAATCAACTAGTTCAGGAATATTACTAAAAGCTGAATGATTTGGTGGAGAAAGTACGTCCTGACCCATAGGGACGTGCCGAATTTCAGAAATTTCTTTAGTTATTTTTGAGGCTGGTAACACGCCACCTTTTCCAGGTTTTGCGCCCTGTGATAGTTTAATTTCAATAGCTCGAATCTGTGGATTCTCATTTACGAGTGCCACCATTCTATCCATAGAAAAGTTTCCGTTTTCGTCCCGAACTCCAAAATATCCGGTTCCAAAATGAAAAACTACATCGGCCCCTTTTTGGTGATATTGCGAAAGTCCGCCTTCCCCGGTATTGTGATAAGCGCCGGCTTCTTTGCAACCTTCGTTTAAAGAGGCGATGGCTTTGGCAGAAAGCGAACCAAAACTCATTGCAGAAACATTTATGATCGAGGCAGGTCTAAACGGACGTTTTCTTTTGTTGTATTCGCCCATTACTTTTCCGCAGGCAATAAAATTTGGGTCTATTGCATTGGGATGCTTTTCTTCCAGTTTATACGGAATCATTGCATTATTAATAAAGATGTAATGCGTTGAAAAAATATCCTGATCGGTTCCAAAACCTTCGTAATTATTTTCATTTTTGGCCGAAGCATAAATCCAGCCGCGTTCAACCCGGTTAAAAGGTAATTCCTCCCTGTTACTGGCAACGATATACTGGCGTAATTCCGGACCAATTCCTTCCAGAAAATATCGCAAATGCCCCACCACCGGGAAGTTGTGTTTTATTGTATGCTCACGATTGAAAAAAATATCTTTTATAGCGACAAAGACGATAAAAATAAGAATCCATCCCCACCATTCAATTGCCGCTAAAAAGTTGAAAATGCCTTCCATGTTTACTGGTTTAAGTAATCTATAGCCAGTTGGGACATCGTTTTTACACCCAATAACATTCCGCTTTCATCTATAAAAAAGTCGGGGGTATGATGAGGTGCCGCCTCTTTTGAATCTAAAGGTTTTCCTCCAAGGAAATAATAAAAACCGGGTACTTCCTCCTGAAAGAAGGAAAAATCTTCACCACCGGTGGTCGCTTTAGCTAAAATCACGTTTTCTTCTCCTGCAACTTTCTGTAAAGTCGGTAACATGTTGCCGGTAAGTTCTGGATTGTTGTAAGTAATCGCGGTATTATTCTGAATTTCAACCGTAGCTTCTCCACCGTAAGCTTCAGCAATTGCTGGAACCATTTCGTTCATTCTTTTCAGAATTAATGCTTTCATATCAGGATCTAAAGTTCTTATCGTCCCGATCATTTCTGCAGTTTCAGGGATAATGTTAAAACGAACACCACTGGTGATTTTTCCTACCGAAATTACGGCTGCGGCATCTACAAGTTTAGATTCCCGGCTGATTATTGTTTGCAAACCATCTATAATTTTTGCTGAAATTAAGATAGGATCTGTACCACTCCAAGGCGCCGAACCGTGGGTTTGTTTTCCTTTTACATTTATTACGAAACGCTCTACCGCGGCCATAGTGCCTTCCGGTTTGTAACGAATAGTTCCTACGGGAGTTTCTGAATTTATATGAAGCCCGAAAATTGCGTCCACATCTGGGTTTTTTAACACGCCTTCTTTAATCATTAAAGAAGCTCCGCCTTCCTCGCCCGGAGGCGGTCCTTCTTCTGCGGGTTGAAAAATAAATTTCACCGTCCCATTTATCTTGTCTTTATTTATTGAAAGTATTTCTGCAACACCCATCATAATCGCAATGTGGGTATCATGCCCGCAAGCGTGCATCACGCCGGTTTCTGAGCCCAGAAACTCTGTTCTAACTTCCGATTTAAAGGGAAGGTCATTTCTTTCGGTTACCGGCAAGGCATCAATATCGGCTCTTAAGGCTACGGTTTTGCCTTCATTATCACCTTTTAGAATACCTACGACACCTGTCTTTGCTACTCCGGTGGTTGTTTCTATACCGAGACTTTCTAAATGAACGGCGATTTTTTTAGCGGTTTCTGTTTCGCGGTTGGAAAGTTCAGGGTGTTGGTGAAAATCTCTTCGCCAGGAAATCACCTGTTCTTCTATTCCTTCGGCAGCCGAATTGATTTCTGGATCAATTTCCTGGGCTGCCAAAGTAAAGCTGAAAAGCCCAAGCAGGCTGAAAATAATTTTCTTCATAGTAAGTTTTGTTTCTCTCTCAATTTGGTTTGCAGAATTTTAAAGATATTAAAAACTTAAACAATTGCTGAAGACCAATCTGAGTTTGTTCAAAACAAAGTGGGTTTCGGGTTTATAAATTGTCTCATTTTGGTTAATTTCACGCATTTAAAAAACTGAAGAGATTGGAAGCTTATTTAGCCGAATTAAATGACGCACAGCGCGCGCCTGTATTGCAAAAAGACGGCGCAATGATTGTAATTGCAGGAGCAGGATCTGGGAAAACCCGGGTACTTACCTACCGTATTGCTTACCTTATGAGCCAGGGAGTGGATCCTTTTAATATTTTATCGCTCACCTTTACTAATAAAGCGGCCCGGGAGATGAAAACCCGTATTTCTAAAATTGTTGGTAGTAGCGAAGCGAAGAATTTATGGATGGGGACCTTTCATTCTATTTTCGCTAAAATTTTACGGTTTGAAGCGGATAAATTGGGCTATCCTTCAAATTTTACCATTTACGATACACAAGATTCGCAAAGCGTGATCAGGGCGATTATTAAAGATATGCGCCTGGATAAAGACGTTTATAAATACAAACAGGTTTACAGCCGGATTTCTTCTTATAAAAACAGTTTAATTACCGTAAAAGCTTATTTCCAAAACCCGGAATTGAAGGAAGCCGATGCAATGTCAAAAAAACCACGTCTGGGGGAAATCTACCAGGAATATGTGGAGCGTTGTTTTAAAGCCGGCGCGATGGATTTTGATGATCTTTTGCTAAAAACAAACGAGCTATTAAATCGTTTTCCTGAAGTGCTTCATAAATACCAGAATCGTTTCCGGTATATTTTGGTAGATGAGTACCAGGATACAAACCATTCTCAGTATTTAATTGTAAAGGCTCTTTCAGATAAATTTCAGAATATATGTGTGGTGGGGGATGATGCGCAAAGTATTTATGCTTTCCGCGGAGCGAACATCAATAATATCCTGAACTTCCAGAAAGATTATGATAATGTTCAAATGTACCGCCTGGAGCAAAATTACCGTTCTACCAAGAATATTGTAAACGCGGCAAACTCTATAATAGAAAAGAATAAGACCAAACTTGAAAAAATAGTTTGGACGGCTAATGACGAAGGACCAAAAATCGTGGTGAACCGCTTGCTAACCGATGGAGAAGAAGGACGATTTGTTGCCGGTTCTATTTTTGAA
>JAGXIG010000057.1 GCA_024635815.1 Salegentibacter sp.
GGATGATCTAATCCGAAATCGTCCAGCCAAGTTCTTAGTTCTTTCTTGTTTTCCATAATTTAAAATTTAATCCTGATTTTTAATTTATTCCGTTTAAAATTGATTTGATATGATTGGTGCGTTGCATTTCGTTATACACCTCCTGAAAATCGTCTTTTTCAATAAGCTCTTTAAAATGCGTAAGGTTGTTGATGTATTCTTTTAAAGTTTCCAGCACGTTTTCTTTATTTTCCTGAAAAATGGGAGACCACATTGCGGGAGAACTTTTGGCAAGCCTTACCGTAGAAGCAAACCCACTGCCGGCCAGGTCGAAAATATCACGTTCATTACGCTCTTTTTCAAGCACTGTTTTCCCTAACATAAACGAGCTTATATGAGATAAATGCGAAACATAAGCAATATGCCTGTCGTGTGAAACCGGATCCATATACCTGATGCGCATTCCCAGTTTCTGAAAAATATCCAGCGCCCGCTCCTGAAGTTTAAAAGCCGTCTTTTCTACCTCGCAAATAATATTGGTTTTATCCCTGTATAAATTTGGTATCGCTGCTTCAGGACCTGAAAATTCGGTTCCTGCAATGGGATGAGCTGCTAAAAAATTTCTGCGGTTTTTATGATTTGCAATTTCTTTACAAAGTCTCGATTTTGTTGAACCTGCATCAAAAACCAGTGTATTTTCTTTTACCAAGTCTAAAACTTCAGATATTACCTTATTCGCGACATCTACCGGAACTGCAACCAAAACAACATCGGCGTGCTGAACATCTTCAATTTTTGCCAAATGATCTATAATTCCAAGTTCATTGGCCTTTTTTAGGTTTTTATCATCAGCATCACTTCCGTAGATTTCCGCTTGGGGAAAAGCCGATTTAATATCCAGCGCAAAAGAGCCACCAATAAGTCCTATTCCTATTATTTGAACTTTCATTCCTCTATCCTTTTGATTGCCCGGTTGATATTTTCTTCGGTAGCACAAAGTGAAAATCGAATATAACCTTCGCCGTTACTTCCAAAGATGAAACCCGGTGCGGTAAAAATGTGGTATTTATTCAGTAAAAAATCTACAAAAGCTTCTGCGTTTGTTCCCTGCGGAACCTTTGCCCAAACAAACATTCCGGTTTGGTCTTTTTCCGGTTTACATTGCAGAGCTTCAGCTAGTTCCAGAACTTTTTCCTTTCGGCTTTGGTAAATTTCATTTTGAGCAGAAAACCAATCTGCGTTCAATCTTAAAGCAGCTGCTGCCCCGGCCTGAAGCGGATAAAACATCCCGCTATCCATATTGGTTTTCACTTTCAGTACAGTGTTCAGGTTTTTTTCGCTTCCGCAGAGCATTCCTATTCGCCAACCCGCCATATTAAAGCTTTTACTCAAAGAATTCAGTTCTAAAACCACTTCTTTAGCACCTTCAGCTTTTAAAATACTTTTGGGATTATCGTTCAAAATAAAACTATACGGATTATCATTCACGATCAAAATTTTATGTGCTTTAGCAAAAGCTACCAGTTCTTTGAAAAGGCTGTCATTTGCTGAAGCTCCCGTAGGCATATGCGGATAATTAACCCACATCAGTTTCACCTTGCTTAGATCTTTTTTAGCCAGTTCTTCTAAATTCGGTAACCAGTTTCCTTCGGCATTTAAGTCGTAATAAACCGCTTTGGCGCCCACGAGTTCGGTAACCGAAGAATAGGTTGGATAGCCGGGATTTGGAATAAGAACCTCATCGCCTTCATTCAAAAAAGCCATTGAGATATGGGTGATGCCTTCTTTACTGCCCATAAGCGGCAAAATTTCGGTCTCTGCATCAAGGGAAACCTGGTAATGATTTTGATAAAATTCGGCAATCGCATTTCTAAAGTCGGCAGTGCCCTTATACGGTTGGTATTGATGTGCACCGGTGTTTACCAAAGCTTCGTTTAAAGCCGAAATTACCTGTGGCGGTGGTGGCAAATCCGGGCTACCAATGCCCAGGTTAATAATATCTTTCCCGGCAGCTGCCATAGCACGCACTTCCTTCAATTTTGAAGAAAAATAGTACTCTTTTACGTTACTCAACCTTTTGGCCTGCTCTATCATTACAAACTGTTTTTGTAGGTTCCTAAAATTGTTAATCGCTCGGTCATTACCTCCAGAATATCCATGGCTTTTTGAAATTCAGTATACTCTTCAAAGATCACATCGATAAAAAACGAATATTTCCACGGAAATTCTATTATGGGCATACTCTGTATCTTGGTCATATCCAGGTCAAAATCTCTTAAGATATTTAATACCGAAACCAGGCTGCCTCGTTTACTTTCCAGTTCAAACTTCAAGGATGCCTTATCTATTTTGTCCCCATTTGGCTCCTTCTTTTTTGTACTTATTATCAAGAAACGTGTAGCATTACTTTTCTTGGTATGAATACTTTCCGCTAAAATTTCAAGTCCGAATAACTGGGCTGCCGCTTTACTGGCTACCGCCGCTACTTTTGTACTTCCCTTTTCTGAAATCCTTCTTGCTACTTCAGCGGTATCGGTATCTTCTATTAATTTAATATGAGGATGCTTTTTAAAGAATTCCTTGCACTGCAAAAGTGCCATTGGGTGCGAATAGACTTTCTTGATGTTTTCTATCTTCTGCCCTGGCATCGCCATAAAATTCATATCAATAGGAATGTAATGCTCCCCAACCACTTTTAAATTATTTTCATCTATCAGCGCGTAATTTGGTAAAATAGATCCCGCAATAGAATTTTCTATAGCCATTACACCTTCGGTAGCTTCACCTTTCAAAAGGCTCCTTGTGAGTTGGGCAAAAGACATACATTCTAAAACCTCAACATCATTGTGGTAATACTCCTGGGCCACCAAATGGTGAAATGAGCCCTGCACACCCTGAATTGCAATAATTTTATCCATTATTTTTTTATAATAAAACTCACTATGTGAGTAAAAAAAAAGTCCCGATGTTTATCGGGACTTTTTTATATAATTTCTTACTTAATTACATAACATTCCCGTTCCTATTCCAGAAATAGAAATAAAAAAAATAGAATGCGTTCCAGTTAATTAAGTGATTCATTGTTTCGTTGTTACGCGGCTAAAGTAGAATATAATTCCTTAAAGAAAAACCCTTTTTTAGGTTTTTTTAAGCTTTCTCAAGCTTTTTGCAGACTTGATTTTTTTTACACAGAAACATTTAAATATTTCTAATAGGGTTTAAAATAAACACTTAGTAATTCCGAAATCCACAACGGTAATGCTTTTTTAAACCGGAAAAAATACTAATTAGACCTATTTCTGGCGATTTAAAAATCCTTACTTTTGAAAAAATGCTTGCTATGTCTATTCATGTTGAAGGAATTTCTAAATTTTACGGCGAACAAAAAGCGCTAGATTCCGTTTCTTTTAAACTGAACAAAGGAGAAATTGTAGGATTTCTGGGACCAAACGGCGCCGGAAAATCTACTTTAATGAAAATTCTTACCGGTTATCTTTCTGCTTCTGAAGGAAAAGCTGAAATAAACGGAATTTCCCTTGAAGACGATTTACATAAAATTCAGCAGCAAATTGGGTATTTACCAGAGCATAATCCGTTATACACTGAAATGTATGTGCGTGAATATTTAGAATTCAACGCTAAAATTTATAAAACCGCTAAATCACGAATAGAAGAAGTGATTGAACTTACAGGCCTAAAGCCGGAAGCCAATAAAAAGATAGAGCAACTTTCTAAAGGTTACCGCCAACGGGTGGGGCTGGCCACCGCACTTCTCCACCAACCAGAGGTCTTGATCTTAGATGAACCTACCACGGGACTGGACCCTAATCAATTGGTGGAGATCAGGAATCTCATTAAGAATATAGGTAAAGAAAAATCGGGTAAAACTATTTTTCTTTCTACTCATATTATGCAGGAAGTTGAAGCTATTTGTGACCGGGTGATTATTATCAACAAAGGAAAAGTTGTTGCCGATAAGCATTTAAAGGAATTACGGGAAGAAAATGAACAGGTGATTTTAGTGGAATTCGATTACCGTGTTGAAGAGGTTGCCCTTCATAAGTTACCACATCTTCTTTCAGCTAAAAATGTAGGCGGATTTGCCTATGAACTCACTTTCGATACCAAAGAAGATATGCGCCCGGCAGTTTTCGATTTTGCCCACGATAACGGATTAAAGACACTTCAGTTAAATCAAAAAACCAAAAATTTGGAAAGCCTTTTCGCTGAACTTACTCAAAAATAAGTCGACCGGTATAATGTTCTTCTATATTTACTTCGGGTGGGCGGTTTTTGGAAATAATATCTCCAAACCCAAAAATATCTCCTTTTAAAGATTGCTGCGGATTGATGATTAATTTATTGGTTCCGCGATGAAGAATATCGTAATGCTGCACGATAAAATCTCCAGCTTCCAGCCTTCCGTCTCCATTGGCAAAAAACAGGTTTACTTTTTCGGCACTTCCTGTGAGGAAATAATTGGAAATATTATCGTTGGTAATTCTTAAATTCTCAACCTCCAGGTCAAGAATAAAATCACCATTGGTGTGAATATTCGGGTCGCGTTCCTGGTTGAATGAGCGCAACCAAAGTTCTGGGAAATTTAGGGGCCCAATACTTTCTATAGCACTTCCGCTGCTGTTTTGCAACCAATTTAAAGTTGGTGTTGTTACATAAATTTTGGTGATTTCATAATCCCGAAAAAGGTTACAGGAATTTTCATTCCTTAATTGAAGTCGGTTATCTATTACTTCAGCAAAAACATTTTCCCTAAGATTTTCCCCGGTTTCAATCTTCACTTTATATTCATCGCCTTGTTCAATAAAGAGTTTTATGCGTTCATAAACCATAATTTCTTCAAAAGCATCTACAGTAAATTCTTCAGAAATAATTTCCCCGGAAGTTTGTATACAGGTGGGCGCTTCTTCAGAATCACATCCTAAAGAGATAAAAATCAAAATCGCTATGCCTAAAATTCCTTTTTTCATAAACGATATCCTATTGAAAGCTCTACAGCTTCAGCATTAGCATAATGGGCGCGCACGGTGAGTGAAGCCCATAGATTTTCAGTGATTTTTCTTTGTAAACCAAGTCTGTTATATAGCTGGTCTACAAAATGCTCATAGGGATAATAGGCATAATAACCCAGATGCGTAATCACTGATAACTTATTAAAGTTTAACTGATGCCCAACAAAAATTCCTACTCGCTTAGAATCCTCATCTCCGGTGGTATTTCCAGAAGGAAAGGCTACGGACTGGTAATAAATACGTTCTAGCATAGCTTTAGAAAAGAATAATTCTGTTCCTGCCTGGAGAGTACTTTTTTGATTCAGCACCTTATCGGCATAGGCCGAGAAAGTCAAAAACGGATATTGTTTAGAACCGATAATTCCCATAGTATTTACGCCACTTCTCAGCACAAAATTAAAATGAATTGGTTCTGTATATTTTTCTTTAGGCCCTTTAGGGATATAATTTGGCTGGTTTTGATGATCCAGCACATAGTTTACACCAAGGTTAAATGTAACCGTATTGGTGCTGGAATTTGGAGAAGTAAAGTCGGCATTGGAATAATGAATTAAAGATAGCCCTGCCTGAATTCCCAAACCTTCAAAAATATTTTCTTTTTTATAATTCGCCATCAGGTAAGTAGAGCTAAGCAAGCGCGAACCGTAGGCGTTATTTTTAAAATTATTATCGGGATGGTAAGGATTGGAAGCATAAGCGAGCCCCTGCCCTATTCTAAACATTAAACTACGCTTGAACAGGTAGAAATTCATGTGGGCATAAAGTCCGTAATTCTCGCCTAAACTGGGATTTTTAAGATCCTGATAGGTAAGTGAAACCCCGACATCGGGATAGTTGTAGCGTTTTTCCCAATCTTCAAATCCGAAACTTTTTTTATTGAATCCAAGGATAAGCCCCGTAGGGTGCCCTGTAATTAAATGGGCAATATCGGGACTATGCTCGGCAATAGTTCCGTAGAAATAACTGGCATCAAAAGAATAATAATTCTTCCCGGGTTCCTGGGCCGAAATACTAGCAGTGATAAAAAGAAAAATAAGGGCGGTAATTTTCTTCATTACCGGCAAATGTAGCCTAATATTTTAAAAAACCGCTTCTGCTATTTTCTGAATATTGGTACTTTTTCCCATCGAATAATAATGTAAAACAGGAACTCCGGCTTCTTTCAATTCTTTAGATTGGGTTATGGCCCATTCAATACCAACTTTCCTTACTTCAGCATTATTTTTACAGGCTTCAACATTTTTTATTAATTCTTCAGGCAAATCTATGCTGAAAACCTGTGGCAACAATTGCAGATGCCTTTTAACGGCTATTGGTTTTATACCGGGTATTATGGGAACATTTATCCCTGCTTCCCTTGCCTTATCTACAAATTCAAAATAAGCTTTATTATTAAAAAACATTTGTGTTACCACATAATCTGCACCGGCATCTATCTTTTCCTTAAGCCTTTTTAAGTCGGTTTGTAAAGACGGTGATTCCAGATGTTTCTCGGGATAACCGGCCACCCCTACACAAAAATCGGCGTTATTATCAGATTCAATAACTTCGTTTAAGTATTTTCCTTCTCCCAGATCTTTAATTTGTGTTACCAATTCACTGGCAAAACAGTTTCCACCATGGGTAGGTTCAAAATAGCGTTGGTGTTTCATAGCATCCCCACGAAGTGCCATTACATTTTCTATACCCAGATAATGACAATCTACCAGCAAGTACTCGGTTTCCTCACGGGTAAAACCACCACAAAGCACGTGCGGAATAGTGTCAACATTATATTTCTGCTTTATTGCAGCGCAAATGCCAACCGTTCCGGGTCGCATACGCGTAATCTTTCTCTCCAGTAAACCGTCCTCCTTTTTAATATATATGTGTTCTTCCCGCGAGGTAGTCACATCTATAAACGGCGGATTAAACTCCATCAGCGGATCTATATTATTATAGAGCTCCTGAATATTCCTTCCTTTTTGTGGTGGAACAATTTCAAAAGAGAACAATGTTTCTCCTTTAGCTTGTTTTATATGTTCTGTTACTTTCATTTAATTTTATTGTAATCTGTAAACTGATTATTGATTAAACGCTTTTGTGCCAGTATTGAATATCACGTCACTTCTCGATACACTTTTTTATTCCGCTACACTCCATAAATAACCACTCGAAGTGACGTTAATCTCAATTACTTGCAGAATAGTAGATATTCATTTTAATTATACATTTTACGATATACATGATACTATTTTTGTTGCTATTAATCTGCGATATTGGGGTTAAGCCATTTTTCGGCTTTCTTCAACGGAATTCCTTTTCTCTCGGCAAAATCTTTTACCTGGTCGTCTTTAATTTTTCCCAGCCCAAAATAACGCGCTTCGGGATTGGCAAAATAATAACCGCTTACACTCGCAGCCGGCCACATCGCCAAACTTTCGGTAAGTTCTACGCCAATTCGCTCTTTTACCTTTAAAACTTCCCAAATACTTAGTTTCTCTAAATGATCTGGACAGGCCGGATAACCAGGTGCCGGGCGAATTCCCTTATAGGTTTCCTTAATTAACTCTTCGTTGCTTAAATTCTCTTCGGGAGCATATCCCCAGTCTTCACGTCTAATCTTTTTATGTAAATATTCAGCAAAAGCTTCCGCAAGACGATCGGCCAGGGCTTTTATCATTATCGAATTATAATCGTCGTGATCTTCTTCAAACTTTTTGGCTAACTCTGCAGTTCCAAAACCTGTAGTCACACAAAAACATCCTATATAATCCTGAATTCCGGTTTCCTTTGGCGCAATAAAGTCGGAAAGCGCAAAGTTTGGTTTTCCACCGTGTTTTTTTAATTGCTGACGAAGGGTTCTGAAAAGCATCGTTTTTTCTTGGGAATTCTCTTCATAAGAAACCTCAATATCATCATCGTTAACCGTATTTGCCGGAAACAACCCGTACACTGCTTTTGCTTTTAGTAATTTTTCGTCAAGGATCCTTTTCAGTAAAACTTTAGCATCGTGAAATAAAGAAGTTGCCTGTTCCCCTACTACTTTATCCTTTAAAATATCAGGATACCGGCCGTGCAAATCCCAGCTTCTAAAAAACGGACTCCAGTCTATAAAAGCTTCAAGTTCTTTTAAATCGAAATCATCAATCTGCTGAATCCCCGGCTTATTTGGCTTTGTGATTTGAGTAGTTTCCCAATCAATTGAATACTTATTCTTTCTTGCTTCTTCAATAGATAAAAAGGATTTCACTTTACTCCTTTTCTTAAAATTAAGCCTGAATTTATCATATTCAGCCTTTAGATCACTCATATATTTTATGCGCGTATCTTCCCGCAATAAATCACCAATTACGGTAACTGCACGGGATGCATCGTTTACGTGAGCAACCGCATTTTTATATTGCGGATCTATTTTTACTGCCGTATGGGCTTTTGAAGTGGTGGCGCCACCAATTAACAAAGGCACGTCAAAATTTTGCCGTTCCATCTCTTTGGCCAGATAAACCATCTCGTCTAAAGAAGGTGTGATTAAGCCACTTAACCCGATGGCATCAACTCCTTCGGCTTTGGCAGTTGCTATAATTTTTTCTGAAGGCACCATAACGCCCAGGTCAATAATTTCATAATTATTACAACTCAATACCACACTTACAATATTCTTCCCTATATCGTGAACATCACCCTTAACGGTGGCCATAAGGACTTTTCCTGCCCCTCCCGCACTCGATGGCGGAGCTTTTTTAAGCATTCTGGAAATTTTATTTACAACGCTGTCCAGATCAGAACGTATATCATCGCCGGCAAACCTAATAACCCGGAACTCGTGCTCTTTTAGCCAGGCTGTTCTTTCTTCATTAGTTGTTTTATCCTCGGGTAACTGATGGATTAAACCATCAATTTCTACTACAAGCTTCTCCTTAAGGCATACAAAATCGGCGATATAACTTCCTATTATATACTGTTTTTTAAACTTGTAATCCTGTAAGTCCCCACTATCTAAAGCATCTCCCAAAATGGTCTCAGCTTCACTAATATTATTATAGCGATGCTTTCTGGCAAATTCCTTCATGACACCAAAAAATTCTAAATCAGCTTTTTCCCAATAATCCTCGCCTTTGGGCGGTTCCGGGGCTTTTTTTGCAGCTTCTATATAGGGTAAAAGGTAAGCTACCGCTTTCTTCATCACCCGCGCCGACTTCACTACCTGCGGCAGGAACATCTTTCCGCTTCCAAATAGATCACCAACCACGTTCATTCCTATCATTAAATGGCCTTCTATTACCTCAATAGGTTGTTCGGCTTCCTGGCGGGCCTGTTCTATATCTTCTATAATATAAGCGTCGATTCCCTTTACAAGCGCATGGGTAACCCGATCCTGCAAGGGTTTTTCCCTCCAGGAAAGATCTACTTTACTCTCTTTTTTAGAACCCACCACTGTTTCAGCAAAGTCAAGTAGGCGCTCGGTAGCATCTTCTCTCCTGTCCAGGATTACGTCTTCAACATGCTCTAAAAGATCTTTCGGGATATTGTCATAAACTTCAAGAAGCGCAGGGTTTACAATCCCGATATTCATTCCGGCCTTAATAGCGTAATACAAAAACACCGAATGCATGGCTTCCCGCACTGGATTATTTCCGCGGAAGGAAAAAGAAACATTACTCACCCCTCCACTAATACTACAATGAGGGAGGTTTTCTTTTACCCAACGCGTTGCTTCAATAAAATCTATGGCATTACGCTTATGCTCGTCCATTCCGGTTCCCACCGGAAAAATATTAAGGTCGAAAATGATATCTTCGGGCGGCAATTTTACTTTATTGACCAGAATATCATAAGAACGCTTTGCGATTTCAATTCGGCGGTCATAATTATCGGCCTGCCCCACTTCATCAAAAGCCATTACAATTACCGCCGCACCATAACGTTTTATTTTCGTGGCGTGTTCAATAAATTCTGCTTCACCTTCTTTCAGGCTTATAGAATTTACCACGCATTTTCCCTGTACCACCTGCAAACCGGCTTCAATAATCTCCCATTTAGAGCTATCTATCATGATAGGAACACGGGCTATATCTGGTTCGGCTACAATTAGGTTAAGAAACTTCACCATAGCCTCTTTACCTTCAATAAGGCCATCGTCCATATTGACGTCTATAATCTGGGCACCACCATCTACCTGGTCCCTGGCAACTTCCAGGGCTTCTTCAAATCTCTCTTCTTTAATTAAGCGAAGAAATTTTTTAGAACCGGCCACATTGGTCCGCTCCCCTACATTTACAAAATTACTGTCGGGGGTAATTATTAGCGGCTCCAGACCCGATAATTTTAAGGGCCTCACCTCTTTTTGTTTTTTATTAGGGATGGAAAATTCCTCCTGATCTTTTTCTTTTTTCACAGTTTCTATCATAAAGCGGTCGAAAACTCAGGTTTTACTATTTTTCTTGGCTCATAATCCTTGGCAATTTCAGCAATAGCTTTAATATGCTCCGGTGTTGTTCCGCAGCAACCTCCCAGGATATTTACAAGTCCTTTTTCTAAATATTCTTTGATTTGGCTCGCCATTTCTTCAGCATCCTGATCGTACTCCCCAAAGGCATTTGGTAAACCTGCGTTAGGATAAGCAGAAACCCCGGAACTTGCAAAACGGTTTAAAACTTCAAGGTGAGGAGTTAGTTCTTTAGCACCCAAAGCACAGTTAAAACCAACACTCAACAAAGGAATATGCGATACTGAAATGAGAAAAGCTTCAGCGGTTTGACCCGATAAGGTTCGTCCGGAAGCATCGGTAATTGTTCCGCTTACCATTATTGGAATATCTAACTGCAGTTCTTCTTTAAGTTCATCTATGGCAAAAAGAGCGGCTTTAGCGTTTAAAGTATCGAAAACGGTTTCTACCAGCAGGATATCCACCCCGCCTTTTATTAGCGCTCTGGCCTGTTGTTTATATGCCACCCGTAATTCTTCAAAAGAAATTGCCCTAAAACCGGGATCATTTACATCTGGACTCATACTCGCGGTTTTGTTGGTTGGCCCAATAGCGCCGGCTACAAAACGAGGTTTTTCCGGATTTTCTTCAGTCATTTTCACGGCGACTTCTTTGGCAATCCTGGCCGACTCAAAATTGATTTCATCTACCAGTTCTTCCATTTTATAATCGGCCATAGCGATAGTGGTTGCAGAAAAGGTATTGGTTTCTACAATATCGGCACCGGCTTCAAAATATTTGCGGTGAATTGTCGCGATTGCTTCAGGTTGGGTAATAGACAACAGGTCGTTATTTCCCTGCACGGAAACCGGCCAATCTGCAAAACGTTCTCCACGGAAATCCTCTTCAGAAAATTTATAATCCTGAAGCATGGTACCCATGGCACCGTCTAAAATGAGTATTTTTTTTTGAAGTTGTTCTTCTAATTTCGACATATAATTTTATCTAAAATCACTATCAAAAAAAGAAGCGGGAAAGAATTCTTTTGAGTTATCTATCTGCGCCAAAAGCGAAGTAGAACGTAGCACCTTCTCCCATTACAGGAGGGTTGCCAAGGTTTCAATGGGTCTATTCCCTCAACCTTTCTTGATAACGATGTTATAATCAATGAACTTGAACCAGCAAATATACGGCACAGCCTTTTAAATGCAAGGCGTCCCGGTTATTTTTATTAAAAATTTATTCTAAATGGTTTTTCAGAAGATATTTTCTGAAAAATAAAAAATTGATCCTATAAAATTCAAAATTACTTCTAAAACAGGCTTTAATTTCCACATTTTTCTATGCTATTAAAAGACCGAATTACCGAACTTTTTAATTTCAATAGAATCAGTAGCATTTAATTCGTTTAGAAAACATTTTAGGTCTTCTTTCTTCTGTTTATTCTGAAGAATGATTTCATAATTATATTTTTCCCCTGAAAGGGTTGTAAAATAAATATGGTTTTTATTTCCGTGCAAAGTGTACTTCCAGAAACTGGCATATCCCCCATATTTAAAACCGATTTCCCTAATTTCAGAAATTAAAAAAACCTTCTTAGAATCGGCTAAAGATATTTCTACTTTAGCTTCATCAATCGTAATCTCACCAATATTTTTCGGCTTAACAAACGACTGACTTAAGGCTCCAAACATTCCTAACATAAATGCAACACTCCCCGAAACTCTAAGCCAGGTCTCTTCTACCTCAAAAACCGATGTTATAAAAGCACCACCAATTAGGAGAATAATAAAAATAATCCTTAAAAGCACCGAAGGCTTCCAGGTACTAACTATCCTGGTTTCAAAAGATATCATCTAATTAATAAGCTCGCCGTTTAAAGTAATGGCATAATTGATCTCGGCCGCCTTTTCCAGCATTTTAGAAACCGAACAGTATTTTTCCATAGATAGATCTACCGCGCGTTTTGCTTTTGCTGCAGGTACATCTCCTTTTAAAAGAAAACTAAGCTGAATTTTCTTAAAAACATTGGGCACCGCACCATCTTCCCTAAAACCTTCAACTTCAACCTGAAGATCGTCAAGTTCCAGATGTTGTTTTTTTAAGATCATTACAATATCAATGCTACTGCAACCTGCAATGGCGCGCAATAGAAGGTCCATTGGGCTGGCACCTTTTGGATCGGCATCGGTTTTATTGTCTAAATGAACAATGTCTCCACGTTCGTTTACGGTTTCAAAATGATAATCTTTATTGAGTCTTTTAAGGCTGATCTTCATTATAATCTTGTTTTAAACAAATTTAGGCAAAGCTTACTAAAAAACCTCACAGTTCTAAAGCTTATGTCTGGGTTTACGGATTCCCGCAAATGATATTAACAAATTTTTAATAGATTTACTGAATCTATAC
>JAGXIG010000058.1 GCA_024635815.1 Salegentibacter sp.
CATTACTTCTTCCTCACCTGTTTCTACATTGGTGGCAAGATATTCCACACCCGAACCATCAAAACCTAATTCTTTAAGTTTTTTATAATCCTCTAATGCAGTAGTGTAATCCTGAGCATTTAAAGAGTTTGCAGCAGCGTAGTATAAATAAAGAGTATCCTGCTTATTTAACTCGTAGCTATAACGTAATTTATTTGAAGCACTCTTATAATCTTCAGCATTTTGATCATTGATAGCGCTTTGTACTAAAGCATTTCTAACCTGATCAAATCCCTGAACGGCTTCTTCTTCATTGCCTAATTCCTGGGCTTTTTGGAAAGCTTCTACAGCTACTTCCAAATCTTCCAGAGAAGCATTTTCTCCACTTCCTAAATAGGCCTGACCTTTATATAAGTAGAATCTCTCTGTCCATTTATCATTAGCTTCAGAAAGCATAGATTCGGCAGTTTGTAATTCAGTTTTAGCTTGTGCATAGTTGCCATCTTCTATGGCATCACCTGCATCTCTAATTTCACCTTTTTGTGCAACGGCCGCCACCGATAATAATGACAACGCAACAGTAAAAATATTAGTCTTCATCTTGTTTTGGTTTTTATTATAGTTATTCTTCACTATCGTCTACAATAGTTGTGCCATTTGGATTTTCTTCAGCATCTTCAGTCTTTTCAGGATCATCCATCAACTCAACATCGTCCTCATCGTGAAGTACTTTTGCAACGGCTGCGATGGCATCGTTTCCTTTAAGGTTAATTAATCTAACCCCTTGGGTTGCACGTCCCATAACTCTAAGATTTGCAACTTCCATTCTTATTACAATCCCGGATTTATTGATGATCATAATGTCTTCATCATCTGAAACATTTTTAATCGCAACAAGGCTTCCAGTTTTTTCAGTAATGGAAATTGTTTTGACACCTTTTCCGCCACGATTGGTAATTCTGTAATCTTCAAGACTGGATCTTTTTCCGTAGCCATTTTCTGAAACTACAAGAATATCAGAATTAAAGTCTTCTACCGAGATCATTCCTACCACTTCATCTTTATCGTCCGCAAGGGTAATACCTCTTACCCCTGAAGCGTTTCTTCCCATTGGTCTGGTTTTTCCTTCTTCAAACCTAATGGCTTTACCACTTCTTACCGCAAGCATCACCTGGCTATCGCCATTGGTTAGTTTTGCTTCCAGTAATTCATCGTCTTCTCTAATGGTAATGGCATTTATTCCATTAGTTCGAGGTCTGGAATATTGTTCAAGAGAGGTTTTCTTTACCTGGCCTTTTTTAGTGGCCATAATCACATAATGCTTATTGATGTACTCTTCGTCCTTAAGATCTTGAGTACATATAAATGCCTTTACGCGATCATCTGGGTCTATATTGATAAGGTTTTGAATCGCTCTTCCTTTTGAAGCTTTACTTCCTTCGGGAATTTCGTATACCCGCATCCAGAAACATTTTCCTTTTTGAGTAAAGAACAACATATACTGGTGGTTGGTTCCTGAGAATAGATATTCTAGGAAATCTTCATTTCTCGTATTAGAACCTTTTTGGCCAACACCACCTCTATTCTGAGTTTTGTATTCGGTTAAGGAAGTCCTTTTAATATAACCGGCGTGAGAAATTGTAATTACCACCCGTTCGTCCGGGATCATATCTTCAATACTTAAATCTCCTCCAGCATATTCTATGGTAGAACGTCTTTCGTCTCCGTATTTTTCTTTTATTTCCAGAAGTTCGTCCTTAATAACCTGCATTCTGCGTTCTTTACGAGCCAAAATGTCTTTAAGGTCTTCTATGGTGCTCATAATTTCGTCATACTCGGCACGCAGTTTATCCTGCTCCAGCCCGGTAAGCTGACGTAAACGCATTTCTACAATGGCTTTTGCCTGTAGCTCACTTAATTCAAAACGTTCAATTAATTTATTCCTGGCTTCTTCAGCATTATTGGAGGAACGAATTAAAGCGATAACCTCGTCGATATTATCTGAAGCGATAATTAAACCTTCAAGGATATGAGCCCTATCTTCAGCCTTTCTAAGTTCATATTCTGTTCTTCTAACAACAACTTCATGTCTGTGCTCAATAAAATGATAAATAATATCTTTTAAGTTGAGCATCTCTGGCCTTCCTTTTACCAGCGCAATATTATTTACACTAAAAGAAGTTTGTAAAGCGGTATGCTTATAAAGCGTATTAAGAACTATATTAGGAATAGCATCTCGTTTTAATTGATAAACGATACGCATTCCATTTCTATCAGATTCGTCCCTTATGAGACTAATCCCTTCAATTTTCTTCTCGTTAACGAGATCGGCAGTTTTCTTAATCATATCTGCCTTGTTCACCTGATAAGGAATTTCAGTAACTACCAAAAATTCTTTTCCGTTAATTTCTTCTAGCTGAGATTTAGCACGCATCATAATACGTCCTCTTCCGGTTTTAAAAGCTTCACGCACACCGTCGTAACCATAAATCGTTCCACCGGTAGGGAAATCGGGAGCCTTAATATGCTCCATAAGCTCTTCGATCTCTATATCGTTATTTTCAATGTACGCAACGGTTCCGTCTATTACTTCAGAAATGTTATGAGGTGCCATATTGGTAGCCATACCTACAGCAATTCCGCTAGCTCCATTTACAAGAAGATTAGGAATACGCGTTGGCATAACAACAGGCTCACTTAAGGAATCATCGAAGTTAAGCTGAGTATCTACCGTCTCCTTATCGATATCAGCAAGCATATCCTCACTAATTTTACGCATTCTGGCTTCGGTATAACGCATAGCCGCGGGGCTATCACCATCTACTGAACCAAAGTTACCCTGCCCATCTACGAGCATATAACGCATACTCCAGTGCTGGGCCATTCTTACCATTGTATCATAAACCGAAGAATCTCCGTGAGGGTGATATTTACCAAGTACTTCCCCTACAATCCTGGCCGATTTTTTATAAGACCGATTGGAAAGCACCCCAAGTTCATACATACCAAACAATACCCGGCGATGCACCGGTTTTAAGCCGTCACGAACATCAGGTAAAGCACGTGACACAATGACCGACATTGAATAATCAATGTAGGCCGATTTCATTTCATCTTCAATATTTATAGGAATAAGCTTTTCTCCTTCAGCCATATTGTAAAGTTTATTTTAGTTCTCAAATCTAACGTGCCAATTTACATATTTTATAGATGTTGAAGCCCTGTTTGGCGTATTGTTTACCCAAATTTTATTAACAAATATTTAGTGTGCTATCGTTAATAAGTTCCTTATTTTACCCTTTGAATATTGAAAGTAATTTTGTCAATTAGCTAATAACATAGGATTAGGTACAATTTTTGAAAGTTTTGTACTGAATAAATCAGAGAGAAAGGCAGATAAAGATGGATGATAATTTTTCCCCTAGAGTAAAAGATGTAATCGCATATAGCAAAGAAGAGGCATTGCGTTTAGGCCACGATTTTATTGGCACTGAACACCTTATGCTTGGTCTACTGCGAGACGGAGATGGTAAAGCCATAGATATTTTAAATGCACTAGATATAGATTTAAGTCATTTAAGACGTAAAGTAGAAATACTTAGCCCGGCCAACCCAGAATCTACTGCGGTTTCTAACGAAAAAAGAAACCTCCACCTTACCCGCCAGGCAGAGCGGGCCCTAAAAACGACTTTTTTAGAAGCCAAGCTTTTTCAAAGTTCTAATATAAATACCGCTCACTTGTTGCTTTGTATTTTAAGAAACGAGAACGACCCCACCACTAAACTGCTTAACAAGCTAAAAATAGATTATGACGGGGTTAAAGATCAGTTTAAATATATGATCGCCAGTGATGAAAATGACTTCCAGGATAGTCCAACGGCTGAATCGTTTTCTGATGATGATAGCAGTACCGATGATGCTACTAAAGATAATCCGTTTAGCGGAGGTGGTAGTGGCCCGGGAAAAACTTCCAAAAAGTCTAAAACCCCGGTTTTAGATAATTTTGGAAGGGATCTTACCGCGATGGCAGAAGCAGATAAGCTAGATCCTGTGGTAGGTCGTGAGAAAGAGATTGAAAGGGTTTCGCAAATTTTAAGTCGAAGAAAGAAAAACAACCCCTTGCTAATTGGCGAACCTGGAGTTGGTAAATCGGCTATTGCTGAAGGTTTAGCTCTTAGAATTATTCAACGAAAAGTTTCAAGAATACTTTTTGATAAACGCGTGGTTACCCTGGATCTTGCCAGTTTAGTAGCAGGCACCAAATACCGCGGACAGTTTGAAGAACGTATGAAAGCCGTGATGAATGAGTTGGAAAAGAATGATGATATTATTCTTTTTATTGATGAGATTCACACCATTGTTGGTGCCGGTGGCGCTACAGGAAGTCTTGATGCCAGCAATATGTTTAAACCTGCTCTTGCAAGAGGGGAAATTCAATGTATTGGTGCTACAACTTTAGATGAGTACAGGCAGTATATTGAAAAAGATGGTGCTCTAGAAAGAAGGTTCCAAAAAGTGATTGTTGAACCTACTACGGTAGAAGAAACCATTGAAATTCTAAATAATATTAAAGATAAATACGAAGATCACCATAACGTTACCTATACCGATGAAGCGATTGAAGCCTGTGTAAAGTTAACCAACAGGTATCTAACCGATCGTTTTCTACCAGACAAAGCTATAGATGCTTTAGATGAAGCGGGTTCTCGTGTACACATTACAAACATCAACGTACCAAAGCAGGTTTTAGATCTGGAACGCAAACTGGAAGAAGTACGTGAAAGAAAAAATTCTGTAGTCAAAAAACAGAAATACGAAGAAGCTGCAAAACTTAGGGACGATGAGAAGAATCTTGAGAAAGAATTACAAATAGCCCAGGAAAAATGGGAAGAGGAATCTAAGAAACATAAAGAAACGGTTGATGAAGATAGCGTTGCTGATGTTGTTTCCATGATGACCGGTGTTCCGGTAAACCGAATTGCTCAAACAGAAAGCAACAAATTGGTTGAACTTCCTAAGAAAATAAAAGGAAAAGTAATTGGACAGGATGATGCTGTTGGCAAAGTAGTCAAGGCCATTCAAAGAAACCGTGCCGGACTTAAAGATCCAAACAAACCCATCGGATCGTTTATATTTTTAGGCCAAACCGGGGTAGGTAAAACACAGTTGGCAAAAGTGCTTGCGCGTGAATTATTTGATAATGACGACTCACTTATTCGAATAGATATGAGTGAATATATGGAGAAGTTCGCTATTTCAAGATTAGTTGGAGCACCTCCAGGATACGTGGGTTACGAAGAAGGTGGCCAGCTTACCGAAAAAGTACGCAGAAAACCTTACGCGGTTATTCTCCTCGACGAGGTAGAAAAAGCCCATCCTGATGTTTTCAATATGCTACTTCAGGTGCTGGATGATGGATATTTAACCGATAGCCTAGGTAGAAAGATCGATTTTAGAAATACTATTATCATAATGACCTCAAATATTGGAGCAAGAAAACTGAAAGATTTCGGTCAGGGAGTTGGATTTGGTACCGCTTCACAGCGTTCTCAAGCCGATGAAAATGCCCGGAGCGTCATCGAAAATGCTCTTAAAAAAGCATTTGCACCAGAGTTTCTGAATAGGATTGACGATGTAGTGATCTTTAACAGCCTTGAGCGTGAAGACATTCATAAGATTATTGATATTGAATTAGTAAAATTATTCAGCAGAATTGGAAGTCTTGGTTACGACTTAACACTAAGTGATAAAGCCAAAGATTTTATTGCTGAAAAAGGATTCGATAAACAATATGGTGCACGGCCTTTAAATAGAGCTATTCAGAAATATATTGAAGATGCGCTCGCTGAAGAAATTATCACTTCAAAATTAGCTGAAGGTGATAAAATTTTTATGGATCTCGATGAAGAGAAAAACGAATTGACCATTAAAATCGATAAAGCTATAGAAGAAACAGAATCTTAAAGTTTTAAAGGATTATTAGTTTTATAAGAGGCTATTTGAAAATCTCATTTCAAATAGCCTTTTTTTAATATTATAACTGAAATATATTAAGTTTGCAAAGAATTAATCCCTACATTAATGACTACTGAAAAAATGGAATTGGAATTTGGGCAGGTTCGCATTTTTCAAAATATCCTTATTGCCGAATTAAATGAAGGTCTACTGTTCACATCACACAATAATCGAAAATTATTAGCTATTGGAAAAGAGGTTTTTCAAGATAAAGCCTATGGTTATATTTCTTTGCGTAAAAATTCCTATGCTGTAGATCCAATGGTTTATAGAGAATCTGCCCGTGCTGAAAATTTGAAGGCTATTGCGGTGGTCAGCGAAAATGAGCTTATTAGATTAAATGCGCATAAAGTAGAGCGTCAATTTTATAAAGCTCAAAATTCTTTTGAAGTTTTTGACAATTTAGAACAAGCCATAAATTGGATTAAATATAAAATTTAATCGAAGATATTTTCTTTGAAATTGAAATTCTCCAAATAAAATTTCGCCGCTTTTATATGGGGCGCCATCGTTACATCATTATACAATACCGGTACGACCTCTCTAAATTCGGCTAAAACGGCTTTTAGCATTTCTGAAGTTTTTGCCGGCTCTCTAAAGTACATAGCTTGTGAAGCATTAAATAACTCAATCGCCAAAACGCTATTTAAATTCTCCACAACCCTTAAAAGTTTCGTAGCACCATTAGCCCCCATACTCACGTGATCTTCCTGGCCGTTTGATGAAACAATTGAATCTACTGAAGCAGGAACCGCAAGTTGCTTATTCTGACTAACAATACTGGCGGCAGTATATTGCGGAATCATAAACCCGCTGTTTAAACCGGGATTTTCAACCAAAAAAGCCGGTAATCCACGAAGTCCTGAAACCAACTGATAGGTTCTTCTTTCCGAAATATTGGCGAGTTCAGCCAAAGCAATTGCCAAATAATCCACCGCTAAGGCCAAAGGCTGACCGTGAAAATTTCCACCCGAGATAATCTTATCCTCTTCAATGAAAATATTGGGATTATCGGTAACCGAGTTGATCTCGGTTTTTATGGTTTTTCTTACAAAACTTAAGGTGTCTTTACTCGCCCCGTGCACCTGTGGAATGCATCTAAAACTGTAAGGATCCTGTACATTTTCTTTCTCACTTTTGGCAATCTCGCTATCCTCTAAAAATCTGCGAATACGTTCAGCAGTCTTTATTTGTCCGCGGTGCGGCCTGGCGAGATGTACCAATTCATCAAATGGCGATAAATTACAATCAAAAGCATCAATGGAAACTGAACCAATAAGATCGGCTAAATAAGATAATTTATAAGATTTCAGTAATGCGTATACCGCGTGAGCACTCATAAATTGCGTGCCATTCAGCAGGGCCAAACCTTCCTTAGACTGTAATTGCAAAGCTTCCCAGCCCTCGCGTTTCAGCAATTCCTGCCCACTGATTATTTTATCTTCCAGATATACCTCACCTTCCCCAATTAAGGGCAAAGCCAAATGCGCAAGCGGGGCAAGATCGCCAGAAGCTCCCAAAGATCCCTGTTCGTGAACTACCGGTAAAATTTCAAGGTTGAATAAATCGATAAGTCTTAGAACAGTTTCTAAGGCAATACCTGAATTCCCATAGCTTAAAGATTGAATTTTCAGCAAAAGCATCAATTTCACAATCTCTTTGTCAACTTTATCGCCGGTACCACAGGCGTGGGATTTCACCAGGTTTTCCTGAAGTTCTGTTAATTTACCCGGACTTATTTTCACATTACACAGAGCCCCAAAACCGGTGTTTATTCCGTAAATAGGGGTATCGCTTTCTGTGATTTTTTTGTTTAAGTATTTTCTTGATTTCCGAATATTACATTCAGCTTCTTCACTTAGCGCTAATTGCTTTTTATTCACCAATATATCTTCAATGGTTTCCAAATCTAAAATGGCGGAACTGATATAATGGTGAGACTGCATAAATTATGGTTTTAGATAATGAAGGTTAATCTGAATTTAGTGTAATTACCACAATTGCAGATTATTCTACTCGAGAAAAGTAATAGTATTTTTTAATCGAAAAAGACCAAAAATGATCCATTAATCCTTAAATAATATCCTATTAAAATCTGAGTCAAAAATCATATTTCTATTGATACAATCCAAATTTAAAACTGAAATTTTAAGAATTTATCAAAACGATACTTTAAACAATTCTAAAAAAACCAAATTACACCTTCTTCTCATCTCTAACTAAATCCAAAAATGCTTTTCCAAGGTTATCACTAATATCCCCTGAAAGTAAAGCTTCGTAACCCCTCTCTTCAGCACAAATATCTCCTGAAAGTCCGTGTATATAAACGCCTAAGATCGCAGCAACCAGAGGTTCGTATTTTTGAGACATCAAACCTGCAATCACTCCTGAAAGCACATCTCCACTCCCAGCTGTGGCCATCCCGGGATTTCCAGAATTGTTGATATAGGTATGTTTCCCGCTAAAAACAAAGGTGTGGGCTCCTTTTAAAACTAAAATCACCTTATATTTTTTCGTGAAAACTTCAATCTTATTGATCTTTTCAAAATCATCTTCCCAGGTTCCAATTAAGCGCTCAAGTTCCTTAGGATGCGGCGTTAAAACAGAATTCTTCGGTAGCAATTCCAAAAGTTCGTTATTTCCAGAAAGCATATTTAATCCGTCTGCGTCTATTAGCATAGGATTTTTAGTTTTTTCCAACAGGCATTTAAACGCTTGTACAGTTTTAGAAGATTTCCCCGCACCCATCCCAAAACAAATCACATCGGGTTCAAGATCGGTTTCAATATTAGTAAGTTGGTTATCATCTTCATCGGTAATCACCATAGCTTCAGGAAAGCTAGTTTGTAGAATTTCGTAACCGCATTTTGGTACAAAAACACTGCACAGGCCGGCTCCAGCCCTCAAAGTAGATTTAGCCGAAAGCACCATACTCCCAATCTTACCATAACTTCCACCTACAACAAGCGTATGACCGTAATCGCCTTTATGGGAATTTTTATTTCGGGGTTTATAAAGTTGCCTGGCTTCGCGTTTGCCAATCAGCTGCGCCATAGCTTTAACCTCCTTTAAATATGCACGATCCAAACCAATATCCAAAACCTGCACTTCTCCCGAAAACTTCATTGTTTGCGGCAGAAAAAATACAATTTTGGGAGTCTGGAAAGTCAGGGTATAGTTTGCCTTGATCACCGCGGCATCCTTTGCGGGAACTTTATCTGGGAACAAACCTGAAGGCATATCAACAGCAAGGCAAAATGCTCCAGATTGATTGATATGTTCCAGTAAATTTGCCAGCCAGCCATCTGCCGGACGGTTTAGACCAATTCCAAATATTGCGTCTACCACAAAATCTCCAGGGGAAATTTCAGGGAAATCTTCTTTTCTTTTAATTAATTCAGGCCAGATGTGGCTTTCCTTTTTATAACGATCGTAATTTACCAGGAAATCACCAGAACGCTTATCGCTGTAATTCACCACATAAACTTCAACTTTATAGCCGTATTTATGGAGTAAACGAGCCACTACGAGACCGTCGCCACCATTATTCCCTATTCCGCAGAAAATTTTAATATTAATATCTGCACCTTCCAGCCTTGTATGAATTTCATTAAAAACCAAGCTTGCCGCCCGTTCCATTAAACGGGTACTCGAAATTCCTTCGGTTTTAATTGTGACTTCATCAGCTTCTTTTAATTGCTCCGCAGATAATATCTTCATAATTTAATTAGTTTGGTTAAAATTTTCACTTATAAAATTACAAATTAAAGCTCGAAAGCTTCGATCTAAAAATTTAATCTAAACTTAAATTTATTAGAGATTTGCCAAAAAAAGTTTAGGATCAAAACTCAATATCTATAGAAATAGCGAGCCCACCCTATCGTTATAACGATTCTTCATAAAAAGCCCTTTTTAATATTGTATTCAAAGTGAAATCGATAAATTTGCGCAAATTTTAAATAAATGAAAGAAGTTGCCCTCGCTGCCAGACATAAAGAACTAAATGCCAAAATGGTACCTTTTGCCGGTTATAATATGCCTGTTTCTTATGAAGGTGTGAATATTGAACATCAAAACGTTCGTGAGAAATTAGGTGTTTTTGATGTTTCCCATATGGGAGAATTCCTCATCACCGGGGATAAGGCACTGGAACTTATACAAAAGGTTACTACCAACGATGTTTCAAAACTGGTAGATGGGAAAGCACAATATACGGTGATGCCTAACGAAACCGGCGGAATAGTTGACGATTTAATTATTTACAGGATTAATTCTGAAAAATATTTACTGGTAGTAAATGCTTCTAATATAGATAAAGACTGGAACTGGATCGCACAGCATAACTCGATGGATGCCACGATGCGAGATATGTCTGACGAATTTTCGCTTTTAGCCATACAGGGGCCAAAAGCGGCAGAAGCGATGCAATCTTTGACAGATGTAGATCTTTCTAATATGAAATTTTACACTTTCGAAGTTGCCGAATTTGCAGGAATTGATAAAGTGATTATTTCGGCCACCGGTTATACCGGGAGCGGCGGATTTGAAATCTATTTCAAAAACGAAGATGCCGAACAAATTTGGGATAAGGTTATGGAAGCTGGAAAAGATTACGGAATAAAACCTATAGGTTTGGCTGCCCGTGATACTTTACGATTAGAAATGGGCTTTTGTCTTTATGGAAATGATATAGACGAAACCACCTCCCCAATGGAGGCAAAATTGGGTTGGATCACTAAATTTACGAAGGACTTTATTAATTCTGAAGAGTTAAAAAAGGAAAAAGAAGAAGGGCCAAAACGAAAGCTTATCGCTTTTGAACTGGAAGAACGTGGAATCCCACGCCAGGGTTACGAAATTGAAGATGAAGATGGCAAGGTTATTGGCGAAGTAACTTCGGGTACAATGTCACCATCGCTGGAAAAAGGAATAGGTTTAGGC
>JAGXIG010000008.1 GCA_024635815.1 Salegentibacter sp.
ATGGCATTTTCAAAGTATTCAGGAGAGATAAGATGATGTGTGATTAACTGACCGATAGGGGAGAGCAAAGCAATAACGATACTTAAAATTACTCCCGAAACGAAACCCTGTTTCCAGCTCATTTTTCCGCGGAAAAAATTCTTTCTTTTATCGTGGATGGCAAATAGATAAACCGCAATCGCAACTAAGCCGAAAAAGTTAGGGTAGATGGGATGTTTGGCAATTAGCACATCGTGCCAGCCCATAAGTTTTTCAAAGTACATCCAAAGCAAAGAGGCAGCAAAGAAGATAACTCCCCATTTTATTTCTATTTGATAGTTTTTCATCAAAAAATAAATTTTAAACAAAATTAAGTAAAAATTGTTTGGTGGAAATTTAAATTATAAACAGCCACTGAAATGAAAATTAATTCTTTAATAGGCTGGAATAGTAAACAATCGGACCTTTTTTAATCTTTGACTAAGTTATGGTGAAAAATTCTTGGAGTAATAGTTAGTTGTGCCCAAGCCCAATTGTTTGTATTTTGGTAATTTTTGCCTTTTAGTATCCCCATATTTTTTGAGGGAAACATATGGGAATATCCCACATTAAGACTAATATCCTTTGAGAATTTATGTGTGAAGACCGCATCAACTTCAGTACCCAGGTAATTTTCGGTATTTTCTCTCAGGGAAGCATTTGTTATAAAGTAATGTGCTTTTAAAAGTAAAGAATTTACCTTACCAGTATTAAAATTTATTTTCCCATAGAAATCATTCAATCCAACGCTATTTGCATGGTTTCCCACATAAAAGTAATCCATAAACCCATTGAATTTATGATTGGTTCCATATAAAGGAAAAAATGAATTGTTTATCCCATCGCTTTGTCTGTCGGTTCCACTAAGCATTTCAAATCCTAATCCATATTGGGTATTGTTAAGCTTGTATTCTCCCAATAGCGAAAATTGATAGGCACTAAGTTTTTGTTGTGGGCTGGAATATCCAAATTGATAATAGGCGCTACCAGACATTTGTAAAGCTCCTGCCGGTATCTTAAAATAGGACCCTGCGGTTTGCCGGTTATATAATCCATCTGGTTGATCATTATTTTCCCCAATGAATTTTTGAAAACCATTGTTTAAGAAAAGGAAACTGAAGTTGGCAGTACCCAGTTGTTTTTTTAGGTAAACATATTGCATGGTTTTATAACTAAAAAAGCCCTGAATAGCATAGGTATTTCCCGTTAGGTACTGGTCTTCCTGGTTATAAGCCACTCCAAGATCAATTAGTAATCTGGTAGAATTATATTTTAGGAGCAATGCATCATGAAAACGTCCCTGCATTGCCCAGTCCAGTCCTCCAAAGATCCTTTGATCGTCATAGGAAATAACCTGCCTTCCGAGTTTTACTGCTAAATAATCACTTAGCTGCAATTGCGCCCAAGCCTGGAATAAGGAAAAAGAATCATTATGATCATTTGGCAGGATCTGCCTGGTATCTCCCCAGGTGCTTACATCCTGGACACTAATAAAGGTTTCTAATTTTTCAGAAATGTAGCCTAAATTCAATCGACTTCGTTGCGTAACAAATACTGCGGGTTTGGCATCATTGGGGAAAAGATTTCCGAAACCGTGACGGTATTCAAATCGAGGCCTTATATCAGCATCTATATAAAAATCCTGAGAAATTCCGGGAATGGTATAGAGTAGAAATAATGAGAAAAATAGAGATGGTAATTTAAAATTCATAAATTGGAATTAAAGTTCTACATCTCAAAAATACGTAATTTATTTAAAAAAATACGTATTTATACTTAATTAATTAAGATGCAATAAAAAAATCCCGAAGCCTGACAGGCTTCGGGATTTTTTTATTGATCCTTTTGTTATTGACTATTTATTAACCACAACCCAATTTCCTTTTTCAATAAGAGGTATAGCTTGCTTGTATTTAAGGGTTTTGTTTTCACCACTCATCACATTTTTAATAGTCACTTTATCATTACGACCAATTTTGGGTTGATCCCTGGTAATGGTTTCGGTCACCTGTGGGCGACGTTGCTGTTGGGTGTTCCCGGCAGCACGGCTTTGAGCAGCCCTTTCGTCTATATTAGGAATTTCTTCCTTCTGGGCTTCTACTTTCTCTTTTCTACGTTGTCTCGCTTCCTGAATATTTGAAACATTTCCTTCCGGAATTTCGCCTTTGAAAAGGAAAGAAATCACATCACGGTTTACCTGATCCAGCATAGATTTAAACAATTCAAAAGCTTCAAATTTGTAGATCAATAATGGATCTTTTTGCTCGTGAACCGCTAATTGCACACTTTGTTTCAACTCATCCATCTTACGGAGGTGGGTTTTCCAGGCATCGTCAATTATGGCAAGACTTATATTTTTCTCGAAATCTTTAACCAACTGAACACCTTCAGTCTCATAGGCTTTTTCAAGGTTGGTAACTACCTGAAGGGTTTTTTGTCCATCTGAAAATGGTACTGAAATTCTTTCAAAATTGTTCCTTTCATCTTCATAAACCTGTTTGATTACCGGGAAAGCTCTTGAAGCGCTGTGCTTCATCTTTTCCTGGTAATGCTGGTAGGCTTCTTTATAAACAATTCCGGCAATTTTTTGCACGCCCATTTTTTCGAAATCCTCTTCTGAAACAGGAGCACTCATAGAGAAATACCTTATCAGTTCGAATTCAAAATTCTTATAATCCTGGGCAATTTTGTTATTTTCGGTAATTGCTTCAGAAGTGTCGAAAATCATATTCGCAATATCAACCTTAAGCCTGTCACCAAATAATGCATGGTAACGACGTTTGTAAATCACTTCCCGCTGGGCATTCATTACATCATCATATTCCAGCAAACGCTTTCTAATTCCGAAGTTATTTTCCTCTACTTTCTTTTGGGCACGCTCAATCGATTTTGAGATCATAGAATGCTGAATTACTTCACCTTCTTCCAGCCCCATTTTATCCATTAATTTTGCGATCCTTTCAGAACCAAATAGACGCATCAGATTGTCTTCAAGCGACACATAGAACTGAGAACTTCCCGGATCTCCCTGACGACCGGCACGACCACGTAACTGCCTGTCTACACGTCTGGAATCGTGACGTTCTGTACCTATAATGGCAAGTCCGCCCGCTTCTTTAACTTCTTTACTTAATTTAATATCGGTACCACGACCTGCCATGTTGGTGGCTATGGTTACAATACCCGACTTACCTGCTTCAGCCACAATATCGGCCTCCCTCTTATGCAGTTTCGCGTTAAGTACGTTATGCGGCACATTTCTCAATTTCAGCATACGTGATAGTAATTCTGAAATTTCTACCGAAGTTGTACCAATAAGTACAGGTCTTCCAGCATTAGAAAGATCGGTTACGTGGTCTATAACCGCGTTGTATTTTTCACGTTTGGTTTTGTAAACCAAATCGTCCTTATCATTCCTTGCAAGGGGGCGGTTGGTAGGAATTTCTACTACATCCAGTTTGTAGATTTCCCATAATTCTCCTGCTTCAGTAACTGCAGTACCGGTCATACCCGATAACTTGCCATACATTCTGAAATAATTCTGGAGGGTTACGGTAGCAAAAGTTTGGGTAGCGTCTTCAATTTTTACGTTTTCCTTGGCTTCAATTGCCTGGTGCAAACCGTCGCTATATCGGCGGCCATCCATAATACGGCCGGTCTGTTCATCTACAATCTTAACTTTATTATCTATTACCACATATTCGTCGTCCTTTTCGAATAGGGTATAGGCTTTAAGTAACTGGCGTAAGGTGTGAATACGTTCACTTTTTACGCTGTAATCTCTAAAAAGTTCTTCTTTTTTCTCAGCTTCTTCTTCTTTGGGAAGACCTTCTTTTTCAATCTTGGCGATTTCCATTCCCATTTCAGGCATAACGAAGAAATCGGTGTCTCCATCAGCAGAAAGCAATTCAATACCTTTATCGGTAAGGTCTATCTGGTTACTTTTTTCTTCAATGGTGAAATATAGATCCGCGTCTACTTTAGGCATTTCACGGTTATTATCCTGCATGTAGTGATTCTCGGTCTTCTGCAGTAACTGTTTTATACCTTCTTCACTAAGGAATTTGATAAGTGCTTTATTCTTCGGAAGTCCGCGATAAACTCTAAGCAATAGGAAAGCACCGTCTTTGGTATTTCCTTCTTTAATAAGCTTTTTAGCTTCCGCAAGCACCTTGGTAAGGTGTTTACGCTGAAGTTCTACAATATTTGAAATTGCAGGTTTTAACTCGTTAAATTCGTGAACATCTCCTTTTGGGATTGGACCGGAAATAATAAGCGGCGTACGCGCATCATCAATTAGAACCGAATCTACCTCATCTACAATAGCAAAGTTATGTGGGCGCTGTACCAAATCGTTAGGAGCGTGTGACATATTATCACGTAAATAATCGAAACCGAATTCATTATTGGTTCCATAAGTGATATCGGCGTTGTAAGCTTTTCTTCTTGAAGCAGAATTAGGCCTGTGGTAATCTATACAATCTACACTTAAACCATGAAACTCAAAAATAGGGGCCATCCAGGCGCTATCCCTTTTTGCCAGGTAATCGTTTACCGTTACCAGGTGAACGCCGTTTCCGGTAAGTGCATTAAGATACATAGGTAAGGTAGCCACAAGGGTTTTACCTTCACCGGTTTGCATTTCTGCGATTTTCCCCTGGTGCATTGCCACACCACCAATTAGCTGAACATCGTAATGAATCATGTCCCAGGTTACTGGTTTTCCGGCAGCATCCCAGGAGTTGTTCCAGATTGCGTGATCTCCTTCAAGATTTACATAATCTTTTTCGGCAGAAATTTCACGATCAAATTCTGATGCGGTAACTTTAATTTGTTCGTTATGGAAAAAGCGTTTCGCAGTTTCTTTTACGGTAGCAAAAGCTTCCGGAAGAATATCATTTAAAACCCCTTCAGAAGTTTCGTAAGATTTGGCTTTTAGCGCATCAATTTCAGCATAAATATCTTCCTTTCGGGTAATATCGTCGCTGGCATCGGCTTCAGCTTCCAAGTCTTCAATTTGCTTGTTTATATCTTTTAAAGCTTCAGTGATCTTTGTCTTAAAGCTTGCGGTTTTAGCCCTAAGTTCGTCTATAGAAAGGGCTTCAAACTCACCTTCCAGCGCCTTGATCTTTTCGACTATGGGTTGTATTTCCTTGACGTCTTTTTTGGATTTATCGCCAACAAATACTCTGTCTCTTATACACATCT
>JAGXIG010000009.1 GCA_024635815.1 Salegentibacter sp.
CATGTTAGAGTTGCCAATATCGTACTCGAAAAAGCAAAGCGTTTGGTAGAATGTGGTCACGATGTAGTAATCCTATTGGATTCTATTACACGTTTGGCCCGTGCTTACAACACCGTACAACCTGCCAGCGGTAAGGTTTTAAGTGGTGGTGTAGACGCAAACGCCCTACACAAACCAAAACGTTTCTTTGGTGCTGCCCGTAATATTGAAAACGGAGGTTCACTTTCAATTATCGCTACCGCCCTAACCGATACCGGTTCTAAAATGGACGAAGTGATCTTTGAAGAATTTAAAGGAACAGGAAATATGGAGCTGCAATTAGACAGAAAAATTGCAAACCGTAGAATTTTCCCTGCAATAGATCTTACTTCTTCTAGTACACGTCGCGACGATCTTTTATTAGACGAAGCTGCACTGCAAAGAATGTGGGTACTGCGTAAATACCTTGCCGATATGAACCCTATTGAAGCAATGGAGTTTATTAACGACAGGATTAAGCAAACTAAAAACAACGAAGAGTTTTTGATCTCGATGAACGGATAAAAACTGCTATAGTTTAAATTCAAAATCCGGAAACTAAAATAGTTTCCGGATTTTTTTATGCCGAAATTCTATTCTTTTAAACTATCCACATCTGTATCATCAGCAACCAACCTGAAATTTTCAACTTTTTTACCTTTTAAATATTTGTTCCATTTTTCCATTAGCGGGGCTTCCAGTTTAAATTCCCGGTATTCGTCGGGATTCATAATTGGAATTCCCTTTATTATTGGATAAATACGTTTACATTTCTTACAACTTAAAAAACCTTCTATAATCTTTCCTTCCAAATCTTTGGAAATTGAAGTGAGTTCCAGGTCATTTTTATCAAAAGGACAACATAATTTATCTATTGTTGAAGTTCTCATTTTTTATTTTTTTAAATTCTGAATTATAATTTTCTGCTGAAATTGAAGGATTTTCGGCACTCATTATTCCCGAGATCACCGCTACGCCTTCAAAATCCAACTCTTTAAGCAAATGCATATTGGAAGGTTTAATTCCTCCCGCCAGGAAAATAGGCATTTCGGTAATTTTCCGGGCTTCCTTAATAATCTCAAAATCTACTAAGTCACAACTATTGGCGGTTGAGGAAGGAAAAATTGAACAAAATGAAATATAATCCAACATATTGGTCTCAGCCCATCTTACAGTCTCCAAGTCGTTGTTACAGGTTAATCCCAGTAAAGCATTTGCTGAAATGTTTTTTTTAATCTCCTTGAAATTATTGGGGATTTCATCAAAATGTACCCCGCTTGCTTCAGTTCGACTTAAAAGATTCCAATTGTTATTCAATAAAACCGGAACCTTATAGTTTTTACAAATTTTACAGATTTCATTTATAAGCGAAATTTGATTCTCAATATTTTTAAAGTTATCCCACACCTGGACCGCGGCAATTTCACTTTTTTCCATAATCTGCCTTAACTTGTCTATTAAAACAGTTTTCTCCATTTCCGGATCTACAACGAGGTATAACCCTTCTTTTATTTGTTGCTTTTTTATCATTTCCAACCAGATTTAATTGCGGTAAAAAAAGCTTTCCAATAAGGATCTTCGGTTTTATATTCTAAATCTTTAACCTGATCAGCTTTAGCTATTTTAACACCCTCTTCTTCAGCTTTAATTTCCCCCACGGCGGTGCAATTAATATTTTCGGCGTTTAAACGGGAAATAACTTGTTCTTCTTTTCCCTTTTCACAGGATATTATCATTGAACCCGCGCCTATAATTTCCCTGTAATCCAGTTTAAAAAGTTTACAAACTTCTTCTTGCCACAAAGTTACCGGTAAAGCTTCGTCATAAATAAGGGCGCCTTTACCCGAAGCTTTAACCATTTCATATATTGCCCCAAGCACACCACCTTCAGTAACATCGTGCATTGCGTGAATTTCCGGAAATTTATCCGCGGTTCCTGCGGCTGCAAGCCCGTCTTTTAAAGAAGAGGTTTGCCAAAACATTTCACAGCCTGCCTCATAGGTTTGTTGTCCTAATTTGTTTTTTATGGTTTCAGGAAAACTCATTGACAATAAGGCTGAAGAAGAAAGCGCACAGGTTTTAGTTACCAGGATTACATCATTGTTCTCTGCGCCATTAGAAAGAATAATCTCTTTCTTGGGAGCCACACTAAAAAAAGTTCCCCCGCCTGAAATTGTTGAATTTTGGCCTTCTACAAACCCGGTATGCCCACCGGTAATAGCCACTCCAATCTCTTTGCAGAATTGATGAATATAATTCCAGTAAGTTTTAAAATCTGCCCTGGAAAGTGATGCCGGTAAGTTTAGCACCATTTGTGCATATTGTGGAGCAAATCCGGTCGTAGCCATATCGTTAGCCATAAGATGTACCGAAAGCCAGGCAGATTCTTCTAAGCCAAGCGTGGGAATAAGCGACAGCGGATCACTTGTGGATATTAAAGCTAAATCGTTAGGTAAATCTACTAATGAAACATCAACGCCAAACCCGGGTTTTGTGCTGACTTCCTTACGAGTATGCCCACAATTTTCCAGGATAAATCCTTCTAATTCTGCTTCAGCTATTTTTCCTAATTTTTTACTCATCATTTTACATCTTTAAATTCTACATACAACCCGAAAAAATCACCATAGGGTAATCCCCATTGCTGAACCGGGAACCATTTTGGTAAACCGGTGCAAGACCATTCTATACTGTATTCCCGTCCCTGCAGGGCTTCCTCTATAATTTTAGTAAGTTTTTTAGGCGTATAAAAAGTTGCGGTAAGATAAAATGGGTTAGCACCAAAAATTTCCTGGACGCGACGCCGAACTACTTTGGTAGAATTCCTGTTCATCATCCCCAGGGCTATACCGTATTTTCCAACCCTGGCTGCTTCCCGAATAACTTTTACAGGATCTTTATAATATTCAAAAGTGGTTATAAAAGCCAGGGAGTCAAAAGTATGATCTTTAAAAGGCATAAAGTGAGAATCTGCCATTACAAGATCTCCTTCAAATAAATGGACTGCCTGTGAGAGCATAAGTGGAGAGATATCGCCACCTGTAGCCTCGATTCCAATTTCTTTCCACCACCTGGTGAAGCGCGTGGTCCCACAACCAAATTCCAGCAGGGTTTTTACTCGTTTATCTTTAGAAACAAGTTGTTCCATTACCTTTTTCTGCCACACTTCGGCACGTTTATAACGGCCTTCGTACCACTGCTCGTAGGTATCTGTATGTTTGCGGTTAAAAAACCATTCTTCCCGGTTTTGCCAATTCTGATGATTTACGGGGAGTAATTCAAATCGGCCGCTTTTTTCAATTTCCATCTTTATTTTTTAAAAAAGAAAAACTCCACGCTACCCGGAAAATGCCGAAAAACATGGAGTCTTAAAATGGAAATTTTAATCCTGCATCCCTACGTTGGCATTATCCAAATCAGGTTTTCGGGTGTTATCTCAGCCTTGCGGCACCCCGTGCGTGAATTTATCTGGTTATATTAAATCTTTATCTATTTATTGAATACGTATTTGAGGGGAAAATACAAAATAAAGAAAGAAGAGGAAAGTTTTTCTCTGTTTGAAAATAATATAATATCCTATAGTTTCATTGACTTATTATCAAGGGTGTAACCTCTCCTTTCTTCAGCAAAGCTGAATTCATTCCACTCCTTAAAAAGGATGGGAGCCCGCAGGCCGGAGGAGTTTAATTTCGTCAAACTGAACTTGTTTCAGTTTCTAACATATATTGAATATCCGCAACTTAGATTCTGAAACAAGTTCAGAATGACGGGTTAAAGAACTTTTCTGACCTCTTTAAAGCGAAACCGGGTTTCCCGATGTTACGCCCTACCGGGTCCCAATCGGAATAAATTTCTCACCCGGCAGCTCCTTTATTTTGATTTTTTTCCACAAAAAAACCCCAACATTTCCGTTGAGGTTTCTGGTTGAGCGGGAGACCGGGTTCGAACCGGCGACATTCAGCTTGGAAGGCTGACGCTCTACCAACTGAGCTACTCCCGCCTGCCCTGCAAATATAAAGTTTAAAGCTTTCAAAATCCAAAAGAAAATTAAACTTTTTAGAGTGGTTTTTCCTATTTGGCTAATATTCAGCTTAAAACTAAATCTAAGCGATAAAATCTTGTTAAATGGGTAATTAAAAAACCGGTGTTCCGACAAATAAATCTTATTTTTAATGCCTAACAGAATACATCTTAAATCAATTTTCTTATGAGTAATAAACCCGGTAAAACCCAGGACCTAATAGACGCAAAATTCCTAAAAGAACGTAAAGTTTTCCTTTGGGGTGAAGTAAACGACGAATCTGCCAAACACGTTATAGACAGACTTCTTTATCTCGATATGGAAGGCAATGATGAAATTCAGTTTTTTATTAATAGTCCCGGTGGCTTTGTAACCGACGGATTTGCAATTTATGACACTATGCAGAGCCTGAAAAGCCCCGTTTCAACCATCTGTAGCGGCTTGGCTGCATCTATGGGATCTATCTTACTTTCGGGAGGAACCAAAGGTAAAAGATTAATTCAAACTCACGGAAAAGTTATGATTCATCAACCAATGGGCGGTGCCAGAGGTCAGGCTTCAAATATTGAAATTCAGGCAAACGAAATCCTGAAAACAAGAGAATTAAGTGCAAAACTTCTTGCTGAAAACTGCGGGCAAACTATAGAAAAAGTACTTAAAGATTTTAACCGTGACTACTGGATGGATGCACAGGAATCTTTAGATTACGGGATTGTAGACGGTATTTATAAGAAATAATTTATGGATATTAAACATCGCGAAAACGATAGCCGCGGAATGTTTTTCGTGGAAGACCAAAGAGGCATTTACGCCGAGCTTACTTACACCAAAAAAGCCGGAGATATTCTCACCATAGATCATACTGAGGTGAGAACGGAATTAGAAGGTCAGGGAATTGCCACGAAACTGCTTGCCCATACTGTAGGTTATGCTCGTGAAAACAATTATAAAATAGACCCTTTGTGTCCTTTTGCTGAAGTGCAATTTGATCGCAATGAGTCTTTTAAGGACGTAAGAGCTTAGCCCTTATTGCCACCAAAAGTCTTAAACCTACTTTTTCCAATGAAGTTTTTCAAGTTTTTAATGCTTTTTATTTTCATGGTTTTTATTTCCTGCGCGGATGATAAAGATCGGGAGCCGGGAATTGAAACTACCAAAGAGGAAGGAGCAGAAGTGATTGAAAAACTGGCTTCTGCAGAATTGATTGCAAAAAAGTTCCCGGGGATCTCAAATTCGGTGAGCAATGTCAATTTACAACACTCCAGTTTGCTGGATTCTATTTATTCAAAAAGGAATTATACTCCAATTTGGACTGAAAGAGCCATGCGAGAAGATCTTTACCGAAGTATCGAGAGAGCAAGTGAAGACGGACTCAATCCTGAAGATTATCATTTATCTTATTTAACAAATTCCCTCGCCAACTTATCGGAATTAAATGATGGAGAGCGCAGTCTCACAGAAATAATCCTTACCGATGCATTTTTTGCACTGGCTTCAGATTATAACTCGGGAAAATTAAATCCCGCTGAGATTTATGATATTTGGGGCTTAGAAAGCAACAAAATAGATCTACCGGGCCTTTTAAATTATGGTGTTCAGAAGAAAAATATAATTGCGGCTATAGATTCTGTTATTCCAAAACATGAAGTTTACAAAGGCTTAAAACGCTCTTTGAAGGAATACCTGAAACTGGCTGAAAAAGAAGAAAACCCCACTTTTATTTCCGAAGAAGGAGAGAGCATAAAAGCTGATGAAAAGGATGAGCGAATTCCTAATATAAAAAGGCGCTTAAAGGAATTAGGCTATTGGGATAAGGAAATTGTGGATAGTGCTACTGTTTATGAAGAATCTTTACAGGAAGCGGTAAAAGAATATCAGGAAAAATATGGAATAGAAACCGATGGTGTTATTGGTGCCGGTACAATTGAAACCTTAAACACAACTTACCAGAAGCGTCTGGAGCAAATTTTAGTAAACCTGGAACGCTGGCGATGGTACCCTAAAGATTTGGGCGATCAACACATTGTTGTTAATATTGCCAATTACCGCTTACACTTTGTTAGAGATGGAGATACAGTTGCCTCACACCGCACTATGGTAGGTACTGAAGCCAGGAAAACCCCTATTTTCTCTGATGAGGTAGAACACATAGTTTATAATCCTACCTGGACTATTCCTCCTACTATTAAAAGTAAAGATGTTATCCCATCTGCAAAAAGAGATCCCAATTATATTTCAAAAAAAAATTATAGCATTTTTGATAGAAGCGGAAAAAGATTATCTGCCAACGAGGTTGATTGGTCTTCTCCTGAGGTGAAAGGCTATACCTTTAGACAGGAAGCCGGGCCGGCAAATCCACTTGGCCTGGTGAAGATCATCTATCCCAATAAATATATGATCTATTTGCATGACACGCCTTCTAAGTCGCTTTTCGACAAAAATCTGAGGGCGCAAAGTTCTGGTTGTGTTAGAGTTCAGAATGCTTTGGAATTGGCAAAAATGCTATTAAGTGATCAGCCAAAATACGACGATGAAAAGATTAGAGAAATTCTTGATTCAGGAAAAACTACTACGATTAAAGTTACTCAAAAAGTAAAAGTACACCATCTTTACTGGACCGCCTGGAACGAAAATAGCAGCACCCGATTTGCAGAAGATATCTACAAGAGGGATGCCGCCATCTATAAATTGCTAACTAAAAATTAATTCAGCAGCGTAGATTTTTTTAGATAATTTTTATCGTTTTTGTGAATATACACTACTGATTCTTCTTTAATAATATCTATCACATCTTTAGCGATTGTATTTGGCACGGCTGGGCAACCATAGCTTCTTCCTAACCTACCTAACCTATCTATAAAATTAGGTTCAGCATAATCTGCACCGTGGATTACCACGTAACGCTTACGCGCGTTACTGTTGAAGCCTTTTTCCATTCCGTCTATAAAAAGCGATAATCCGTTTTTTCCGTAGTAAGTTTCAGCGGTCACATAAAAACCAAGAGAACTTTGTAAAGAATTTACTGTATTCGAGAATTTGGTAGCGAATTCGCCGCCAGTATTTTTTCCATGGGAAACATAAGTATTGAACAAAACTTCTTTTGTTTCCATATTCATAATCCACATACGTTTTTTCGTAGAGGAAAGGCCGAAATCTATCACGGTAAGTATTTTCTTTCCTACTTTACCTTTTTCTTCGAGTTGACCATAGCCTTTCATAGCGTTTTCGAAAACCGGCATTGCAGGGATACTACTATTATTGATTGAAAATTCGTTGTAAAGATTTGCAACCTTTATTTCAAAACTTGTTTTGAAATTTTCTTCGGAAATCGGGGAAGCGATTTCTTCTAATTTTGAATTATTAATCCTGGAGTTTAAGTTATCTGTCGTTGTAAATGCAAAAGAGAACATCAATACGGCAAATACAATCAGAAGTCTATAAATCATACACGTTGTTTTAAATTAATGTTTTGTTAATTTATCCAAATGTGATGCCAACATACAAAATATTCTGTTTAATTAGATTTTTAAGCCAGGAGAATCCAAATTTTAACATTTAAAGGCTTATAAATCTAAATTTCAGC
>JAGXIG010000059.1 GCA_024635815.1 Salegentibacter sp.
CTGATAAATGTTTTCACCAATTACGATCCCATCATCTACCAGGATCCCGATTACGATAATCATCCCAAATAAAGAAAGAACGTTTATAGTTACACCAAATTGACCCGCAAACATAAACATCCCCAGAAAAGCAATTGGAAGACCAAAAGCTACCCAGAATGCGAGTCTGGTATTTAAAAAAACGGATAGAAATAGCAAAACAAGAAATATCCCCATCGCCCCATTTTCAAGCAGCAATTGAGTTCGTTGACTTAATGTAATGGAGGAATCTGAAACAACATCTAAGCGAATATTACTGCTTTTCGCGTTGTAATCTTTTATATACGCTTTTACCTTTTTTGCAGCCGATAAAAGGTCTTCATTATTTGTATTACTTATCGCAACGTTTACAGCGATATTTCCATTGAAATAGGAAGAGTTGGAAGTCTCTCCAAACTGGTCCCGAACTTCAGCAACATCGCTTAATCGGGTGGTTTGCCCAGTGGCTGTAGATCTTATTACCAAATCATTTAATGCATCAGCGTAATAACTTCGGCTGTTTGCCCTTATCAGGTAATCTTCGGCTTCAGTTTTAATGGTTCCGCCGGTACTTAAAATATTTGCTGCACCAACCGTTCTGGCAACTTCTTCGAAAGTTAGATTATAAGCTAAAAGGTCGTCCTGACTAACTGCTATTTCAATTTCTTCTTGAGGAAATCCTGAAATCTCAATTTGTGAGATCCCATCGAGCTGTCTTAGATCATTCTCAATTTGCTCGCTTATTCGCTTCAGAGTTACCAAAGGCACCCCTTCGCCGCTAATAGCAAAACTAATAGAAGGCCTAACCCTTTCTTCTTTTGAAACCACCAGGGGCTCCATTCCGCCGGGAAAAGTAGGCACACGATCTACCGCGTTCTTCACTTCCGTGAGCATAACATCTATATCTTCGTCTTGCTCAATCTCTACAGTAATCGAACCCCCACTCTCACGCGCTGTGGACGTAACCCGCTCTATACCCACCAGGCCTTTAAGGTTATCTTCAATTTTTAGAATAATTCCTTCTTCAATCTCCTCGGGAGCTGAACCTGGATAATTTACATTGATATTGATAATGCGCGATTCTTCTAAAGGAAAAAAGGAAGAATTTAAACTGAACACACCTACAAGACCGAAGATTACAAAAGCGAGGATCACCACATTTACGGCTACCTCATATTTTATAAAATAACTGATTAATTTTCTCAAAATTCCTCGGCTTTAGCAGTGTCTTTTTTTTGCTGTATTTGCACCTTCATTCCCGGATATGCCCCGGGCACAGGAGCTGAAACAAGCTTCTCACCATCTTCAAGTCCCTTTATCACCACTTTATTACTTGAAAAGTAAACAGGATTAATCTCTTCTAAAACCAATAAACTATCTCTTACCACATAAACTTTAGAGCGATCTATTAGCAACTCCCTTTCAATTTCTATTGCATTTTCTTCATCACGGGCATCTAATTTAGCTTCAAGGTACATTCCTTCCCGTATGTTGGGATCTTCAATTTTTATAAAAACCTGAATGGTTTGTGAAGCCCGGTCTACCCTGGCATTTATGCGGCTTACTGTTCCTGAATAGGTTTGGTTACCATCAAGGTCTTGCAAAGCTACATCTTCACCTATTTTCAGCAAATCTGAAAACTTTTTTCCAACGGCAACTTCCAGTTCATAAACCGAGGGATCTATAAATTCTCCCAGTTTTTGGCCGGGTCTTACTAAAGTACCAGGATTTACGGCTGCTTCAGTTAAAACCCCATTAAAGGGTGCAATAATATTGAATTTCCGAAGACGTTCTTCGAGGTTTTTTATCTCATAATAAGCCGACTGGATTCCGCGACCGGTAATAAAATATTTTTCTTTATCTGAATCTGCCTCCGGTAAAGCTTGGGTCGTGCTGTTAACATCGAAATTATTCAGGTAATTTTGCCATTTCTGAAAGGAATCTGGGTAATCCATTCTAAGATCGGGCATTATAGAAGTGATATTATTAAACAATTCACTTTTAGCCGAACGTACACTTGCCGCATATTCTTCTGAATTAATCCTTAAAAGCACCTGGCCTCGATTATAGCGCTGCCCGGGGCGAAAGGCTTTACTGCTACCCTGAAAAATCCCTTCTACTTCAGAAAAAAGCTCCAGTTTTTTAAGCGCTGTGACATTACCATTGGCGGGAACCACAATAGGCACTTTCCGGTTTTCAACGGTTTCTACAAACACATTTTTAACTACTTTGGTGTTTTCGGGTACCTCTTTTACGTTGCTATCAATAATTGCCTTAGCTCCAAAAACGGCCAGAACAATAAGTAAGACTCCAAGAATGGAGAGAATGATTTTGCGTTTATCCATGTGTGTAGGACACCTATTTGCCCATTTGGTTTAATTTAAACTTGAAATTATATGAAATGTTTAAGCAAGCCCATCCAGACTTTCTTGAATTTCCTCCCATTCTTTCATTAGGGAATTCAGTTCTTTCTTTTTGTTTTTATACCTATCTAAATATCCGGGTTTGGAAGAAACTTCATCATAGTTTGTAGCTAATTCCATATCCCGTGTCTCCAGATCTTTCTCCAACTTGGTAATTTTGGATTCGGTATTGCTTAACCTGTTCTTTAAAGATTTCACCTTCTTTTGATCTTTGTAGGCTTTTTTATTATTAGAGCCGGCAGCATCTTTTTGCACTTTTGCAGCCTTTTCTTTTTTCTCGACACTACGCATATCTTCGAGCTTACGCTGATCTAAGAAGTAATTGATATCTCCCAGATATTCTTTGATCTTAGTATCTTTAAATTCGTAAACTTTGTTACCAAGTCCCTGAAGGAAATCCCTATCGTGCGAAACAATTATCAAAGTGCCTTCAAACTTATTTAATGCTGCCTTCAATACGTTTTTAGACTTAATATCAAGGTGATTGGTAGGCTCATCCATAATAAGCACGTTAAAGGGCTGTAGCATCAGCTTACAAAGCGCCAGGCGGTTTCTTTCGCCACCGGAAAGCACTTTTACTTTCTTTTCAACTTCATCACCTCTAAACAGAAACGAACCCAGCATATCACGAACCTTGCTTCGGTTCTTTTCGTTAGCGGCATCAATCATAATATCGTGAACGGTTTTTTCACCATCCAGGTAATCGGCTTGATTTTGGGCAAAATACCCTAACTGCACGTTATGACCCAGTTTTAATTTTCCGTCATAAGCAATTTCATTGATTATAATCTTTGCCAGCGTGGTTTTACCCTGGCCGTTTTGACCCACAAATGCAATTTTACTCCCTCGTTCTATTAAAAGATCAATATCTTTTAATACCTGATTATCGCCGTAGGCTTTACCAATACCCTCTGCTTCTATAACAACTTTACCGGGTTGCACTGAAATTGGGAAACTCACATTCATCACGGCATTATCGTCTTCATCTACCTCAATACGATTTATCTTATCCAGTTTTTTAATAAGAGACTGCGCCATTGAAGCTTTAGAAGCTTTAGCACGGAATTTCTCAATAAGCTTTTCGGTTTGTTCAATTTCCTTTTGTTGATTCTTTTGCGAGGCGAGTTGCTGCTGCCTTAACTCCTCTCTAAGGACCAGGTATTTTGAATACGGCTTATTGAAATCATAAATTTGGCCCAGGGAAATTTCTATGGTCCTGTTCGTTACATTATCCAGGAACATTTTATCGTGGGAAACAATTATTACACAACCCGAATAATTATTCAGGAAGTTTTCCAACCAGATGATGCTTTCAATATCAAGGTGGTTGGTAGGCTCATCGAGTAACAGAATATCATTATTTTGAAGTAAGAGTTTCGCCAATTCTATACGCATTCTCCAACCTCCAGAAAATGTTTCGGTGATTTTATCAAATTGCTCCCGCTGAAAACCAAGACCTAACAACACCTTTTCGGTATCGCCTTCATAATTATAACCCCCAATAATTTCGTAAGTATGTGTGATTTCGCTTAAATCCTGGATAAGCTGGGTGTAAGATTCACTTTCATAATCAGTTCTTGTAGCTAATTGATGATTGATCTCATCAATCTGTTTTTCGAGTTTCTTTATTTCAACAAAAGCCTGTTGTGCTTCTTCCAAAACAGTTCGGCCTTGCTCAAAATCTATATCCTGTTTTAAAAAACCAATATTCAGTTCTTTATCACGCGCAATCTGGCCTTCATCGTATTCCTGCTCCCCGGCAAGAATTTTCAGCATTGTAGATTTTCCAGCACCATTCTTTCCTATTAAACCCACGCGATCTCCGGCGCCAAGTCTAAAGGTTATTTCTTCAAAAAGATATTCTCCACCAAAAGAAACAGAGAGATTATGAATATTAAGCATTTGTAGATTTTATTTTTGCAAATATGCCTAAATTTACAACGTGAAAAAAATATGTTCGCTCTCAATATAAAGTCGTAACAAAACTTATAACTCCCTGAATACCAATTATGAATTTTTTAAAAGGAACTAAACTTTATAGTATACTTACAGGGACATGCCCTGTTTGCCACGAAGAAAGCATGTATCTTGAAAGCAATCCTTATAAATTAGGTCGTATTTTTGAAATGCACGAGCACTGTTCTAACTGCGGCACTAAGTATAAAATAGAACCTTCCTTCTTCTTTGGAGCCATGTATGTGAGTTATGCGGTAGGAATAGCCTTTGCCGTAGCGGCTTTTGTAATCGCCTTTTATTTTTTTGGTGGCGGCTTAATGACATCCTTTTGGGCCATTATTGGAACGCTGGTTGTATTTATGCCCATAATTGTTAGACTTTCAAGGAATATCTGGATTAATTTATTTCTTCATTACAAACCCACCGCAGGTAAAAATTAGGCCGGAAAATGTTTCTTATGGAATCTTTCTAAATCTATTTCCTGCGGAAGCTGCACCTTCTCTTCAATAAATGCGATTAATTGTTCTGAAACCATCGGGGATATAAGAACACCGCGACTTCCAAATCCGTTACAGCAATAGAGATTTTTATGTTTAGGATGCCTCCCGAGCATTGGTTTTCGGTCTTTACTGGCCGGCCTAATTCCCGCTGACTGATCCACCACATCAAACTTACAGCTAATAAGTTTTTCAATTTTCTTTTCCAGTTCTTCCCTGGCTTCTTTACTCGGTTGCGGGTCTTTATCCTGATTATTATATGTAGCCCCCACTTTATATAAATTATTGCCTAACGGAATAATAAATACAGAAGATTTTACCGCTTCATCGAGCTGTAATTCTTCAGAATAAATGGTAATGTATTCACCCTTGTTTCCGCTCAGTGGAAGGTAATTAAAGAAAGGATTATGCTGCATTCCAAAACCTTCACAAAAGATGATCTGCCTGGCTGAGATGCCATTATAACTCACTGAATCCTCGTTTATTTGTAAAGCACTATAATCGAATCTTTCAAATTGAATTTTACTATTATTTTCTAAATATTTCCGGTATTCTTTTATCAAAACATCGGTGTCAATTATACCGGTTTGTCGCACCTTACCAAATGAAAATTCAGAAGGAATATTGGGGTTGATATCTTTAACTAGCTTAGTATCTAAATATTCAGAAAGCAAAGGCTTATCGGCGGCTTCAAACCAATTATTCTGTTCTTCAGGTGAAAAGAATTTCCGATAGATCTCTATTGGAAAAACAATTTTAGCTTGCAATTGCTCCTCCATTTCTCTATAGAAAGGGATGGCAATCTTCATTTGTTCATTCGCGTTCCAGGCCAGTGTAAATCGCTTCAGGATAACCGGATTAAATAAACCCCCAGCAACCAGGGAAGATTTTTGAGAGTTATCTTCAAAAACTAAAAACTGCTTATTTCTTTCTTCCAGTCTACGGCTAATTGCAATTCCGCTTAAACCTAATCCAACTACTATATAATCTAACATAGTTTAAAAATAAAAATTTATAGATTACCCCGGTGTCACAAATAGAAAAAGCGCTCCTAATGGAACGCTTTTTCTCTAATTTCCGAACTTCTGGACTTTAGTAATTCCACATATCCAGTTCAAAGTTTCGTATTTGTTCCTTTATGCGTTGTGCTTCTAAAAGCTCCATAAACGCATTATCTACAATATAATCATCTACCTCACGATCACCATAAACATTGTCTTCTTTGTAGATCAGTGCATCAAATCTTCTTGAATTCAGCAAATGATCAAAAGTAACGGTTTGTCCAGAACTACTTCCGGTAAAGGCTTTATTTTCGTGTAAAACTCCTCTCGCATCTGGAAACCACACCCAAAAAAGCTCGACAAGATCGGTTTGACCCGAGTCTATAAAGTTAACATCGGGAGCTACAGGTGCAATCCCGAGTAACCTGTATTTCATTTCGGCCTGACGCTTATCAAAATACCACATTCCACGAATATGATATTGAGCTATATCTGCAGCGCCAAGATCCCTACGATCTATAAATTGAGGATCCACTTCTTCCCCGGCATTATACTGCTCAATACCCAGATCTGTAGTATCTACTTTTGATATAGTTGCCTGAATATCCTCTAGGGTACGTTTTTCCTTAAAGTAAGAATCGGCATAAATATTTTGGATTTCACCGCTTTGAATGGCAGAAACCAACACGTCATACAGTGAACGTCGATTGTCACCGATATTATTTTTATCTATTGGGTAGTACAAAGGAAAATTAACCCTTTCGTCAAGATCTATTTTTTCCCATACATTTTTAGACCATAACACGTCACGATCTTCAATGTATCCATATTGAAGTGGCTTATCATTCTTATCACTTTGAATCTGGGCTTCGGTTTTTTTACCTATATCATCCGGATCTTTGGCATTTAAAATATTCGTCTGCCCGTAGGATGCTATGGTAAAAGCCAACACCAAAGCATTTAATAAAAATCCTCTCCAACTCATCTTCTATATTTTATTAATTCGTCAACTCAACAATAACCGGAGCCACCTTTTTAAGCTTGTAACTGGAGTTACCCGCAATACCTGCCTGAATATCGAAAATCTGAACTGTTTCTCCTCTTCCGGCTCTTCTAAGAGCGGCTTTCGCATTGTTATCTAATCTACTTCCATTTACCCTTATAGTAGGTTGTCCTGGTACTTTAAAACTGAATCCTGTAACATTAAGATCGAGGTTAAAGTCAAAGTCTGGAAGGCTGGCACTAATAGTAGAAATTTCTAAACTATTACGTTGCATTTGTAACGATCCATTTTCACCCCTCACTGTTCCAACAGGTTGAGGAATATCTTTAATTCTAAAAGTCTTACTATCTGAAACAGTTTCTCCACCGGGAAGTTTACCGCTTACATTAATAGCAACTTCTCTAGCCTGCAATGTAGTAACATTCATTACATATTGCCCTGCACCTCCCGAGGGTGAAAGTCCAGGAGCCTGAGCACTAACACTTCCAACTCCAGGAATGGAAATCGTCATTGGGTTCTGAACCCCACGATAAAGTACATTCATTTTATCGGCAGAAATAACTGCTGAATTAGGTTTTGGAATTACCGCGTAGGAACTATTAATTGGAATTCTAACAATTGAATCCCCTTCTTTAAATTGAAGCTCACCATTAATCTCTCTTTCTCCTACATTTCCAGCAGGGAAATCCAACATTACCTGACCGGCCTGAGTGCTTTCCACCTCATTACCGTTTACGGTAACGTTTTCAAATTTGAGGGTAGGGTCTACACGACCTAAAACAATTTTACCTTTAAAGTTTTCACCACTAAAGAAAGCCGTTTTGTCTGGTACCACTATCGCCTGATAGTTGGTTAAAGAAACATCACTTTGTAGCTGCCCTTCTAGCATGGATGACAAAATACCGTTCTCTGTTGTTCTAACATCAGCTTGTATCTGCGTTAATTTTGTAAGGGAAGCAATTAATGGAAATCCCTGATAGTTATACATTAACCAGGGTTTGGTTACATTCTCGTTATTGGTTACTTCTTCAGTAGAAAAATCTTTAGCTACTTCACTTCTAACCGCAGGAAAATCGTTTCCCAGGATAGCAAGTACTTGATTCCTATATTCATCTATAGCCGCTGTAAATTCTTCACCTCTTGGAGTCACCCTTCCACTTGCAAAAAACAAGTTGTCAAGCTTATCAGAGCGATCCATAGCTTCGTAATTGGTTCTATCTTCCTCATCGACATCTCCCAATAATTCCTCTTTAAGATTACCAACGGTAGCATATAGATTATCAGAAAGCGTCCCAATTTGTTCGGCTTTATCTTTTAATTCTTCATATTTTGCAGGTTGTTCTTCGGCTTTGGCGGCCAAACCGGCCATTGCCATTTCGTTACGTTGAGATGTAGTAGTATTAGATTCCTCCAGATCTTCATTCATTTGACCAAAGGCTGTCAATACTTCCTTAGACATATTTAGTGCCATCATCGCGATGAATACCAAATACATCAGGTTAATCATCTTCTGTCTTGGTGTTTGTTTTCCAGACGCCATGTGCTAATTAGTTTTGTTCTTTAATAATTTAGGTTTTCAGGTAATGCATTCACTAATTAGTCGCCATGCTACGGGTACCGTTCATTGCAGTAAGCATACCACCATAAACTCCGTTTAATGAGGAAAGGTTAGCTGCAAGCGATCCCATTTCCTGGTTTAACTTACCGGCATTTTCCGCAACCTCCTGGTTGATTTCTGCCTGACGAGAGGCCGACTCTACCTGAGCCTTATAAATATTATTTAGGGTTTCCATTTGCGTAGCAGCTGTAGTAAGCTCTTCGCTATATTTCTTTTGAGATGCCATAGCATCTATGGTAGGAGCAATTCCTTTTGCAGCACCTTCAAAATTACGAATGCTGTCTCCAAGACTATGCATTAAATTAGCATCTATCTTAGCTTCCTTAAGCATTTCATCAAGCTTTTTAGAAAGTTGTCCCTGAGTTTCTTTTTCTTCCTCAATCACTGTAGCGGTACGGCCATTTGCCTGCCCACCGGCTAATTCAGGATAAACTAGTGACCAGTCAAGGTCATCGTCTGTAGGTTCAAATGCAGAATAAGCAAATACAAAGGCCTCTACTACAAGTCCTGCAATAAGCATAGGGTTTGCAAATGGCCAGTGCATAATTTTAAAAAGCGCACCTAATATTACAACTGATGCACCTAAACCGTACACCATGTTTGTTATTCTCTTAGTTGAATTCGAATTTGCCATAATAATAAAATAGATTTAGATTTTCTACTGGTTAAATAGGTTGTTGTTAATTATCTGTTAGGTTGATTGAGGGTAACATCTGTTCCAAGGTAATCCTGAACTGTTCTGAAGCCAATATAGCTTCTCGCAGAATCTGCATATTCATAATCTCTTGAGCTTACCTGAAGGAAATAAGCTACATCTTTCCAGGAACCTCCACGAACTACTTTTCTCATATCATCAGGATTATTTACAGTAGGGTTCATTGAAGACATGTAGTCGTAAGATGCAGGATCGTAAGAAGAATCTACCCATTCTGCAACGTTTCCGGCCATATTATACAAACCGTAATCATTCGGGTCGTAAGATTTTGCTTCAACGGTATACAAAGCCTGGTCCGCCGCATAATCCCCTCTTAAAGGTTTAAAGTTTGCCATAAAGCATCCTCGGTCGTTTTTAGCGTAAGGCCCACCCCAAGGGTAAGTAGCTCCTTCTAAACCGCCACGGGCGGCATACTCCCATTCGCCCTCGGTTGGCAAACGGTAAGAAGGTACGTTGTGCTCTCCTTTTTCTCTTCGGTAATAATTATGATACAAAGTTCTCCATTGGGTAAAAGCTCTTGCCTGTTTCCAGGTAACTCCTACTACCGGATAATCATCAAAAGCACTATGCCAAAAATAATCGTTGTGCATAGGCTCATTATACGAATAATTAAAATCTCTTATCCAAACTGTAGTATCAGGATAAACCTGAAGTTCTTCCTTTTTAATGAAATTACTTCTATCTCCCTGTTCCTTGGCGGCACCCTGTACATCCATCCAGCTATAGGTGAATTTTAGTTTTTCAACATCTATAGTACGCTGACCGTTATATACTTCTTCCATTGGGATATACATCATATCCATAACCTCGGCGTAATAAACATCGGGGTAATCTTCGGTATCCCAAATAATATCTACATCCTTATTTAATCTGCGGTTTTCATAAGTATCTGAAGGACCTCCCTGCCCGTAGGTATTCAGCATATATTCCTCGTATGGAGTCATATTCCCTTCTTCGGCATCCATAAAAGCATAATCTCCAATACCACCTGTACCTTCGGTTTCCCCCATGTTTTCAGCCATAATAGCCAATTCTACTCTTACGATAGAATCTTTTACATAGTTTACAAATTGGCGGTATTCGGCATTGGTAATTTCGGTTTCATCCATATAAAAAGAACGTACAGTAACCGTTTTAGGTGGCGCATTACGTTGTCCTGCGATATCATCGTCAGATTTCCCCATTATAAATGAACCTCCCGGAATTAATGTCATCCCAAGCGGTTTCTCCGGATTCCACTTCTCCCCTTTCGCACCAACCAGCTGTCCACGATCTCCACGCCCACAGCTTGAAAGCAAGGCAAGAACAGCTATCAGGGAAATAAATTTCTTCATAGTTTCTCTTAGGTTAAGACATCTCAATTTACGGCAGTAAACCTATCTAATTATTTTTTAAAAAACAATATTTTAGGTAAAAATACAGTAAATACCAAGAATGCCTGAAATTATTTTAAACTTCGTTTTTTCTTTTTGCTTTATACCATCTTTCGGGAATTACCTGATTACAAGCTTCAAGATAATCTTCCTCGCTGCAAGGTAATAACGTACTCCTTTTCAGTTTAGTATCTATATGTGCGAGAAACGGAATCTCTATCCACCATCTCCCACTCACAGGACTTTTATAGAATACCAAAATTTCATTATCTATAGGAACCTGATACTTTATAAACTCTTTTTTCGCTGAAATAGTATTCTCATTGGTGCGATAATTTACACCTTCAGCAAAATACCACATCATTTGAGCCATTAACATCGCACCCAAATTTCCGAATTTTAGATTGTCGTATTCATAAATTCCAAAGGAACTCACTTTATCACTAATTCCGGCATAACGTGAAAGCGCGCATATTTCCTTACCGTCAAATCCGTTTGGAGAAGCTATATCCCGTGACCCGGATGAAGGAGCACTGACGGCAGCCAAATCTACAGCTACCATATTGGCATCCCGCATTACCGGCTCTACCAGTTTGATATTATTGCTCACCTCCCCTAGCCGATAAGCATCGAAGAACAGGCGTTCCATTAATTCTATTTCATCTTGCGAATTGAAATAGGTTTGATACCCAATATTGGAATAATTGAACAAATTATAAGGCTGATTCACAACTATTTTACCAACATAAGACCTATTGCTTATCGGGTTTTCAGCATCCCCCAGATCAAAACGACTATCTATATTCACAAGATTCACCATTTGATCTAAGGTATCGTAGGCCCGGTATTGCGCGTATACCAAATCCTGGCTACCGCCTAAAAGCACCGGCACCACATCTTTTTTCACAAGTTGCGCAACCAAAGTCTGAACCGCAAAATAGGTATCCTCTACCGTTTCGCCTTTTTCAATATCACCAAGATCGGCAATATTAATATACCAATTTCCCGGGAATAAACTATAAAACGCTTTTCTTACATCTATAAAATCAAGAAAGTCTATTTCTTCTCCCAGACGGTTTTCTTTAATACCAACTACCGCCATTTGTACACCATCTAAATCTGGCAAACCTTGAGAGGCGGTATGTTTTTTTACTGAATTCCCCAGGGAATGTTCACCAAAACCGGTAATCTCCTTAAGCAAATCTTCAGAAAGGGGACTCAGAAAATCTAAATCCATATATTATTTCTTCTTTTTTGTAGCTGTTTTCTTCTTTGCAGTAGTCTTTTTAGCCGGAGCTTTCTTTTTTGTAGTCTTTTTCTTCTTTTTAGACTTCTCTTCAAGAATTTCTTTCACTTCCTCCAAACTCAAATTCTGAGCATCTGTGGTTTTTGGTAATTCAATTTTGGTTTTACCCTTAATGATATTAAACCTTCCCCATCGCGCTTTTTCAACTCTAATTCCTTCTTCTTCCCAATTATGGATCAATTTTTCGCGTTCTTTACGCTTTTTATCCTCAATCAGGGTTTCAATATCTTCAATAGAAAGGTTATCAAAATCGTATTTCTTATTCACGTTAATGAAAATACCATTCCACTTTAGGAAAGGCCCAAAACGGCCTACACCTTTTTGTACCGGCATATCTTCATAGTGATGAATTGGCGCATCGGCCTTTTCTTTCTCCTTTATCAATTCCATAGCCCGGTCAAAATCAACGTTCAATGGATCTTCACCTTTCTCAAGAGAAACATATTTCTTACCGAATCTCACATAAGGACCAAAACGGCCATTATTCACCTCAACTTTTTCATCCTTATATTCTCCCAATTCCTTCGGAAGTTGAAAAAGATCCATCGCTTCTTCATAAGTAACCGAATCTAAAGTTTGGTCTGGCCCAAGGCTGGCAAATTTTGGTTTTTCATCGTCTTCTACTGAA
>JAGXIG010000060.1 GCA_024635815.1 Salegentibacter sp.
CACATCTCCGCGCCAGTAATTAAGTCCGGTTTCCAGGGCTAAATTATCTGTTATTCCAAGTAAATAGCGAAATCCAAATTCATAAGAGTTGTCTATTTCAGAACTTGCGGCACCATCGAGATCTTCGCTTCTTAGTAAATCGCTGTTGGTAAACCCGTAGTAAAGCCGCACTTCATTTTGAGTTTGGGAAAAAGCACTGAGGCTAAAAAATGTAATAAATAAGGGAAGTAAAAGTTTTTTCAAAATCAAAAAATTTAAAGATTTTTATTCCGCCATCTATTGTCAACGACGTTTATTATTTGCAAGCTAGTATTAGTTGTTTTATAAAAGATAGAAGTTCTTCGGTATAATATTATTCCGCGTAAACCACTGGTTTTATCCTGCAGGGTACCTAATTCAGGAAATTTAGTTAATAAATTAAGAATACCCTGAAATCTACTTTGAAAATTTTTAGCGGGAGTATCTCCAAAATTTTGTTGTATTCTTTTAAGAATTATCACATAATTATCGAGCGCTTTTGGAGACCACTTGATTTCTAATTCCATCCGAGCTTTTTCCGGATTTTATTCATAGCTTCATCCTGACTAATTAGTTTATCGGGATCTTCAATATCTTTTAAACTTTGGTAGGTTTCTTTTTTTTCTTCAGCACTAAGTAGGTTTAGTAGCTCTCCTTCATCTGAGTTATTACTATCCATAATTGTGTAAATTTGCTCTAGAAAAACACTGTTTTCAGACTTCTCTACCAATTCGATTATCTTTTTCTTCACGATCAAATCCATAGCCTAATTTTTAATAAATATAATAATTATAAAAATAAAGCCCTTAAATAAAAGATCATTTAAAGGCTATAAAATGTGTATGCAAATTTTTTCTAAGCCATTTCGGCATCCAAAATCCCAACTTCTTTCATACAGGATTTCATCATTTTATAGGTGCGTTCTATATCGTTGTCCAAACCAATTGAGAAACGAATTAAGCCATTGCTTAGGCCCATTTCTTCCTGCTCTTCGATTGGGATTTCAGAAGAAGTAGAACTTCCGGGAGCGCTGAATAATGTTTTATAGAAGCCCAGACTTACCGCCAGGTAGCCAAGGTTTTTCTCCTGCATCAGTTCCATTAATTCGTTCGCTTTATCCAGACTGCCTACATCTATAGTTAGCAAGCCTCCAAACCCGTAATCTTCGTTCATCATCTTCTTAAAGGTTTCGTGGCCCGGATGAATTTTTAGACCGGGATAAACCGTTCTCAAGCCATCTTCCTGAAATTTTTTAGCTAAAAACATTGCGTTATGGCTGTGCTGTTTAATCCTTATATGAAGCGTTCTTAGATTCTTTAAAACCGAAGCCGAGCGCATACTATCCATTGTAGGTCCTAGCAGCATATTGGCTCCATCGTTAACGCTGCGAAGTGCGTTTATAAAATCCTGGCTTCCGCAGGTAACACCACCAACACTATCGCTGCTACCATTAATAAATTTGGTGAGGCTATGGATCACGACATCGGCACCCAACTCTTTCGGACTAATAGAAAGAGGAGAAAATGTATTGTCTACAACAAAAGTGAGTTGATGTTTTTTTGCGATTTTAGCCAAAGCTTGAATATCGGCAACTTCCAAAAGCGGATTGCTAACCGATTCGCAATATAGCACTTTAGTGTTTTTTGTGATCGCTGCTTCTACGCTTTCAATATTAGTGATATCTACAAAAGAAGTCTGAATATTGAACTTTGGAATAAAATTTTTCATAAACGCATAGGTTCCGCCGTAAACCGTGCGACTGGAAACGATATGGTCGCCGGCCTGGCATAACTGAAGTAGGGTAGAAGTGATGGCGCCCATTCCGCTGGCAGCCACATTAGCGGTTTCGGTACCTTCCATTGCGGCCAGGGCTTCACCTAAATATAAATTTGAAGGAGAGGAATGCCTGGAATAAAGGTAACAACCTTCCGAATTTCCTTCAAAAGTATCGAACATGGTTTTTGCTGAAAGAAAAGTATAGGTAGAGGAATCGGAAATAGAAGGGTTTACCCCTCCAAATTCGCCAAAATATTGAAGGTCCTGAATGTTATCTGCGGGTTTGTATTTCATCTTTATTAAATTTATAGTGCTTTCAAACTTACATTCTAATAGAATTAAAATCAATAGTAAGTTATTAATTCAGTAAATAAAACTATATATGTATAATTAAATAGATTTATAATCATTAAATGCTTATTTTCGTAGTTCAGCTTAGAAAAATTTTCACTATGAAATTAGACCAGAAAGATCTGCAAATCTTAAAACATCTTCAGCAGGATAGTAAAATGACGAATAAGGAGATTTCCAATAAGTTGAAACTCTCGGTTACAGCGGTTTTTGAAAGAATTAAACGCCTGGAACGGGAGGGAGTGATTTCTAAATATGTGGCACTTGTTTCGCCAGATAAAGTGGAAAAGAATTTTATGGTTTTTTGCCAGATAAAACTTATTCAACACTCCCGGTCTTACTTAACCAAATTTGAAGCTGAAGTCACTAAACTCTCTGAAGTTCTGGAATGTTATCACGTAAGCGGCGAATATGATTATATTCTAAAAGTCCTGGTAAAAGATATGGAAGCCTACCGCGAATTTATGGTTACTAAACTTACCAATTTAGATCATATAGGGAGCACCCAAAGCACTTTTATTATTAGCCCCGTTAAAAGTACAACGGCCGTACCGCTCTAAACTGAAAGATAAGGACGAAAATTAAATACATTAAAGAATTCATAATTATTTGATGAATCAATACTTGAGATAATTTTTATTTAAATAATTTTTTCTTTTTTAAGAACCTTGAAATTTTTAGAAATTCTGAATAAATATCACTTTACAGATTTATTGATTCTCATTTATAAATTATTGAATATTAATAGAATATAAGGTGATTGTGTGTGCCTATTAAACTAAAAAATTACCAGGTTTTTTCTTCCTAAAATATCGGCGAACCGCCTTTCTTGCTGATTTCCAGTAAAAAAGCATTTCTACTTAAGAAAATAAAATCGTATATTAACCAACAGCGGGAAATTGTTGGGGCTTACTTACTTATCGCTTTTTTCCGAATTCAATTTTAAAGATTAACCATTCAACTGAACAACCAGATATTTATGACTGAAGAGCAAACAAAATCTCAGCAGCTCCTTGATAGGAGAAAAAACATTGTCGCCAACGGAGTTGGTGTTTTTAATACAGCCACAGTTAAAGAGGCTAAAGGAGCAATAATTACCGATGTAGATGGAAATGAACTTATAGACTTCGCCGGTGGGATTGGTGTTGTGAATGCAGGCCACTGTCCGGAACCTGTAGTTAAGGCTATTCAGGAACAGGCTGAAAAATATCTTCATACCAGTTTTAATGTGGTTACTTATGAGCCTTATATAGAACTCTGCGAAGAGCTGGCAGAAATTCTTCCACATGGGGAGAAAACAAAGGCCATGCTTATTAGCACTGGTGCTGAAGCCGTAGAAAATGCTATCAAAATCGCCCGTCAGGCCACAAAAAGACCGGCGGTGATTTGTTTTACCGAAGCTTATCATGGTCGTACCTTAATGGCGATGAGCCTTACCAGTAAAGTGAATTATAAATTTTCTTCCGGACCATTTGCTCCAGAAGTATACCGGATTCCTTTTCCTAATTTTTATAAGTACCACGGAACCCAGGATATGGATGAGTTCGTGGAAACAGAACTCACCAGGCTTAAAGAAAGCGCTCATAGCATGGTAGATATTAACAGTGTAGCCGCTATTATTATTGAACCAATTCAGGGCGAAGGCGGTTTTAATCCAGTTCCGCAAAAATACCTCGAAGGACTTCGCTCTTTTTGTAATGAACACGGAGTATTATTGATCATGGATGAAATTCAAAGCGGTTTTTGCCGAACCGGACATTGGGCCAGCTGGCAGCATTATGGAGTACAACCTGATATTAGTACTTACGCCAAATCTATGGGCTCGGGACTTCCAATTGCCGCTGTACTTGGTAAAGCCGAAATTATGGATGCAGCAGGGCCGGGGACCATTGGAGGAACTTATATAGGGAGTCCTGTTTGTTGTGTTGCAGCTTTAGCAACCATCCAGTTTATGAAGGACGAAAAGCTTAACGAGCGTGCAAAATATATTGGTAAGCTCATTACAGACCGAATGGAGAATTTCAGAAAAGAATGTCCTGAAATTGGGGATGTAAGAGGATTGGGTGCTATGATAGGTATAGAATTTATAAAGGATAACAATCCCGGGCAACCCGCTACAGAGCTTTGCGACAAGATCGTGAAAGGTTGTGCTGAGGAGGGTTTAATTCTTATAAGTGCAGGTACCTTTAAAAATGTACTAAGAATTTTGTGCCCTTTAGTAATTACAGAAGAACAGTTGAATAAAGGTTTGGATATTCTGGAAAAACAAATTAGAAAACACACTTAAATTTTATTGGATTAGTTTGAAGTTTTTCTCCTGAAGAACATTCAATGAAATCCTGTGCAAAATTTTAGTGTAAATATAAATTAATGAAATTACTAATTGATGGATACTAGCAGAATAGAAGAAATCGATTAGAAGAATCCGTGAAAATATTTTCTGCGGATAACAAGAAATAAAGAATATATGAATCCATTTGCAATAGCAGGAATACAAATGAAGGTTTCCGCAGTCGCCTCCAATGTCGAGATGATGAAGTTGAAACTTGATATCACCATGAGTCTTTACCCCTGGGTAGACATGGTGGTTTTCAGTGAGTTGTGCGGTCATGGCCCTTTAACCCATAATGCACAGGAAATACCTGGAGATTTTGAAAGGGAGATGCAGGCTGCAGCTAAAAAGCACGGGGTTTGGCTATTACCGGGTTCTATTTTCGAAAAGAGCGAAGGTAAAATTTATAATACAGCCACAGTAATTAATCCTGAAGGGGAAATCGTGACGCGTTACCGGAAAATGTTTCCTTTTTATCCTTACGAAGTGGGAGTAACTCCTGGCTCTAATTTTTGTGTTTTTGACGTGCCTGGAGTAGCAAAATTTGGAGTTTCTATTTGTTATGATATGTGGTTTCCCGAAACAGTGCGTACCCTCGCCGTTATGGGAGCAGAAGTAATTTTACACCCTACCATGACCGGTACTATAGACAGGGATATAGAATTGTCTATTGTCAGAGCTATGGCTGCGGTGAATCAGTGTTACTTCTTTGATGTAAATGGTTTGGAATCTGGAGGTAATGGAAGGTCGCTGGTTTGTGGACCCGATGGTCGCGTGATATATCAGGCTGAAGGCAATGAGGAAATTTTTCCGTTAGAGCTTAATATTAACAGGGTGAGAAGAAGTAGGGAACTCGGAGTTTTACGTTTGGGACAGCCATTAAAGAGCTTTAGGGATCATATAGGTGATTTCAATATTTATCAAAAAGATACTCAATTGCCTTATCTCAATTCGCTGGGGCCACTTATTAAGCCTACCAGGTTAGATAATCTTGCCAAGTTAAAAATGAAAGAACACGAATATGAACCACCCGAAAATCCTACAGGATATAAAGGATTTGGAGTATAATTAAAAAACAGGAACTATGGGAGGAACATCACAAAAGAAGAAAAAGGAAAAACAGGAAGAAACCGTAAAAGATTTTATTAGTTGGTTTGAAATTCCTGCAATTAATTTCCAGCAAGCGGTAGATTTTTATAACCGCATTTTTAAAATGGATATGGAAACTCAATTTGACGGGAATTATGCGATGGCATTTTTTCCTGCTGAAAAAGGTATTGGTGGCGCTATTGTTACAGGCCCAAATTCTATACCTGGTATTATAGGTCCACTACTCTATTTAAACGCAGGGAAAGATCTGGACATTGTTTTAAAAAGGGTTGAACCGGCCGGGGGAAGAATTGTAATGACCAAAACCCTTATAAATCCGGAGTCCGGACATTTCGCCATTTTTATTGATTCTGAAGGAAATAAACTCGCTTTACATTCAAAAGATTAATTATGCCAGTGAAAAAAGTAGATAGTGCCCATTATTATAATATCGCCCAGCTTCGAGTAGAATCCTGGAATAATTTAAAAAACGAGTCCACTAAACTCTATTCTTCTCCTCGTGGTTCAGAAAATGAAAAGTTGTATAAGAAAAATCTTCGTCAACTTTTAAAAGAGCTTGAAGGTGTAGAATGTTTTTTTGCGTTTCCCGGCTTGTCTTGTATAGATACGCTAGAGGAAATGCTAGAAAGACACGAGCATACTGCGCTTTCTAATAAAATAGCTGAGATTACAAAAAACCTGGTAAGCGACAGATACAGAAGCAATCCAGATTTCCTCGAAGATGATGATCCGGGGGTAGAACTCAATGATAAAGGGGAATATTCTGAAATTTCCAAAAAGAATTATTTTGAAGTGATGTTTGTCGAAGATATTTCTCAGGCAGAAGAAAGTAAACTTAGACACGATTTAAAAGAGCTTCGACTTTCTAATGAGCAATTCGCGTATGGCATTGTAGTGCAGCGTTCTTTTGAAGATGCTTTAATCGCGCTTCAGTTTAATTTTAATATTCAGGCGGTTGTTATACGCTATGCGCCACCCTATCACTCAAAGAAAATTACTCCTGTAATAAAGCCTTTTATTCAGAATATTCTGAAACTGGATCTGGGATCTAAATCACGTACTGAGCTTGGTCCTATATTGGGAACTTTGGTAAAAAAGTTCAGACCCGAATTGGATACTTATTATGTAACCGATACCGCTTTAAGTAATTTAAAAGATAGTACGCTAAAAACCTTCAGAAGGATTTTTTATCGAACCGAAGATTTGCAGGAATTACACCTTACAGTAATTCGGGGAATAAGCGAGCGTTATGAAACTCCGTTTTTTTCAGCTTTAAAAGATTATAGTAAAAAACCAACGGGAATTTTTCATGCCATGCCAATCTCAAGAGGTAACTCGGTATTTAAATCTCGATGGATTAACGATTTTGGCAATTTTTACGGTCGAAATATGTTTCTTGCCGAAACATCTTCAACCACTGGTGGATTAGACTCTCTTTTACAACCAACCGGATCGCTAAAAAAAGCTCAACAAAAGGCCAGTGATGCTTACGGTTCAAGAAATACTTTTTTCGTAACCAATGGAACGTCTACAGCAAACAAAATTGTAGTGCAGGCATTGGTGAAACCTGGAGATGTTATTTTAATTGACCGGGATTGTCATAAATCACATCACTACGGACTTGTATTAGCAGGAGCCTATCCCGTTTACCTGGATTCTTATCCCATAGAAGAATATTCTATGTATGGAGCAGTTCCGCTGGAGCAGATAAAGGAAAAGTTACTTCAACTAAAAAAGGCCGGTAGATTAAGCCTTGTGAAGATGTTATTGCTTACGAATTGCACTTTTGACGGACTGGTATATAATGTGGAAAGAGTGATGCAGGAAGTTTTGGCTATTAAACCCGATATGATCTTTTTATGGGATGAAGCCTGGTTTGCGTTTGCCGGATTCACTTATAATTATAAGCAAAGAACGGGAATGTTTGTTGCTCAAAAACTTTGCGATAAATACCAAAGTGAAAGTTACCGGGAAGAATACAACGCGCATATTAAAAGTCTAAAAAAGAATGAGATCCCGACTTTACCGAATCCGGATGAAGTGCGCATTAGGGTGTATTCTACCCAGAGTACCCATAAAACCCTAAGTAGTTTCCGACAGGGTTCTATGATTCATATTTGGGATGAAGATTTCCGTAAAAAGAGCGAGAACACCTTTATGGAAGCTTATATGACGCATACTTCAACTTCTCCAAATTATCAAATGCTCGCTTCCCTTGATGTTGGAAGAAGGCAGGTGCAATTTGAAGGTTACGAACTGGTAGAAAAAAGTATTGAACTGGCTATGGTTTTGAGAGCCAAAATTAACGATCATCCTAAATTGAATAAATATTTTGATGTTTTAACCATCGGTAATTTTATTCCGAAGCAACACCGCAAATCTGGTATTAAGGAGTATTATAATTCTAAAGAAGGTTGGAATAGGATGGAAGCAGCCTGGGAACAGGACGAATTTGTTTTAGATCCGACAAAAATCACATTACATATAGGTAGAACAGGAGTAGACGGTGATACCTTTAAGAACAGGTACCTGATGGATAAGTTTAATATTCAGATTAATAAAACTTCCAGAAATACGGTTTTATTTATGACGAATATTGGGACTACAAGAGGGAGTGTAACCTATTTAACTAATGCATTATTAAAAATAGCCGATGAGCTGGACCAGGAATTCAAAACCCTGAGCCAGAAAGAGGGTAATAACCGCAGGGATAGAATTAAATCTTTAACCGAAGATTTCCCTCCATTACCCGATTTTAGTTATTTCCATCATTCATTTCAGGCAGTTCCCGGAGTTCCTGGAGGGAATATTAGAGAGGCATTTTTCCTCGCTTACAACGAAGAAAATTATGAATATATGCCGCTAACTGATTGTTTACCGGCTATCGAAGATAACAGGATCCTTGTAGCTTCCTCTTTTATAATTCCTTATCCACCGGGATTCCCGGTGCTTGTTCCCGGCCAGGTGGTAAGTAAAGAAATCATAAGATTTCTTAATGCACTTGATGTTTCAGAAATTCATGGGTACCGGGCAGACCTCGGACTAAGAATTTTTAAAGATAACGTCTTAAATCGCCAGAAAACTGTGAGTTCAATGGGCTCTATGGGAAATAATGCGAAGAAAAAGATTACTAACTTAAAAAATTAAAATTATGGAATCTAAAAAACCAAAAGCCTCTGATAAAAAAGGAGCAACCAATAAAAAGACAACGCCAAAAAAAGAACCGGTATCCCCGGAACGCAGTACTAAAAAAGACCGAAAACTAAAGGTTACCGAAGAAAAACCTCTAAAAGGGAAGAAATCTGTGCCATTAGACTCCACTGCGCAACAAGGAAAAAGTCCTGCTGCTTCAACAGGTAATAAGAAAAAGGCTACCACAGCTTCCGGTGCAGGAAAGAAAAAAGCTACTGCAAAAACTAATAAAACAAAAAAGGAAGTTGGAGGTTCTACGGCTAAAGATAAAAAACTGGTTGCGAAAGCCCCCCGCCAAAATAAAAGCAAAACTGCTCTGGATGGGGTCTCGGATATTAGAAGGTCTTTTCATAAAAACGAAGAACCTTTATATTTTATAAGTGCAACAAACTTCAATCTTTTAGGTGCCGATGAGTGGATTAAAGGATTTAAATTTATTTGTCATATCGAGTGTTTTGATGGGCTTCACCCTAATGTTTTTTCACCAAAAACGGAAATTCCACACGATGATTTTGAAGGAATTGAAGACATAAATAACTACTTATTGCAACATCCCGAAGTTCAGGATTATCTAAAAACAAGATCTGTAGACGGTAGAGCCGGTAAAGCGATGTTCCTTATGTTTAATGAGAAAACAGAGGAGCTTGCAGAAAAACTCGGCCTGGAAATTATGTTTCCAAAAGCCGAAATGCGAACTTTCCTGGATAATAAAGTAAACACGAACCGTATTGCCGAAAAAGCCGGAGTGGCTTGTGTGCCTTATGTGTTGACCAAAGTAGATAATTATGAACATTTAAGAGAGGTTTCAAAACATCTTGGTAACGAACTGGTTATCCAAACCCCTTTTGGAGATTCCGGTCATACTACTTTCTTTATTTCGAATGAAGAGGAATATCAAAAACACGCTGAAGAGATCGAAAAAGAAGAGGAAGTTAAAGTAATGAAGCGTATTCGTTGCCGAGGTTCGGCTATAGAAGCTTGTGTAACAAGACATGGAACGATCGTAGCTCCGCTAATGACAGAATTGGTAGGTTTCAAAGAACTCACCCCTTACGAAGGTGGATGGTGTGGAAACGAGATATATCCTAACGCCTTTACTCCCGAGTTAAGAGATAAAGCTATAGAATATACCCAGTTATTCGGAAATCAGTTGCGGGAAGAAGGATACAAAGGATATTTTGAACTTGATTTCTTAATAGACCAGGACAATGGAGAGATTTATTTAGGGGAATTAAATCCACGGGTTACAGGAGCCAGCTCTATAACCAACCACGCTGTTTTTGCACTAGCCGATGCACCTTTATTCGTTTTTCATATTTTAGAATGGATGGATATCGATTATGATCTTGATATAGAAGCTATAAATAATCGTTGGGCCCGTCAGGAAAATATCGATGGCTGGAGCCAGTTAATCGTGAAACATACTGAAGACACTATAGAATATATCACGCACGCGCCAAAATCAGGTATTTATAGAATGTACGATACAGGCCATATTCAGTTCGACAGGATGGACACCCACCGTAGGGCGGTAGAAAATGAAAATGAAGCTTTTTTCTTACGTATTAGTCGTAAAGGGGACTACCTCTACGAAGGAGCAGATATGGGAATTTTGGTAAGTCGCGGCCGTATGATGACCGACGATTTTCAGCTGAATAACAGGGCAAAGCACTGGATTAAAGCTATTCGTGGACAGTATGCCTCTGAAATGGTAGAGGACAAGAAAAAGCCAAAATTATCAGGAACTTTAACTAAATAATATGTTGGGATTTTGCGGGAGGAATGGGAATTAAAACTATTTTGCCACATTAATAAATCAATATTATTTTAAAAACCATTCTAAATGCAGTTACACTTTAATGCTATTTCTGAACCCGGAAAACCGGGTTCTAAATGGCAAAAATTATATAATACTCACTGGCCCGCATATAAAAGCTGGCTTAATTCAAAAGGAACAACCAATTACCCAGATCTTAAAACTTCGCAGGAAGCACTCAAAAAGTATATGCCCGAAATGTGGCCTACTTATCAGCGTTTATGCAAACTTGCAAAAGGAGATAAGGTAGCGGCACGTTTTTTAACTGGCTTTCAGCCTCCAGCTTATATAAGTGGTTGCTCGCAGGCAGTTACTACAGGAAAAGACATTCAGTTGGTTAGAAATTACGATTTCCATCCGGATTTAATGGAAGGAACGCAATTGTTAACCTCATGGAATGGGAAAAAAGTGATCGCAACCAGTGATTGCCTTATTGGGGTGGTAGACGGAATGAACGACGATGGCCTGGCCATTTCGCTTACTTTCGGAGGTAGAAAAGAGGTAGGAGTAGGTTTCGGTATTCCATTTATTTTACGTTACGTTTTGGAATTTTGTAGTGATGTTGATGAAGCTGTTGCAGCTTTAGTCAGGATTCCTTCGCATATGTCTTACAACGTAACCGTAGTGGATAAAACCGGAAAATTTAAAACCGTACAACTGGCACCGGATAAAGCACCGCTGGTTACCGATGCGGCTTTTACAACTAACCACCAGGGAACAATAGACTGGCCCGAAAATGCTGCTTTTAATAAAACCCGGGAGCGTTCATCTTTTCTGAATAAAATGTTGTCAACCAAAGGAGTGAATTCAACAAAGGTAGCCGAGGCTTTTCTTAAAGCACCGCTTTATAACACTAAATTTAAGGAAGGTTTTGGAACTTTATTTACCTCGGTTTATAGACCCTTAGAAGGGAAAGTAGAACTTCGCTGGCCTGAAACTTCAGTACAGCAAAGTTTTGAAAACTTTCAGGAGGTTTATAAGCTTATAAATTACGAACCGGCTCAGGATGCAACTGAATGGTGGAACCAAGAAGCTGCAGAAGTAGCGCAAACGGTAGAGGATCCGTTTGAAGAGCAATATGCTGAAAATGTAGACTGGCAGGAAACTGTTACCGAAATTATGGTAAATGCTATGGCTAAGGCGCACCCAAAAACAAATGAGCGGGATCTTGAGAAATTAAGAGGAAAAATAATTAATAACGGAGAAGTGTCCTGGCAGGCAGTAGCCGGTTTCTGGAGTAAAATGGGAACAGGTTATGCCGATTCCTGGAGGAGTTAGACATTTCTACTAAATATTCTCTATTGAACCTGATGCTATAAATAATGGATTTTTTCCTATTTATTTCATCAGGTTTCTTGGTTAATATTCTTCCAGATAATTATAGTTCAATAGTCCGTAAAAAAAAGAAAACACAATGGAATTTTATAGCACAAATCCCTA
>JAGXIG010000061.1 GCA_024635815.1 Salegentibacter sp.
ATGTTTATCACTATAAACGATTTTGAGGGCGAATCTTTCAGTGGGACAATTCAGGTGCAATCTTCAAGACCGGTTTACGGATCTAGTATGATTAGCCCGATATTAAATTTTAACGATGCGCAATTCAGCTTTAATTATCGCGAATATCAGCCTTTAAATTACAGCCAGAATTCCTTTTCAAACAACCTAGTTTCCGTAGTTTCATTTTATGTGTACACCATTTTAGGAATGGACGCCGATACTTTTGCTCCTGAAGGCGGAACAGAATATTACCAGGAAGCCAACCGTATAGTAAATACGGCACAACAAAGTGGTCGAACTGGCTGGAGTGGTGCCGATGGGCAAAGCTCACGTTTTAGATTAAATTCTGATCTGCTCTCAAATATGTTTGCTGAATATCGTATTGCTTTATATGAATATCACCGGCAGGGACTGGATGTAATGCATAAAGACCCAGAGGCCGGGAAATTGGCTATTGCTGATGCAATTGAGAATTTAACAACTATGAATTCCAGGAGGGCAAATTCTTTACTTCTTAGAAGTTTCTTTGATGCTAAAGCCGATGAGGTAACCCAAATTTTTAGCGATGGCCCCGAAATTAATCGCCCAGGTTTAAGCGAGACTTTAAGCGGCCTGGCACCTCGATATGCCCGAAACTGGAGAAACCTGCAATAAAGAATTTTTACTTCATAAACGAGATTTAAATGCTCTATCCTGCTATCCAGATGCCGCTAAATTCTAAATTTTCCCTTTTATTATTGCTTGTGGACGCACTTGAAAGTTTATTGTTGATTGGGAGTAATTTCTCCCGTATATTTATCGCAAATTTAATTCACTTTGCTCACAGCTCTATCCATAAAAAATTACGCCTTAATTGAAGATATAAATATTAAACTTCAGGAAGGCTTTACTATTATTACAGGGGAAACCGGTGCCGGGAAATCGATTATGCTTGGCGCACTGGGACTTCTCTTAGGTAATCGCGCCGATTACGGTAGTATTCGAGATGCCGATAAAAAATGCGTGATTGAAGGCTCCTTCAATATATCTAATTATCGCTTAAAAGATTTCTTTGTTTCTGAAGATCTGGATTATGAAGAAAATACGATAATCAGACGGGAAATCCTTGCCTCGGGTAAGTCACGTGCTTTTGTAAACGATACACCGGTAAAACTCACTTCTTTAAATAAACTTGGCGAATATCTTATCGATATCCATAGTCAGCACGAAACCTTGAGTTTGGGAAATAACGATTACCAGTTTCAGGTAATCGATACCATCGCGAACAGCGAAACTTTACTTTTGGATTATAAAACCGAACTAAAAGCCCTTAAAAAATTACAAAAACGACTTGTAGAATTAAAAGACGAACAGGCGCAAGCCATCAAAGAATACGATTACAATTTATTTCTGCTGAATGAGCTGGAAGAAGCACGTTTAGAAAACGGGATACAGGAAGACCTGGAAACCCGATACGAAGAGTTGAGCAATGTTGAAGAATTAACCGAGAATTTAAGTTCGGCTTTAAATTTACTGGAGCAGGAAGAAATTGGAAGCTTAGACAGTTTAAAGCAGGCTCGTGCCTCTTTGACCAGGATTGCCAGTTTATCTTCAAATTATGAAAATCTACATCAGCGTATAGAAAGTGTGATTATTGAACTAGACGATCTTTCTTCGGAGGTTAACAGCGCCCTGGATAGGGTAGAAGCCAATCCTGAAGAACTTGAAGCAACCAATCAAAAACTTCAGTTGATTTATAATCTTCAGAAAAAACATTCCGCAGAAAATATTGAAGAATTACTGAAGATTAAGGACGAGCTTCAGGAGAAAGTTGCGGTAAGTGAAAATGCCGAAAATGCACTTTCAGAATTAGAAAACGCCATTGTTAAGCAGGAATCCCGACTGGGCGCTATCGCTGTTAAATTGCACGAAAAACGAAAAGCTATAGTTCCTACCTTCATCAAAGAAGCCGAAGCTTTATTGGGCGATTTAGGAATGCCTAATGCCCGGTTAAAAATAGATTTAAAGAAAGCTCCGAGTTTTTTTGCCAATGGTCAAGATGAATTAAACTGGTATCTGGCAGCGAATAAAGGTGGCGATTTTAAGGAAATTAAAAAAGCAGCTTCTGGCGGGGAACTTTCCAGAATTATGTTGGCTGTAAAAAGTATCCTGGCCGCGCAAAGCAAACTACCGACTATCATTTTTGATGAAATAGATACGGGGGTTTCAGGAGATATCGCGCAAAAAATGGCGGGAATCTTACAGCGAATGGGCAATGCAATGCAGGTAATTGCCATTACCCACCTTCCGCAAATTGCCGGGAAAGGTAACAGTCATTTTAAAATATTTAAAGAGGATTCGGTGCATACCACCACCACCAAGATCGAAGAATTAAAAGACAGCGAGCGGGTAGAAGAGCTGGCGATGATGCTTGGTGGTAAGAATATAGGAGATTCAGCGCGGGCTCACGCACGTGCACTCCTGGATTAAAACTATGGCCTGAAAGTAATTTTGCTATATTTACGGGCTCAACAAGTAACCAATAATCTCGGGAAAAGCCGGGAAGGTTTGGATTAGAAACTATTTTTTCAAGTTTCTGAAGAACCTTTTAATATTAAACCCTCAATAAGGGAATAAAAATTAGATCACTATGTCATATAACCTGTTAAAAGGAAAAAAAGGAATTATTTTTGGCGCTCTAGACGAGAATTCTATTGCCTGGAAAACCGCTGAACGCATCAAGGAAGAAGGCGGTGAGTTTGTGCTTACCAACGCTCCAATCGCTTTAAGAATGGGAACCATTAAGGAACTGGCCGAAAAAACCGGATCTGAAGTTATTCCTGCTGATGCTACCAAGATTGAAGACCTGGAAAACCTGGTTGAAAAATCTATGGAGATCCTTGGCGGAAAAATCGACTTTGTACTTCACGCTATCGGGATGTCTGTAAACGTTAGAAAAGGAAATCATTATACAGAGCAGAATTACGATTTCACCCAAAAAGGTTGGGATATTTCTGCGGTTTCTTTTCATAAAACTATGCAGGTGCTTTATAAAAAAGAAGCGATGAATGAATGGGGAAGTATTGTGGCGCTTAGCTATATGGCTGCACAACGTGTATTCCCGGATTATAATGATATGGCCGATAACAAAGCTTTTTTAGAATCTATAGCGCGTAGTTTTGGTTATTTCTTCGGGAAAGATCATAAAGTAAGAGTAAATACTATTTCACAATCGCTAACTCCAACCACTGCGGGACAGGGAGTAAAAGGGTTTGACGGCTTTATCGCTTATGCCGATAAAATGTCACCACTTGGAAATGCTACTGCATTAGAGTGCGCCGATTATACCGTAAGCTTGTTCTCTGATCTTACTAAAAAAGTAACGCTTCAAAACCTTTTCCATGACGGCGGTTTTTCTAATATGGGAGTTAGCCAGGAAGTTATGGAGTCTTTTGTAAAAGGGCAGGAGTAGAAGTAGGTTAATTTTAATACGGCGTCTAGCATATATAGAAGTTCTCATAACTTAGACCTTGAAACCAGTTCAGGGAGACGTGTAATTGAAAAGCAGCTTCAGCGTGACGTTGATTTTGAATACTGAATTCACAATTTTACGTCACGCTGAATTTATTTCAACGTCTAATATGAATAGAGTTTCAGTCAACTTAGACTCTGAACCCAGTTCAGGGAGGCGATAAGAATAAATTAATAATTAAAAACCCTCAAATTTAAGCTACCGCATGAGTTTGGAATATTCTTTTGTAATTCCCGTTTATAACCGGCCTGAGGAGGTTAGGGAATTACTAGAGAGTATGCTTGAGCTTCAATTTGATAGTAATTTTGAGATTGTGATCGTTGAAGATGGTTCCAGTGTTCCGTCGCAGGAGATCGTAATGCAGTTTCAGAAGAAACTCAATGTTAGCTATTACTTTAAAAAGAATTCCGGGCCAGGTGATTCCCGGAATTTCGGGATGCGAAAAGCGAAAGGCAACTATTATCTTATCCTGGATTCTGATGTTATATTACCCGAAAATTACTTGCAGGAAGTAGATGATTTTCTTCAACAAAATTACTGCGACTGCTTTGGCGGGCCAGATGCTTCACATCCTTCATTTAGCAAAACCCAAAAAGCTATAGATTACTCGATGACCTCGTTTTTTACTACCGGGGGAATTCGGGGTAAAAAATCTTCGGTAAACGATTTTCAGCCGCGGAGTTTTAATATGGGAATTTCCCGAAAAGCATTTGAAGCTTCAGGGGGATTCGGGAAAATTCATCCCGGGGAGGATCCCGATCTTTCCCTGCGACTTAAAAAACTCGGATTTAAATTATGCTTAATTTTCGAGGCGGTGGTTTTTCATAAACGCCGAATAGACTGGTCAGAATTTTATACCCAGGTGCAAAAATTCGGAATGGTGCGACCAATTCTTAATAAATGGCATCCGGGTTCGGGAAAGATTACCTATTGGTTTCCGGCAGTATTTAGTTTGGGCTTTTTATTGGCCATCTTACTTTTAAAACTGGGATTTTGGTGGTTGTTTGTATTATATGCGCTATATTTTGTGCTGATTGCCATTCACGCGGCCATAACTAATAAAAGTTTAGGAATTGGTTTTTTAGCGGTTTATGCCGCTTTGGTACAATTTTTCGGGTATGGTTCTGGTTTTATGAAATCGATATGGCATATTCATATTTTAAAACAGGATCCTGAACACGAATTCCCGAATTTATTCTTTAAAAATGTTTAAAAACATAAGATTTAAGCGTATCTCCATTAAAAGATCCAGTCTAAAGACCTTTGGATTCTTTTTGCTGTTTGCTTCCCTCATCTGGTTTTTTGTACAGATTTCAAAAGAATATACGCAGGTTATAGATATCCCTGTGTCTTATGTGAATATTCCTATGGATAAAAGTATTGCTAAGGAAAGGCCGCAAAATTTAAAATTAAGAATTCAGGATAAAGGCTTCGCTATTTGGTATTACAAGATCTTTAGGCCTGAGGTAAAATTGGATCTCGGCAAAGCTTTAGAGGCAGATGGGGAACTGGTCTATGATTTTGAAGCCAATCGTGAATTTCTGGAAGACCAGGTAAATATAAATTTTGAAAAAGCCCGTTTTATTCAGGAAAGTCTTTCTATAAAATATCAGCCGAAAAAGAAAAAAAAGGTAAAAGTAAATCCCGATATCGATTTAAGTTATGCGGTGGGCTATTCTGCTAACCAGCCGGTTACGTTGCGCCCCGATTCCATTCAGGTAAGCGGGCCTGAAAATATTATTGATACCCTTCAAAGTTTAAAAACCGTTTATTTAAGGCTTAATAATATAAATACTAATGTTTCAGGGAAAGTAAAGATCGATACTTCCAACCTGGGGATGCTGAGTTTTTACACTAACGAGGTTACTTATAGCCAGGAGGTAGAGAAGTTTACCGAAGGTAGTGTTAAAGTGCTGGTAGAAATTCTAAATCTGCCGGAAAACACTAATATCTCTATTTTTCCGAAGGAAGTTTTAGTGTATTACCAGGTTAATTTAAGGCAGTATGAAATGGTGGAAGCTGAAAATTTCAGGGTGGTTTGCGATTATAATGATATAGATGATGGCGACGATTTCATTATTGCTAGCATCGTTAAATCGCCTTCCTTTGTTAGGAATCTAAGGCTTAACGAGCGTAAAATTCAATTTGTGATCAAAAGATGATGGTAGTCGGACTTACTGGCGGCATTGGCAGCGGGAAAACCACCGTAGCAGGTTTTTTTAAGGAAAAAGGTGTTCCGGTTTATATTGCCGATGAGGCCGGGAAACGCTTGTTGGAAAGTTCAGGTGATATTCGGGAAAAAGTGATGGCCTTAATTGGCGATAAGGCTTATACCGGTAAAACGCCCAATCGCAAACTTATTGCTTCCGTAGTATTTAATGATTCCGAAAAACTTGACGCGCTGAACAAGATTATTCACCCGGCCGTTGCGATAGATTTTGAAACATGGAAAGGCAAACAAGATTCGACTTACGTAATTTATGAAGCCGCAATTCTATTTGAAGCCGGAGGCTATAAAAAATGTGATGTCAATATTTTGGTGACCGCAGATAAAGAGAAAAAGCTAAAAAGATTGCAACAACGTGATAATAGTTCTGTTGAAGAAATTGAAGCTAGAATGACCAAACAATGGAGTGATGAGCAGAAGAAAAAACTGGCCGATTTTGAAATTAAAAATCACGATTTAGCCCTTACCAGATCTCGGGTTGACGAATTACACGAGATTCTCTTAAAACGAGGTAAAAATTAGCAGAAGTTTTGTTAACATTTGGTTAAACGCCGGAAGCCCTAAATGTTAAAATCTTACTTTTGCCAACATGAATAAAAAGCTTTTTTTACTCCTCGTTATCTTGATGAGTCTCTCCCTAATCGGAATAATTTTCGTGCAGGGATATTGGATTAAGAGTACTGTAGATGATAAAGAAGCGCAGTTTACCTACGATGTAAAGCAGGTGCTTTTACGGGTGGCCAACGAAATTCAAAACCAGGAAATAGAAGATTACTGGATGAAATTCAAGGATGCCGACACCACTAACAGTCGGCTGGAATCATCTACCATTACCGAATATTCTTATGTAAATGAAAATAAATTAAGAAATCAAACCCTTTTTCATTCTGATGCAATCCTGGAAGAAGATTATAAAGTTTCCTCAGGTTTTATAGAATCTGCTCGGGATAGTATCCCTTTTACGAAACTTATCAATAAGAAGGTAACCAGTATTGTGAACAAACGCAATAGCATAGATGGTAGCCGCCTTAGTACGCAGCAGCAAATTGAGCGTATTATTCGTATGGATGAGTACGAGAAAAATTTGCTTAAAGAATATATTGCCGAGCATACCAGCAGGCTACCGCTGCACCAAAGAGTAAACGAGGCTACTATAGAAAGGCTTTTGGCCCAGGAATTAAGCAATCGCGATATTAAATCTGAATTTGAATATGGCGTATACAGTAATAGTATTTCCACCAACTTGCATAGCGACGATTTTTCGCTAAGCCATCCCGCCACGTATGGGGTCCCGCTTTTTGCAGACGATATGGGAAATAGCAATTACCAGTTACTGGTTAATTTTACCGAGAAGAAAAAAGTAGTGCTCTCGTCTATTACCTTAATGGCCTCTCTATCTATTATTTTTACTCTTATTATAGTTATAGCATATTCCAGCGCATTATCACAATTGATAAAACAACGGCAGATCTCCCAGATTAAAACCGATTTCATCAATAATATGACCCACGAATTTAAAACGCCTATCGCTACTATTAACCTGGCCTTAGACGCAATTAAAAATCCTAAGATTAGCAGTGACGAAGAAAAGAAAAAGCGCTATCTTAAGATGATTCGGGATGAAAACAAAAGAATGCATGCCCAGGTAGAGAACGTTTTGCGAATTTCTAAATTGGAAAGAAACGAGCTGGACCTTAAAAAAGAAAGGATTCAGTTACACGAGCTGGTAGAAGATGCTATAACGCACGTAGAACTTATTGTAGAAGATCGCGGTGGCTATGTAACAACTCATTTTGGAGCTTTGCGTTCTTCAATTCTGGCCAATCAGGATCACTTTACCAGTGTTATTGTGAATATGCTGGACAACGCGGTGAAATACTCACCGGAAGAGCCTAAAATTGATATTTATACTGAAAATGTAAAGAACTACATCATTCTTAAAATTCGCGACCAGGGAGCGGGAATGACCAAGTTGGTTCAAAAGAAAATATTTGAAAAATTTTATCGTGAACATACCGGAGATATCCATAATGTGAAGGGTCACGGCTTAGGTTTGGCTTATGCCAAACGAATTATAGAAGACCATCACGGGCAGGTCTGGGTAGAAAGCGAAAAAGGAAAAGGAAGCACATTTATAATTAAATTACCTCTAATATCTTAAATATATGGAAACTGAAGACAAGAAAATTTTGTTAGTAGAAGACGATCCAAACTTTGGAACTGTCTTAAAAGATTATTTGGCGATGAACGATTACGAAATAACGCACGCCAAAAATGGAATGGAAGGTTTTGAAAAGTTTAAAAAAGACGATTTCGACCTTTGTATTCTTGATGTAATGATGCCTTACAAAGACGGCTTTACGCTGGCTAAAGAGATAAGGGAAAAGAACGAAGAAATCCCAATTATCTTCCTTACCGCCAAAGCGATGAAAGAAGACGTGCTTAAAGGTTATAAAGTTGGGGCAGACGATTACCTTAACAAACCTTTTGACAGCGAAGTATTGCTCATGAAGATTAAAGCCATTATGCAGCGTAAAGCTACAGACAGCGTGGCCGATTCTAAGCAGTTTGAGTTCGAAATTGGTGGTTTTCACCTTAATTCTAAATTAAGGTTTTTAACCTATAAGGATGAAGAAGCTCAAAAGCTTTCTCCAAAAGAAAACGAATTATTGCGTTTGCTTGCATTGCATGAAAACGATTTGATGCCAAGAGAACTGGCGCTTACCAAGATTTGGAGAGACGACAACTATTTTACGTCCAGAAGTATGGATGTATATATTGCCAAACTGCGTAAATACCTTAAGAAAGACGAGAATGTTGAGATTTTAAACATTCACGGAGAAGGATTTAGATTAGTGGTGAAGAACAGCGAAAATGCCGAAGCATAAAGCGAGGTAATTTTCAGTTTCCGGGAATAATCCTGTTGCGGTGCTAACTGTAATAGGATTGTTTTCCTACCCGGACTTTTTAACAAAAATCTACCGGCCCATATCTGGCCAGGCATTTTTATGCCCACTTTTAAATTACGGAAAACCTTATAATTAACGTAATTTTTAAATCTTTAACGCCACAATATTTATCTTTACTGCCGGAGGCGCTAAAATCCGGCTATGAAGCAAAGTTACTTTACACACCCCGGTTATACTTTTCGGTTACAGCCGCTTAGGACCACTACGGCGCTTTTTTTTCTCTTTTTTTTACTGAATTTTTTTATTGGGTTTGGGCAGGGATTGACAATTTCCAGTGATGGGGAAGAAGGCCCTATTTTCACCCAGCAACAAACTATCCCTTTAACTTTTGAATTTGACGAACCAATTAATGGTTTTGAGGAAACTGATATTAATGTGGATAATGGAACACTTTCTGATTTTTCTGTAGAAACTCCTAATTTTGACTGGATAGAAAGTTATGATGTTGATAATTTTGATGTAACCCTAGCAGATGCGCAAGGTATTGAAGCTAAGACAGATAGAGTAGTAATTTCCGTAGCAACTAATAGCAATGGAGAAGTCTTCGTTTTAACTTTTGGAAATGGAATTATTAAATATGATTTAGACGGAAATAAAACCATCTTTAATAACGGAGATGATTTAGAAAGCCCGCTAGATATTGCATTTGATAGTGAAGACTATTTATATGTTGCTGATAATGGTCAGGCTCGACAAATAAAAGTTTATTCACCAGGAGGAATTTTTTTACCGAATAGAACGATTGGAAATGGAAATGCTGGAAGCAGTGAGGATAATTTTTATGGTCCAATAGGATTGACATTTGATTCTCAAGATAACTTATATGTTACAGATGCTTATAACGGACCCTCACAAGATGAATTTGATAGATATTCGGTAAAGATTTACTATTCAAATGGTGATTATATCAGATTTATTGGCGATAATGGATATGAATTTAATAATCCATACAGAATTGCTGTAGATGATAATTTCAATGTCTATGTCAGTGATGCAGGAGGTGACAATGGCAGAGTTTTAGTATTTGACTTAAATCAGAATTTCATTGATATCATAGAAGGAGCAGATGATAATTTAGGGTCACCAGGGAGTATTGTAATAGACAACAATTCAGGATTTATCTATATAGCCGATTTAGGAGAAGAAATTAGTATAGGTCAATTTTTACTAGCACAACAAAATCCGGAAGATTTATTAGATGTTTTTCCAGATATAGTTGAGGGAATCGAAAATGATGAATATAATATAAAAGTGTTCAATGAGTCTAGAAGTTATGTTACTTCAATTTCAAATAATGTAGATTTACCTGTAGATCTAGCTCTAGATCCTTGTGGTAAATTATTAGTTCTGAATGCATACTTTGAAGGGGAAATTAGGGAAGTTTTCGGTTTTCCAATACCAGATATATCATTAGATTTTGATATTGAATTTTACAATCGCCTCCCTAATTCCTTTACTGCTAACTTAGAAATTGCAAATGAATGTATTCCAGCAGAAATTAAAATTGTAGAAAATACAGGGGAAAATGCAGATTGTGAGCAGACTCCTAACAGCGGAAATACTTTTATAGCAACCTGGGATCAAACTAAACCGGTTGGAGATATTTGTGTTGAAGATGATAAAACAGTGACAAGTGGTTTTGTTATTCCAGACTATATTGATAATGGAGAAGTAAGTTTTACCGATAATTGTGGTGTAGAAAATCTAATATTCACACAAATACCTGAAGAGGGAGAAATCATAACCCAAAATACAACGGTTACTATTACTGCAACCGATGAAGCAGGTAATGTGTCTGAAGCTTGTACTTTTGAGTTGGTGGTTGAAGAGGATGAAGAACTTTTCATAGATTGTCCCGGTACTCAAACTGAAGATTTTCAAGGTAATTGTGAATTTGAACTTCCAGATTATACCGATGATGCTGACTTCACTTTGGGAGCAAATATTTCGCAATTGCCAGAGGCAGGAACTTTTATAACAGAAAATACAGAAATTACTTTAACGGCAGAACTAGATGGTGAAACACGAGAATGCACTTTTATTGTTGAAACTACCAACGAGCGCTCAGAATTAGCAATTTCCTGTCCTGAAGATCAACAGGAGGACGCTGATTCAGATGGAACTTTTGATTTACGGGATTATACGAATTTAGCTGATGTTGAAAATAATTGCGGTGAAGCGAATATTACCCAAAGTCCACCATTAGGAACCGAAATTGATCAAAATACTACTGTAACTTTAAGCATTGTAGATGATAGGGGCATTACAAAAGAATGTGAATTTGAAGTAATTTTAAATATTCAGGAAGATTTAAGTATTGACTGTCCCAGTTCACAAACTTTAGATCTTGAAGGCAATTGTGAAATAGAACTTCCTGATTATACCGAAATGGCAGATCATACCGAGGGCGCTGTAGTTACTCAAAGCCCCGAGCCGGGAACTTTAGTGAACTCAAGTGAAACCATAGAACTAACCGCAACTTTAAATGGTGAAAATAGCTCCTGTGATTTTCAACTGGATGTAATTAATCAGGCCAATGATTTAAGTATTAGCTGTCCTTACGAAGGTACCCATGTAATTGAAATACCGAATTCAGAAGATTCCACCATTTTTGAATTTGATAATCCTGAAGTAATCGGTGGATGTGGAGCAATTGATATAGAGCAAACCAATGGCCCAAAATCTGGAGAATTCTTTACCGAAGGCACTACAACAGTAACATTTACGGCAACCGATGAAGTAGGAGGAAATACAGAGACTTGTAGTTTTATTGTGCGGGTGCAAAGGGAAGGAACACCCCCCGAGCCCGATTACACCTGTCCTCCGGAAGCAGAAATCCCCGATATTAGTTTGGATGAAAATTGTGAAATTGATGTTCCCGATTATTCTTATCTCATAGAAGCCGAAAACTTTACCCCAGATTTCACCCAAACTCTGGAGCAGCTTACCGAGGAAACCTATTTTATTACTATTGAAATAAGGGACGAAGCAACTGGTGAACTGGTAGGAGAATGTTCTTTTTCAGCAAATCTGGTAGACCTTATTCCACCAACAATTTCCTGCCCCGAGAATCAGGTAGAAAATTTTAGTCCAGATACAGGTTTTGAAGTTCCCGATTATGAAAATATGGCCAATTTTTTTGATAACTGTGGGGAAGCCAGTTTTAGGCAGGAACCCGAAGCCGGGGAAATTATTTACGAAAGCACCACGGTAAATCTTTTTGCAGTAGATTCTGGGGAATTGGAAGCCAATTGTAGTTTTGAGCTGGAACTAACCGAATCCGATGTTCTAAATATCTCCTGCCAGATAGATCAAAACCTAACTCCCGATGAAGATTGCAGTTTTACTCTACCTGATTATACCGATTCGGGCGAAGTTAATTTTCAAGATGCAGAGGTAACCCAAACACCGGCCGAAGGCACAGTAATTACCGAAAATACCCAAATAAAACTTACCGCCAGCCTCGATGGCGAAACAGACGATTGCTATTTTATGGTAAACCTTGTAGATACGGAAGTGCCGGTGGCTTCCTGTATTTCTGGCTATGTAGTGAATTTAGACGAGAACGGTAATGCCAATATAGAGCCCGAAGATTTGAACAACAATTCAACCGATAATTGCGGGATTGCTGATATAACTTTAAGTCAGACCAATTTTACCACCACCGATATCGGGGAGGTTTCGGTAACTTTAACCGTTCGGGACGAAGCTGGGAACATGGATTCCTGCGAAACCATGGTAGAAGTTGTAGGAGAGGCTTCAGGGGAATTTCAATGCAGTGAAAATGTCGTGCTTAACCTCGATGAAAACGGCCAAGCCAGTTTAA
>JAGXIG010000062.1 GCA_024635815.1 Salegentibacter sp.
GTTCAGTATAGCCTAGGAGAGGGCTCTCTCTGTCATTTTTTATCAGTAAGAATATTAACAAAAAAAAGAAGTTCTTCTTCTAACAGGAAATTTTATCAATAAAAAAAGGCCATCTAAATAGTTTTTAGACAGCCTCTTTTTTATGCTTTTTTTTAAAGAAAACAAAAAAACCGGCAGTTAGATAGCCGGTTTTTTAGTTTAGGATTTATCCTTCAAATCCTGGATCATCAAAATCTTCGCCTTCGCCGTTACGTCTCTGTTCCCGTTTTTGCTGATTGAATCTGTAAATCACAGAAAAGGTGATTTGACGTTGTCTCCATTGAAATTCACTTTCACGGTTAAAGAATTCGGTAGTAGTTAAAGATCTTCTCTTTCTGGAATTCAATAAATCCCTAACGTTTAAAGAGAGTGTTACAGTCTCATTCAGGATTTCCTTACTAAAGGCAAGATCCATAGAAAATATTCCTTTGTTTTTGGTTTGTGCATTTTCTTGCGGACCACGATAAAAAGCGTTGGTTTGCCAGTCAATAGCCCCCGGAAGTTCTACTTTAGAACTAAACCTTGCGAACCAGCTGGTATTTTTTGCACCGTAATCTACCTCATTAAATTCTCCTTCGGTTTCAAACTGGAAGAAGTTAAAACTACTGTTTAATCTTAACCAATCTGCCGGGTTGTAAAGAATTCCAAGCTCGGCACCTGTTCTTTTGTTAGTAGCAAGATTAATAGGAATTGTTCTAATGATATCTATACCATCTGTAGTTTCCTGCCCGGTGTTTTCTTCAACACGCTCAAAAGAATCGGTTTCGTGCTGATAATATACCGAAGAAGTAAGGGTTAGTTTATCCCAACGTTTTAAATAACCAAGATCAAAGGCGCTGGCAAAAGCCGGTTGTAAGTTGGGATTCCCCTGAAATACATTGGTACGACTTGAACGCGATGGAAATGGATTAATATACCAACCCCGGGGACGGTTAATCCTCCTGTTATACCCTAAGGTTATATTTTCTTCCTGGCCACCATCACTTTCTAATTCGTAAATTAAATTAACCGTTGGAAAAAGCCCCAGGTAATTATTATCAAATTCAGTTTGAATAGGAAAGCCATAAGCTTCAACCAATTCTTCATCACTTAGCCTTGAATCTATATCACCCTTAAGTTGTGTATTTTCCAGACGAAGTCCTAAAAGGAAAGAGAACTTTCCTATTTTGGTTCCGTATTGGGAATAAAGAGCATTTACGTTTTCAGAATAATCAAATACATTTGTAAGTGTATCGTTAGTTACTAGATTTCCTGTGGCAAGATCTTCCTGTTGTAAACGATAATCTGTAATCTCATTTTCAAAATTACCACGATAACCCGCTTCAAACCTTGCATCTTCTCCTAAAGGTAGTACATAATCAGCCTGAAATAAATATTCCTTTTGATCTTCTTCTGTGTAAACTTCTTCTCTCTGAAAAGGAGTGGGATTAGCTTCATTTGAGGAAACATAATCTTCGGTTATAAAAGTATTCTGAACCTCGGCGTCATTTTCATACTGAAAATCGGCCGTAATCTCGTGGCCTTCTTCATTAAATCGGTTTATATAATTTAAAGCGATTTGGTAACTATTATCTTCTTCGCTTTGTAACTCACGCCTAAGTGTTGTTTCCACAAGATCCCCGCTCCTAAATCTATCACTGTTATTAAGGGACTTATCTTCATCTTCCCCGTAACGGTAGAAAATGCTTGCGGTAATAGAAGATTGTTCGTTTAGGAAGTATTCCATCCCTACATTCGCATTATAATTTCGGTTTAATCGTTGTACTTCCCTATCTTCTCGAATTCTATTGAATTCTGGTGGAACAAGTTCACCATCATCATTAAAACGTCTTAAATATTCTGTGTCACTGAAACTATTCTGAGGAGCATCAAAATAACGCCATCCAATGTTGCTAAATAGGTTGTAATCATCGGTTCTATAATTTAAGTTGGCTGAAAGACCTGCGTTGTCTGGATGCCCAACGTTCAGGTTTAGTGAACCATTAAAACCTAAAGTTTCTTTTTGTCTTAAAATAATGTTTATGATGCCAGCGGTACCTTCTGCATCATAACGTGCAGACGGAGAAGTAATCACTTCTACACGTTCAATTGCTTCAGCGGGTAGGTTGCTCAATACATTTGTATCTCCAAACCCTGCCATAGCTGAAGGTTTTCCGTTAATAAGGATTCTAACATTTTGGTTTCCCCTAAGGCTAATTCCACCTTCAACATCTACAGAAACCGACGGAACATTATTAAGGGCATCACTTACCGTACCTCCGGCGGTGGTAAGGTCTTTTCCTATGTTATAGATCTTCTTATCCAGTTGAACGCTAACCTGGGTAGTTTCAGCCTGAACTAAAACCTCGTCAAGGTTATCTGAATCCAGCCCCAATGGAATGGTTCCTAAATTAAGGTCTGAATCAATATTTCGGTCATTGAATCTTTTGGTTTCGTAAGAGATAAATTCAACAATAATATTATAGGTGCCTTCCGGTACTTCTACAGAGAAATTTCCCCGCGAACCTGTTACTACTCCTGTAACATCTGCCGGATCACTGGCGTTCACTACAGAAACGGTTGCGAATTCAAGGGGAGCATCCATCTCTAAATCCATTACTTTTCCGGTAATTTTATGGGGTCCCGATTGGGCGTAGCCGCTAAGGCTGAAAAAAAGAAAAAACGCTACACTGAGCGTACTCAACATTTTGGTGGTCATAGAAAATTTTTATTGTATGACCCCAATTTTAAAGGAAGGTTTAATGCGAATTCGGTTAAAGTCGCGTTAAATAAGGTTTTTAAATGTTAAAAATAACTTTATCTCTGTGCATCAATACTTAAGACTTGCGACTAATTTTTTTATTTAATTCAAGATATTTTTGAAACTGCCTATCGGTCATAAATTTTTGTAGTTTTTTATGTTCTGCTTTCTGAATTGATTTTAGTTTAAAAATAATTTCATCTTCAGTTAAGGCCGTGGTACTAATAATTTCATTTTTCTTAAGCGTATATTCAATAATCAGATCTTCCAGCTTGCCGGTTTGCTCAAAATCAAGTTCTAATTCTTTTTTCCACGTATAGGCTAATTCACGAGCAATCTCAAGTAGTTCCTTCCTACTTTTTTGGTGAAGGTAAAATTGAGAAAATATAAATCCGGCCACCAAAAATCCGGCGGCACCAATTATAGCTATTTTATGTTGAGTCTTCATTTTTTATTGGTTTGGTTTACCAGAACATTTAATGTAATAAATCTTCTATTTTAGAGCCTGGGCGTCCTACCACTGCAGTATTGTTAGTTTCTACAATGGGCCGTTCAATTAATTTTGGGTTTTTTACCATGACAGTAATCAGCTCTTTATCACTAAGATCTTTATTTTTATATTCTTCCTTCCAGATCTTTTCGTTGGTTCTAATTAACTGCATAGGATAAAAACTTAGTTTATCCAGAATTTGTCGCAATTCCTTTTCAGAGAGTGGGTCCTTTAAATATTCTCTTACTTGATAATCTTTTCCTGAATTTTTAACTAATTCTAGTCCTTCCCTTGATTTTTTACATCTGGCATTGTGGTAAACAGTAATCATTATTTTTTGGTTTTGGCTACTTTAAAATAAACAATAAATTTTAAATCTAAAATATATCGGCATATACTTATCAATCTTCCTGCCGTTGTCCCATCATCATTAAAAAAGCTTTCAGGAACATATCTATATCTCCATTCATTACGGCATCTACATTTCCGGTTTCTTCTGCGGTTCGCACATCTTTAACTAGTTTGTAAGGATGCATTACATAATTCCTAATTTGCGAACCCCATTCAATTTTCATCTTAGAGTCTTCAATTTCTCTGCGCTGTGCTTGTTGCTTCTGAAGTTCAATTTCATACAACTGACTTTTTAAAAGCTGCATTGCCTTGGTTTTGTTTTCCAGCTGAGAGCGTGTTTCAGAATTTTCAACAACTATTCCCGTAGGGGCGTGGCGCAACCTAACCGCGGTTTCTACCTTATTTACATTTTGTCCTCCGGCGCCCGAAGATCGCATTGTTTCCCAGGAAATTTCAGAAGGATTGATATCAATTTCTATAGAATCATCGGCTAACGGATAAACATAAACCGAAGCAAACGAGGTGTGCCTTTTTGCGTTACTGTCAAATGGGGAAATTCGTACCAACCTGTGTACGCCATTTTCACCTTTTAACCAGCCAAAAGCAAATTCGCCTTCAATTTCAAGCGTTACTGTTTTAATACCGGCAACATCACCGGCCTGGTAATTCAGTTCCTTTATTTTGAACTTTCGCTTTTCGGCCCACATCAGGTACATACGCATAAGCATCTCTGCCCAATCGCAACTTTCGGTGCCACCGGCGCCTGCCGTAATTTGTAATACTGCACTTAATTTATCGCCTTCTTCAGAAAGCATATTTTTAAATTCAAGGTCTTCTATAAGGTCTAAGGCCTGCTTGTGCTTTTCTTCCACATCTTCCTGCGTAGCCTCGTCTTCTTTATAAAATTCATAAAGCACCTCGAGGTCCTCCACCAGGGTTTGCCCTTTTTCAAACTCGTCTACCCATTGTTTTTCAGCATTAAGTTCACGCATTAGTGCCTCAGCTTTTTTGGGATCATCCCAAAAATCTGGAGCAAAAGTTTTTTCTTCCTGATTGGAGATTTCTATTTTTTTGGCATCAATGTCAAAGATACCTCCTTAACGCACCAAGGCGCTCTCTGAGATCTTTGATCTGCTCAGTTGTGATCATATACTAAATTTTATAAGGTAAAAATAGAATTTAAGACTGCGACAGGAAAGTATTTAACGATATTTTTATAGTTTTAGACATCCCATAAAACCACGTAAATGAAGCGATTTTTACTTATTTTACTGTTAGTCAGTTTCTCAGTTCCAGGAACAGCTCAATTTCTTTCCGAAAAAGAAAATCTTCAGGAATATGAAGGCTTTTTCAATTTTCATTATAATGAAGACGAAGATGAAATCTATATTGAAGTAGATAAGCTGGATACGGAATTTTTATATGTCCATGCCCTA
>JAGXIG010000063.1 GCA_024635815.1 Salegentibacter sp.
AGTTGATTTGCAAGCTTCGAAGTTTAAATTAATTTTAGCCAGCCAACCAGCTGAAGCATTGTCAGCGATAAAGATATAAAGAATAATGCCAATTCCATTAGTAAACTCCATTGCTTCGTGGTTCCTCAAGAAGCGAATTCATCAAATGGAGTTGTTCATAAAATACCCTCACGAAGTTCAGCACGAATTGCTTAGACATTTGCTTTCAAAAGCAAAAAACACCGAAATTGGCAAGAAGTATAGTTTTTCAGAGATTAAAACCCATAGTGAATTTGCGAGGCGGGTGCCTATTCAAAAATATGAAGATTATGAGGCCTGTATTGAACGTAGCCGGCAGGGCGAAAACAATATTTTTTGGCCAACACCCATAAAATGGTTCGCCAAGTCCAGCGGTACCACCAGTGCAAAGAGTAAATTTATCCCGGTAAGTGAAGATTCCCTTGAGCATTGTCATTACAACGCGGGTAAAGACCTTCTTTGTATGTATTTGAATAATAACCCCCAGTCACAGCTTTTTAATGGAAAAAGTTTAAGGTTAGGCGGCAGTAAAGAAATTTACAAAAACAATGGCACAGCTTACGGCGATTTATCTGCTATTCTAATTGCGAATATGCCTTTTTGGGCAGAATTTAGTAGCACCCCCAGCAACGAAGTTTCCCTGATGAACGATTGGGAAGTGAAAATGCAGGCGATTGTAAACGAAACTATTAAAGAAAATGTGACCAGTCTTGCCGGTGTACCCAGTTGGATGTTGGTTTTATTAAATAATATTTTAGAAACTACCGGCAAGGATAATTTGTTTGAGGTTTGGCCTAATTTAGAAGTTTATTTTCACGGAGGAGTAAGCTTTGACCCCTACGCACCGCAATATCAAAAGATCCTACCCAAAGAAGATTTTAGGTTTTATGAAATCTATAATGCTTCGGAAGGTTTTTTTGCCTGCCAGGACCAGAACGATTCCAAAGAACTTTTGCTGATGCTTGATTATGGCATTTACTATGAGTTTATTCCTATGGATAGCTACGGAAGCGAAAATGAGAAAGCCATACCCCTGGCCGAAGTGGAAACCGGAAAGAATTATGCTGTGGTAATTACAACAAATGCGGGTCTATGGCGCTATAAAATAGGCGACACCGTTAAGTTTACTTCTATTAGTCCGTATCGCATAAAAGTTACCGGCAGGACCAAGCATCATATTAACGCATTCGGGGAAGAATTAATTATAGAAAATGCTGAAGCAGCCTTAAAAAAGACTTCTTTGGTAACCAATTGCGAAATTGTAGATTATACCGCTGCACCTATTTTTATGGAAGGAAAAGAAAAGGGCGCACACGAGTGGATCATTGAATTTAAAAATCCGCCAAGGGATTTTGAGAAATTTAAATATGAGCTTGATTTGGCCCTGCAACAGGTCAACAGTGATTATGAAGCAAAACGTTATAATAACATGACACTAAATATGCCTAAAATACACCAGGCAAGAGAAAGACTTTTTTACGATTGGCTGAAGAAAAATGACAAATTAGGCGGACAACATAAAATCCCAAGACTTTCTAATTCCCGCGATTATGTAGAGGAGTTGCTGAGGATGAACCATTCTTAATATTAAATGGCCTCCTCCTTTCCAAGAAGGGAATGAATTCAGCTTTTGCTGAAAAATGGATGGTTGAAAACGCTATATTTTAAATTAGAATAGAACATTTCAAAAGAAGAACCCCTCCGGCCTGCGGCCACCTCCCCTTGAAAATAAGGGGAGGAGCTATTTGAATATTCTTGAAATCGTCATCCTGAACTGGTTTCAGGATCTAAGATGATAGAATTAAAAACAGGTTAGATCCTGAAATAGAAATCAGGATGACGTTAAAGAGAACCTCAGAGGTTTTGAAAACCTGTGAAGGTTCTTAAACTAAAGTGTTTTAGCAACTTTATCAACCGCTTCAATGGTAGTATCAAGATCTTCGTAAGAAAGAGCATCGCTTATAAACCAGGTTTCAAAAGCACTTGGCGCGATGTAAATTCCGTTGTCCAGCATTCCGTGGAAAAATTTATTGAAGATCCCATTTCGAGCCGACTTAGCCGCAGATTCAAAATCTACCACCGGCTCTTCTCCAAAATGAATGGAAATCATAGAACCTACACGGTTTATGGTGTGAGCTACTTTATTTCCAGTCAGTACCTTTTCTATCCCTTCATGAAGATATTCGGTCTTCTTGTCTATACTATCAAAAATACTTCGGTCATTATCTAACTCGGTTAACATCGCAAGTCCGGCGGCCATTGCCAGGGGGTTTCCGCTTAAAGTTCCCGCCTGGTAAACCGGGCCAACGGGAGCCAGGTAATCCATAATTTCATTTCTCGCCGCAAAAGCACCAACAGGTAAACCACCACCAATAACTTTTCCGAAGCAAGCAATATCGGCATTCACTCCCAGTCGCTCCTGCGCACCTCCGGGAGCAAGTCTAAAGCCGCTCATAACCTCATCAAAAACCAGTAAAATATCGTGTTGATCACAAAGTTGGCGCAAACCTTCTAAAAAGCCTTTATTTGGCGGAATACATCCCATATTTCCGGGCACCGGTTCTATAATCATACAGGAAATTTCCCCTTTATTGGCTTCAATTAAAGACTTTACGTTTCCAAGATCGTTATATTTTGCGAGCAGTGTATCTTTTGCTGTGCCCTTCGTAACTCCGGGGCTATTTGGCGTACCAAAAGTTATCGCGCCGCTACCGGCCTGGATTAAGAAAGAATCGCTATGCCCGTGATAACAACCGGCAAATTTAATGATCTTTTCCTTCCCGGTAAACCCACGCGCAAGCCTAACCGCACTCATAGTAGCTTCGGTACCCGAATTTACCATTCTAATTTTATCAATATTTGGAACCATTTTCACCGCTAATTCCGCGATTTTGGTTTCAATTTCAGTAGGTGTTCCAAAAGAAGTTCCTTTTTTGGCGATATCAATTACCGCATCAATTACTGGTTTATGAGCGTGCCCCAGGATTAATGGTCCCCACGAGTTTATATAGTCTATTAATTTATTTCCGTCTTCATCATACAAATAGGCTCCTTCGGCTCTTTTAATAAAAATGGGCTCTCCACCCACCGCCTTAAAGGCTCTTACCGGGGAGTTCACGCCGCCGGGAATTACTTTTTGTGCCGAAGCGAACAATTCGCTACTTCTTTTATAGATCATAAATTTTTATTCTGAAGAGATAATTACCAACATTTGCCCGACGGAAATATTAGTATCTCTTAAATTATTAAATCGCTGTAATTCTTCTACAGTGGTATTGTGCTGTTTTGCAATTCCATATAAAGTATCACCTTTCTTAACCCTGTAATTAACCGACTCCGGAGATTCCGGGGTGTGGGTATAACTTGGCGAAGGCCGTTTTAGAACATTTCCATCAAATTGATAAAGCCGGTACCGCTCTATTAAACTAATTAATTTATCGGGATACCGCCTATCAGTTGCGTAGCCCGCTTTTCGCAAACCTCGAGCCCATCCTTTATAATCGTCTTTATCTAGATCAAAAAGTTCTGCATAGCGTTTTCTTTCAGTTAAAAAAAGAGAATGATCACGATAGGAATAACGTGCATCTTTATATTTTCTAAAACATTCACCGCGGGCATCATCGTCGTGATACACACGTCCACCTTTCCAATCGTGACATTTAATTCCAAAATGGTTATTAGCACGCATAGTGAGATCTCCCTTGCCTCCACCAGATTCTAAAATTCCCTGCGCCAGGGTTATGCTCGCAGGAATATTATAAAGTCGCATTTCTTCCATAGCGACAGCAGCAAAATCCCTTATGTAATCTTCTACAGTATAAATTCGCGGATTTACCGGTGGTAAGATTGGTTCTCCGTCCAGAGGTTTTACTCCTTCAATCTTCCGATTTTCTGTAGATTCAGCAAAAACACTGCTATTATTTGAGCCCTTTTTAGTGGTAACCACTTTTTTCTTGCTTCCGCAGGAAATAACGAAAACTGCCAAAAACATTAAAACTAAAAACCGGTTGAGATTCATATTACTTATTAATTAAAGGCAATTTTTTCTTTTCTAAAAGTGCGTTCATTCCCGAAATTCCCTGTAAACCTCCAGTATGAATTGCCAGGATCTTACTTCCAGAAGGGAAGTAACCACCTTTTATGAGGTCAAAAATACCAAAAACTAACTTTCCCGTATATACCGGATCTAATTGAATTTGATATTTTTTTTTGAAATTATTAATAAAATTTATCAATTCCGAATCTACCTTAGCATAACCGCCAAAATGATAGTTTATTATTAATTCCCAGTTATCTTTAGAACTGTATTTCTTGATTTCTTCGGAAAGAAAATCCCCTTTTAAGGCCGGAAAACCAAGAATTTTCTGATTTTCAGCCGAAGCATTGATCAAACCCGAAAGCGTCCCACCGGTTCCTACTGAAGCTGCTATAAAATTGAATTCCCTGTCATTTTTAGTTAAAATCTCCTGACAACCTTTTACCGCCAATGGATTGGTGCCGCCTTCAGGAACCAGGTAAAACTCTCCCAATTCTTTTCTTAATTCTTGCTGAAATTCCGTGCTTTCTTTTTCTCTATAATCACTTCTGGAAACAAACTTTAATTGCATTCCGCAGGAATCAGCGAATCCCAGCGTTGGATTTTGGGTTAGGGTTTTTCCAAGGTTTTCACCTAATTCATCACCCCTTATAATTCCAATGGTTTTTAAACCAGAAAGCTTCCCAGCTGCTGCGCTGGCTGCAATATGATTGGAAAAAGCTCCTCCGAAAGTCAACAGCGTTTCCTTATTCTGTTCCAATGCTTCAGCGATATTATATTTTAATTTCCTGAATTTATTGCCCGAAACTTCAGGATGCAATAAATCTTCACGTTTCATATGTAAAGAAATTCCGTTTGAAAATTCAGTAACAAACTGATTTTCAGAATAAATTTCATTAAAAAATTTGGGAAAATTCGGCATACTGCAAATATCAGGATTCTGCTATGAGCCACCTAAACAAACTGAAGAAATGCCCAGAATTTGCGTTCCTGCAAATAATCTTCTTTCATTTCCTGGCTGTAAGCCTCGCGCTCAAAACTTATATTTTTATAAGCCAGAAACCTGTTTTTATAATAAATTAAACGCAGCAGGTATTCAGTTAAATACCAAATGTAAAAAGGAATAATGAGCAACTCAATTTGTTGCCTAAGATGAATTTTTTCATGATTAATAAAGTTAACATCCTCTTTTAGGTCTCTGTTTTTAAGGATCACAAAAGGCCATAAACTCACGCCTTTAAATGATTTCCCCAGGAGATATTTGTTAACGATTAGAATCACGTGTGGAAGTTAAGAAATTGTATTTTTGCGGTATGAGTTTTTTCAAAAAAAGAATTCCGCTGGAAGAAGGCGATTACTACACCACGCCTGAAGGCTATCGCTGCTTCACCGAGCAATATCATCTAAAAAGAGGCTATTGTTGTGAAAGCGGTTGCCGTCACTGCCCATACGGTTTTGATAAAAAAACCGGTAAACATTTATAAAGTATTGGTTTTAGTAAGCCTGTATTTCATGGCAGAATCCCCCATTACTTTAGATTCGTCTTTAAAAACCTGCAGCAAGTAATTTTCACTCACCTTAAAATAGAGTTTTTGTCGTTCTCCCAGGCTAATGGTATTCCCCTCCTTATTCCACTCAAATTTACCGGTTTCGTTAAGGTTATTTTCTTCAGCCTCTGGTTTTCCCAAAAAATGCTGTGAAAGCACATAATCCAAATTTTTATTTAACTCAATACTGGTTTCTATCCCCTCACAATCTTCACAAGGCAACACACCTTCATAAACGCCAGACCAATCCAAGGAATTCTGAGAGTTATGTGAATCCACAGAGGTTGATTTCATATTTTCTTTTGTATTTTCTACTGAAGTTGTTTCTGAAGTTGTTTCTGAAGTTTTTACTTCATTTTTACAGGATACAAAACAAAAAACAGCGAAAAGAATTATAAGGTATTTCATAATTTAAATCTTTAAAAGAGCCTAAATTTAAAGAAAATGAAATTTAAAACTTCGTGATTTAACATTTCTTCATATTATTGAAACCTATTGCAAACAAAAATTAGATGGACTTTAAAGCGAAAATAGTACAGGGAATTCCCAGTGAACTTCCAGCAAAAAAAGAATACAATACTTCGGTGAATCACGCACCAAAACGCAAGGATCTTTTAAGTACAGAAGAAAAACAATTAGCGCTTCAAAACGCCCTGCGTTATTTTGAAGAAAAGCATCATAAAGAACTTTTACCTGAATTTAAAGAAGAACTGGAAAAATTCGGGAGAATCTATATGTACCGCTTGAAACCCGATTATAAGCTATACGCCCGAAATATTGAAGAATATCCTGGAAAAAGCATACAGACGAAAGGGATTATGTTAATGATTCAAAACAATCTGGATCCCAAAGTGGCGCAGCATCCAGATGAACTGATCACTTACGGTGGGAACGGTGCGGTTTTTCAAAATTGGGCACAATATCTCCTTACCATGCAGTATTTATCTGAAATGGAAAACGACCAGACTTTAGTGATGTATTCCGGGCATCCTATGGGTTTGTTCCCATCCCACGAAAACGCACCCCGGGTAGTCGTTACTAACGGGATGATGATCCCGAACTATTCCAAACCCGATGACTGGGAGAAATTCAATGCACTGGGCGTAACCCAATATGGACAAATGACTGCCGGAAGCTATATGTATATTGGCCCGCAGGGAATTGTTCACGGTACAACTATTACGGTTCTAAACGCCGGAAGAAAAATAGCTAAATCGGGCGAAGGTCTGGAAGGAAAATTATTTGTAACCTCCGGCCTTGGAGGAATGAGCGGTGCTCAGCCTAAAGCCGGGAATATAGCCGGTTGTATTACCGTTTGTGCCGAGGTAAACCCAAAAGCCACTCAAACCCGCCACAGCCAGGGTTGGGTAGATGAAGTTATTGAAGATCTTGCTGTACTCGCAAAAAGGGTTAAAAAAGCCAAAGCAAATAAGGAGGTAGTTTCCATCGCTTTTCAGGGAAACATCGTTGACGTTTGGGAATATTTTGATAAAGAGAATATTTATATCGATTTAGGCAGTGACCAGACTTCGCTACATAATCCCTGGGCCGGTGGTTATTATCCCGTGGGCTTAAGTTTAGAAGAAGCCAACAAAATGATGGCTGAAGAACCTGAGCAATTCAAAGAAAAAGTTCAGGAAAGTTTAAAAAGACAAACTGCAGCAATTAACAAACACACCGCCAAAGGCACTTATTTCTTTGATTACGGCAATGCATTTTTACTGGAAGCCTCCCGTGCCGGTGCCGATATTTTTGCTGAAAACGGCAAAGATTTTAAATACCCAAGCTACGTTCAGGATATTATAGGACCTATGTGTTTTGATTATGGTTTTGGACCTTTTAGATGGGTGTGTGCTTCAGGAAAAGAAGAAGATCTGGATAAAACCGATAACATCGCCACTGAAGTTTTAGAGGAACTTAAAAGAAATTCCCCAGAGGAAATTCAGCAACAAATGGCCGATAACATTAAGTGGATTAAGGGCGCTCGTGAGAATAAACTGGTCGTGGGTTCTAAAGCCAGGATTCTCTATGCTGATGCCGAAGGCCGCATAAAAATCGCCAAAGCCTTTAATGATGCTATTGGAAAAGGCGAAATTGGTCCGGTGGTTTTAGGAAGGGATCACCACGATGTTTCAGAGACAGATTCCCCCTATCGTGAAACTTCAAATATATATGATGGATCACAGTTCACAGCCGATATGGCCATACAAAATGTTATCGGAGATAGTTTTAGAGGAGCTACCTGGGTGAGCATCCATAATGGCGGCGGCGTAGGCTGGGGCGAGGTTATTAACGGTGGATTTGGTATGATTCTTGAAGGAAATAAAGCATCGGAAGAGCGTTTAAAATCTATGCTTTTCTGGGATGTTAACAATGGAATTGCCCGCCGAAGCTGGGCCCGGAATAAAGAAGCAGTCTTCGCTGCAAAAAGGGCTATGCGAATGGAACCAAAGCTAAAAGTAACTATCCCGAATCTGGTAGATCCGGCTCTCTTCGACACTAACATCTAAAACTATTATTTTATGAAAGTCTTAAAAATTACACCGGTCTTACTTCTGCTGGCTGTTTTGGTAACTTCCTGCAGTAGTGTAAGAGTTGCTTCCGATTACGATAGAGAAGTGGATTTTAACCAATACCAAAGTTATGCGTTTTTTAAACCAGGAATAGATAAAGCCGAAATCTCTGATCTCGATAAAAAACGAATTCTCCGTGCTATAGAAAGTGAAATGGAACGTAAAGGTTTTACAAAGTCTGATGACCCGGATCTTTTAATAAGCATTTTTACAAAAACGACTGAAAACATTAATATTTACCAGAACAATATGATGGGCTGGGGATACGGCTGGGGATGGCACCCATGGTATTGGGGATCAGGCTTTAATACCGTAAACCGCACCAGCGATGGCACCCTTTATATAGATTTAATAGATGCAGACGGGAAAGAATTGGTTTGGCAGGGAATGGGCACCGCCGCCCTGGCCAAAGATGTTGATAAGAAACAGAAAAGAATAAACGAAATTGTTCAGGAGATACTTGAAAAGTATCCTCCGGAAATCGATTAATTGCCCCACAGATTTTTTTGAATGAAAATGCTCCTTAAACAGGGGCATTTTTAATTTTAAGAGCATTTGATTAAGAATTTATGAATTTCAGCTTAATTTCTTATCTTTATGTTGAATTTTAGTTAATAACACTTATGCTTAATAAAATTGAATCTAACGCGATTTTAGACCGTTTACCGGTCCATCTTCAGCAATATATAAAACCACAGAATTACGATGATTACACTCCGGTAAATCACGCGGTTTGGCGTTATGTAATGCGTAAAAATGTAGATTATTTAAGTAAAGTCGCACACGAATCTTATTTAGATGGTTTAAAGCAAACAGGAATTTCAATAGACCACATTCCCAATATGTATGGGATGAACCGAATTTTAAAAGAAATTGGCTGGGCTGCGGTGGCTGTAGACGGATTTATCCCACCGGCTGCTTTTATGGAATTTCAGGCTTTTAATGTTTTGGTAATTGCCAGTGATATTCGTCAACTTGAACATATAGAATACACCCCGGCACCCGATATTATTCACGAAGGAGCCGGCCACGCTCCTATTATTGCCAATCCTGAATATGCGGAATATTTGAGACGTTTTGGGGAGATTGGCTGTAAAGCCATTTCCAGCGGAAGGGATTATGAAATATATGAAGCCATAAGGCATCTTTCTATTATTAAAGAAGCTGAAGACACGCCGCAAGAAGAAATTGTAGCGGCCGAGAAGAAAGTTGATAAACTTCAAAATGAAGCCAGCGAACTTTCGGAAATGGCACAAATCAGGAACCTGCACTGGTGGACGGTTGAATACGGTTTAATAGGCTCCCCGGAAAACCCTAAGATCTATGGCGCCGGTTTGCTTTCATCAATTGGGGAAAGCGCATGGTGTATGACAGATAAGGTGAAGAAAATTCCATATTCCATAGAAGCCTGCAAGCAGGAATTTGATATTACCAAACCCCAACCTCAACTTTATGTAACTCCTGATTTTGCTCATTTGAGCTCGGTTTTAGAGGAATTTGCCAATAAAATGGCTTTACGAAAAGGTGGCCTGGAAGGAATTCAGAAATTGATTGATTCTAAAAACCTTGGAACCATAGAATTAAGTACCGGATTACAGATTTCGGGAGATTTTTCAAAAGTAATTGAATACGAAGGCAATCCAATCTATATTCAAACTTCGGGAAAAACAGCACTTTCGCATCGTGAAAAAGAATTGGTTGGCCACAGTGTAAAAAACCATCCAGACGGATTTGGTTCCCCGATTGGATCTTTAAAAGGAATTAATCTCGCGATAGAAGATATGAGTCCGCGCGATCTTAGAGCTTATGATATTTATGAAGGCGAAAAGATTGAATTTGAATTTGAAGGCGGGATAAAAGTTAAGGGAAAAATCATTACCGGAACCAGAAACCTGCAGGGAAAAATCATTCTGATTAGCCTTAAAGATTGCAGCGTAACCTATGGCGACGAAATCCTGTTTAAACCCGAATGGGGGAAATATGATATGGCAATTGGAAAAGAAATAATTTCAGCATTTGCCGGCCCGGCCGATAATCTTTCGTTCGATTTAATTACCCATAAAACTTCCAGTACCACCATAAAAAGCAAAAATACCCCAGAGCGGGAAGAATTAAATTCTCTATACGCTTCGGTTAGAAATATCAGAGAGGGAAAAGATGCGAAATTTTCGCTGGACGCCGCTTTTGAGCTTGTAAAGAAACACCATGCGAAAGACTGGTTACTTTCGGTAGAAGTCTATGAACTGGTAGTAGGAAAAGATGAAAAATTAACCAAAGAAGTTTTAAACCATTTGGAGCAAGTGAAAGCGAGAAGACCCGATATTTCTCATTTAATTGAAGGTGGAATAAATCTTATTGACGCGCAATTAGTGAAATAATCTAGCTCTTAACTTAGGAAGAAATTAGAGTTTTATTTCCTGTAATTCCTCCGAATCATTAAAATTCTGGTCGTTGTATTGCAGCGTCCAACCCATTGAATTGGTTAAAATATAGATCTTTTGCAATTCGCTTATCAGCCTGTTTTGGGCATTAGATTTTAACGAAGAAGAATCCACTTTTTTCCTGATTGATTTTTCTATACGGGTCCTTATTTTATTGTGGTCTTCAGCGTCAAATTGGTTTAGGTAATCCTGGGTGACATCGTAATATTTTATCTCAGGATTTATTGTGATCTCCTCTTCGGGGATATAAGTGATGCGAACAATTTTATTTTCCTCATCAATTTCGGTTCGCAGTTTACTTAAATCGTAAGCCACCGTTGCCGTTGCATTTACTACAATTAGCGCCTTTTTTCTTGCTGAAAAAATATCAAGATAGAATTTCTTCGAGTCTTTGTAAGAATATATCTGAGAGAAAGTACCTTCAGTAACTACTAGCTTTCCCACATTTTTAATTTGTTGCTGAAGCAGAGCTGTACTTTCTTCCAGTTGATCCCTTTCATTATTCCTATTCTCACAATAGCGAATTCCAAAAACTACAAGCAACACCAAAATAGCCCCAATAAGGAAATTTCTCATTTATCAATTTTTTCTAAAGGTACAAAGAATGTGAATTTAGGAGTTTTTGAAGAAAACATTGATGCTATAAAACACTTATGGACGGCCCCACCCGTCCATAAGTTTTTAATATTTCTAAAATCTACCCCAACAAATTTTAGAAAACGAATCAAGATACTTATCAAAACTTTCGGACTTTTCAGCCTTTCGTTATCACCAATTTATATCTCGAATTCTAAATTAAAAGTACAAAATTTTTCAGTATTAAGTCAAGGGAAAAGTTAAATTAAAGATTTTTTTACAAAAATTTAATTTTCGAACTCCAGGTGGGGATATCGCTTATGAAGTGCTGAGATTTGAGCTTTCAGCTTCTCGATAAAACGTAGATGAGCTTCAGAGTTGCGATTAAAAGGACGATGTGCAAGACCCTTTTGAATATTTTCCACCTCTTTTAGAACCGAAAAAGAGGTTTCTGAAAACCAGGTATCTATAAATCGTTTCCAAATATAATTTATACCTGTTCGGGAAGGATGCAGCATATCTTCAGCATAAAACCGGTAATCGCGCAGCTCGTCCATCATCAACTCGTAGGAAGGGAAGTAATGAGTGTAATCGTTTTTCTCACAAATAGAATGAACAGCGCTAATTAAATGAGCTTTGCTACGTTGATTTTCCACGAATCCGTCTTTGATATGCCGAATCGGCGACACGGTAAAAATGATTTGAATGTCAGGATTTAATTGCTTTAAATCTTCCAAAATCCCCTGAAATGATTGCTGAATTTCTTCTGAAGACTGCAATTCTTTCCTGAAAAATTTCTGCGGAATTTTATGACAATTCGCAACGCTTTGCTCAGTCTCCAAATGAAAATAACTCCAGGCAGTGCCTAAAGTAATTATTACATGTGAACTTTGCTGAAGAAACTCGCGGGCATTCTGCAAAGCTGAATTAAGGTTTTCCAACAATACTTCAGCATTGAGATCACTTAAGGAAGAATGCGCCTCAAAACAATGCCAACGCTCCTGATGCTGAAAAATATCTTTTTCTGTATAGGTGTAATTTTCAGTTATTTTCTGAAAAAACTTTGCAATGGGCAAAGGATGAAATAGAATTCCGAAGGGATTATGTAAATTTTGAAGTTTATAGAAATCCAGTTTTTTACCAATATTCTCTACAAAACAGGAACCGATGAGAAAAAGCTTAGATTCGTAATCTATCTTAGGCTCAGCCTGTTTTATAGGTATTTTGGTCCTGAATTCCATAAATTTTCTCAATTCAACCGGGTTACAAAAACAAACCGGTGCGACTTTTCTATTTTAAATAAGACGCTGCTTCCTGTAAAGCTTCCTCAATTCCTTCCGGTTTTTTACCACCGGCAGTTGCGAAAAACGGTTGGCCACCGCCACCGCCCTGGATATATTCACCAAGTTCTTTTACAATCTTTCCTGCGTGCAGATCTTTTTCCTTAGCAAGATCTTTAGATATATAGCAACTTAAAAGGGCTTTTCCGTTTTGCTCAGTTCCGAACAATAAAAACAAATTCTCAAATTCATCACCCAACTGAAAGGCCAAATCTTTTATTCCGCCGGCATCAAGGTCTACTTTTTTAGCAAGGAAATTCACGCCGTTTATTTCTGAAATTTCAGATTTTAATTCGCTTTTTAAATTTTTGGCCTTATCCCTTAATAAAGCTTCCACCTGCTTTTTTAAACTTGCATTTTCTTCCTGCAGAGTATTCACTGCTTTTACAGGATCTTTTGCATTTTTCAATTCGGCTTTAATTTGCTGTAAAACCTCATCCTGATTGGCAAAATATTCTTTTACCTCTTCTCCCGTAATAGCTTCAATTCTTCTAATTCCTGAAGCAACCGCAGCTTCCGCAGTTATTTTAAAATGCCATATTTCTGATGTATTTTTCACGTGTATTCCGCCGCAAAGCTCCATAGATTCTCCAAAGCGAATAGCGCGAACCGAATCTCCGTACTTTTCACCAAAAAGTGCCAAAGCACCCTGATTTACTGCTTCTTTAAAAGGAACATTTCGTTGTTCTTCTAAAGGTAATTGCTCGTTGATTCGCTGATTCACCAGTTTTTCAATTTGCTTAAGTTCCTCTTTAGAAACTTTGCTGAAATGTGAAAAATCAAAACGTAAATAATCACCTTTTACCAAAGATCCTTTTTGTTCTACGTGAGTTCCTAACACTTCACGAAGCGCCTGGTGTAATAAATGCGTAGCCGTATGGTTTGCCGCTGTAGTAGCTCGGGTTTTTGAATTCACTACCGCCTTAAAATCGGCTTTAGGATCTTTAGGCAGGAACTTCGCAAAATGAACGATTAAATTATTTTCTTTTTTGGTATCGGTGATTTCAACCTTGTTACCATGTGTATCCTCAAGGAAACCTTTATCACCAACCTGTCCACCGCCTTCTGGATAGAAAGGGGTTTGGGTTAGCACGATTTGAAACAACGCACCATTTTTGTTTTCCACTTTTCGGTATCGGGCAATTTTAGTTTCTGCTTCCAATTGATCGTATCCCACAAAAGCTTCAGCATCTATCGGATTTATTTCTTCCCAGTCTCCCGCAGTAACCTGGGTTGCCGCACGAGACCTATCTTTTTGTTTTTTTAACTGAACTTCAAATTCTTTTTGATCAAGATCAAATCCGCGTTCGCGTAGAATCAAAGCGGTTAAATCTATTGGAAAACCAAAAGTATCATAAAGCTCGAAAGCTTTTTTCCCTGAAATGGTTTTTCCTTTGGTTTCTGAAATTATATTTTCCAGTAAAATCAAGCCCTGATCTAATGTTCTTAAAAAAGATTGCTCCTCTTCCCTAATTACATTTTCGCATAAAGTTTTTTGTGCTTTAAGTTCAGGAAATGCCTCGCCCATTTGTTTGCTTAAAACATTTACAATCTTATAAATAAAAGGCTCTTTAGTGTCTAAAAATGTAAATCCGTAGCGAATAGCACGTCTTAGAATTCTTCTAATCACATAACCTGCTCCAGTATTTGATGGCAGCTGACCATCGGCAATTGAAAAAGTTACCGCCCTCACGTGATCGGCAATTACCCGAATCGCGATATCGGTTTTTTCAGATTTTCCGTAAGTGGAATTTGTGATTTTCTCGAGTTCTGAAATTAGCGGCGTGAACACATCTGTATCATAATTAGATTGTGTTCCCTGCAATACCATACAAAGACGTTCAAAACCCATCCCGGTATCTATATGTTTTGCCGGCAATTCTACCAAAAAACCATTGGCTTTTCGGTTGTACTGCA
>JAGXIG010000064.1 GCA_024635815.1 Salegentibacter sp.
AACGGTCTCCTTTACTTTGTTTTAATATCTTAAGAGAGAACTAAGGGGAGCACTATAACGGTCTCTAGATTGGAACTATTAAACGTAAGAGTCCCCTTAGCTTCTACTAATGTTGCGAAGAACTAATTGGAATACCAGGTCTATTAGGACCCGTTAAAGGAGATAGTTAACGCAACTCAATTTTAAATCGAATTTAAAGATATGAAAAATTACGAGTTAGCAGTAGGGATTGATGTATCCAAAAAAACCTTAGATGTTTTTATTCATAACCATAGTAAACATCGGGTCTTTGATAATACTAGGTCAGGCTTTTTGTCTCTTCTGAAATGGTGTACTAAATTTTCAGAAACAGAAAATCCGATTTTATACTGTTTTGAACATACCGGAAACTATTCTTTGAAGCTAGCGATCTTTATGCAAACCAACGGTTTGGATTATGTGCAAGAGAATCCGATAGTGATCAAACGATCTTCTGGATTGGTTAGAACTAAAAATGACCGTGTAGATGCACAAATGATTGCCAGGTATGCCTGGTTGCACAGAGAAGAATTAGTTTGCAGTAGTATAAGGGATGAAGCTTTACTGGAACTGGGAAGATTATTAAGTCTCAGAGATCAGTTAGTAAGAAACCGCTCAGGGCTGATGGCTACTTTAGAAGAGCTCACCGGGCTTTTATCGAGTCCATCGACAGATGTAAGCTGTAAAACCTTAAAACACACTATAGCTTATCTGAGCAAACAAATCCTTAAGTTGGAGAAACAGATCGATCAGCTTTTAAAAAGAGAGAAACATTTGGGAAAGAATTACCAGTTACTCACCAGTTTAAAGGGAGTAGGTCGGATTCTTGCTTGTCAACTTATTTATCATACTTGTAATTTTGAGCGCTTTAGCAGTTGGCGGCAGTTCTCAAGTTATTGCGGTACCGCCCCATTTGAACATAGTTCTGGAACTAGTGTATTTAAACGGGCGAAAGGTCATCCGATGAGTGATCGAAAGATGAAAAGTTTGCTAAGTATGGCCAGTGTATCGGCTATTCAACATGACGGTGAATTACGAGCTTATTACCAAAGGAAGGTAGCTGAAGGTAAACCGAAGATGGTGGCTATAAATAACGTTCGAAACAAGCTCTTATCAAGAGTATTTGCAGTAATCAAGCGTGGAACTCCATATGTAGATCTATGTAAATATGCGGCATAAAAACTTTCAGTAAAGAACTTGGTTTTGATCTTGGAATACGTTGTTCCCGTTGGCCTTAACGTTTATCCATTTCATGAGAAAAAATTTGGTTTCCATATAGAAGCTGCACCCATTCTACTTGATGCCGATATTCTAAGAGGGAGTTTTGGGATTCGCTACCGATTTTTATGAACCTGAAAAAAATTCCATTCTTAGTAGGCAAAATCAAAGGTAATAGAGGTTGCTATTTTCAGTAAGAAGTCATTTCTTGTAGAAAAAAGATGCCACAAGAAGAACCCAAAGTCTGGTATGCCTGTTATGGTTCCAATTTACTAAAAGAACGATTTAACTGTTATATTGGCGGTGGCCGGCCGGCAAATGCAAAACGCGTTTATCCTGGGTGTACCAACAAAACCCTGTCCGAAAAATCTAAAGGAATCACCATTAATGGTGAACTCTATTTTGCCAAATCCTCCAAAACCTGGAGTGGCGGTGGCGCCGGATTTATAAAATCTAATTTTGACACAAACACCAAAACCCTGGGCAGGATGTACCTCATCACCCAACAACAATTTATAGACCTGGTACAACAGGAAATAAAATTGGAAGGCGATTTTGATATAGACCTTAAGCAGGTAATTAAAAATCGTAGCCTGGATATGAAAAATAATTCCTGGTATGGGAAGATTATCTACCTGGGCGAAGATGAAGGCTGCCCTATTTTCACTTTCACCAATGAAGATTACTTAAAAGATGAAATTAATCCGCCCCACGAATTTTACCTGAAAATAATTATTGAAGGTTTGAAAGAAACCTACAATATGACCGATGCTGAAATTGAAACTTACTTAAAGACCAAAGAAGGCATCAAAGGCTTCCCAATTGAAGCTAAAATATCCCAACTCATTAAAAGCTAATTGTAATTTTTTAATTTAGAAACTATGAATCCAGAAAAAGTAAACCTGAAAGATAAATTCAATCTTTTTAATGAACATTGGACACCTAAAATTATTGGTGAACTTAACGGGCAACAGGTAAAATTAGCAAAATTGAAAGGTGAATTTGTCTGGCACGATCACAAAGATGAAGATGAAATGTTCCTTATCATCAAAGGAAGTTTACGTCTTGAATTTCGTGACAAAACTATAACTTTAAATGAAGGCGAAATGTACATTGTCCCAAGAGGTGTAGAACATAATCCTGTGGCGGCAGAAGAAGCCTGGGTTTTACTTTTTGAACCGGCCACTACCAAACATACCGGCGAGGTAAAAGATAAGCTGACTATTGAAAATCCAGACTGGATTTAATGGTTCAGGCGTTTTGATGAAATTTTCAAAAAGCAGTAATATGTTTATAAGGCTGAAAGCACAGGGAATCCTATCTTTGTAAACTTCAGAAGCTTTTAAATTTTTGTTCAAAAATTAAAAAACTGAGGGCTCTAAAATAAAATTTATGTCATTTAAGAAACTGAATACTCCGCTGAAGGAAGCCCTGGAAAGATTGGAAATTGAAACACCACTCCCTTTTCAGAAACAAATTTTACCCAAAATAAAAAGCGGAAGAGATCTTTTTATAGTGGCTCCGGAAGGAACAGGAAAAACCACAGCACTTGTAATAAGCACGATTCAAAAACTGGAAAGCGCTGCTTTTGAAGACGCCCCCCGTGCACTTATTTTTGTGCAGGACAAAGAAGCCGCGTTAGCACTTGAAGAAGAATTCAACAGATTCACAAGATATATGGATTTGCGAATCTTTAGCGCCTTTGACGCACCGGATATTGAAAAACAAAAAAATGAAATTTACGACGGAGTAGATATTGTGATCGCTACTCCAAAGAAGTTATTTAAACTTTTCAAAATCACCGGGATTAATGTAAGTCAGTTAAAAATCCTTGCTGTTGAAGACGCTGAGTTTCTTACCAAGAACAGCGATTATAACGATCTTATTAGAATTCCTCAGCATATCAGCAAATGCCAGTACCTGGTTTTCGCCTCCACGATGAATCCTAAAATTGAACGTCTAAAAGATTCCTTTATGTCTCGTGCTGAAATGCTAAGGTTAAAGGTTTAGTAGATTTTTTGTAATTTACATAATGCAAATTTCTATAAGTCTTTTTCTATTATTCCTCCTAAGTGTTATGAGTTTGAATGCGCAAGACCTTTCTAAACACCAGTGGAAAGATCGCTTGGTTTTAATTATAGCTGAAGATGAAAACAACGAGAAACTTCAACAGCAACTTACCGAACTACAAAAAAATCAAAAAGGCCAAAAAGACCGAAAACTCATTATTTACCAAATCTTACCCGAAAAGTACAACACCGGTTTTCAGATTGAAACCTGGAATAATTCAGCCGAACTTTATAAAAAATATAAAACTGACAAAGACGATTTTAAGGTTATCCTCATTGGTTTGGATGGCGGCGAAAAACTGGCTCAAACCGAAATACTTTCCGCAGAAAAACTATTTAATACCATAGATAGTATGCCGATGCGGCAAAGCGAAATGAGGAAAAACAGATAACTCAAAAACAGTATAAAAACCTGAAATTCAGCAATTATTCAGTATTTTCTTTATATTTATTGTGGAAACCAACAAACTGCCCTAAAACAAGCTCGCAAGGTGTAATAAATAATAAGAATCAATTTCGAGGTAAATCCTGGAGTATCTAAATCTCGATTATCGAGTAGAATGGAAAAATCCTGTTTGGAATGTGGTGAAAAAATTGTGGGTCGTGTAGATAAAAAATTCTGCAGCGATTACTGCCGCAATGCGCATCATAATAACCTCAATAAAGACAGGAAAAACCTGATTAGAAATGTAAACAACCAACTTCGTAAAAACTACCGGATTTTAGAAGAATTCAATCCAAACGAAAAAACCACGATTAGTAAAAATAAATTACTTACCCGTGGTTTTAATTTTGAATATCTTACCAGCATTTATACAACCAAAACTGGTAAGGTCTATTATTTTGTGTACGATCAGGGTTATCTCCCATTAGAAAATGGAATTTACGCTTTAGTGAAACGCAATTAGCCTACGTGCCAGTTATTGCTTTTTAACCGAACAGCGGCCCGCAAAACATCACTCTGACTAATTTGACCTATAAGTTTTCCATGTTCTACAATTGGAAAACGCCTAAACCTTTTCTCAATAAAGAGTTTCGCGGCATCCATCACATTCATGTTGCCGTCTATAGTATCTACATTACAGGTCATTCGCTTTCCAACCGTGGCATCCTCCAAAGGCATATTGTAATAGCGACTGTCTGAAATTTGTTTCATACAATCCCCTTCAGAAATAAGCCCTACTAATTTATTATTTTCGTCTACTACACAACCCCCGGAAATTTTATGTTTGGTAAGCTTTTCGGCAACATCTAAAATATTTTCGTGTTCCTTAAAAGTAACCAGCGAGGTACTCATATAATCCCTAACCAACATAGGGGCACTCTTTGGCTGTTCCGGCTCCGCCCTTTTTCCCTGAAAACTTTTAATACCCATAACTTAATTTTTTGATTACTAATTACTTAAATATAGGAAAAATTTAATTATTCTGAAAGCAGCCCTTCCTGTATTACTATTCCCTAAAATCTTAAGTATCTTTAAAGCCTGTAAACCTTTAGTTTTTTCTGAATTATGCTGAAAAATATACCCCGCTTTTTCTCACTTATTTTTATTGCTATTGCGGTTTGGTTTAGCTTTTACAGCAACCAGCCAAAAACTATTGAAGCTGAAGATGCACCTGAAACCACTTTTTCCACGCTAAGAGCCTTTAAACACGTTGAAGCCATTGCCCAGAAACCACATTATGTGGGGACGGAAGCGCATAGTCGTGTTAGAAATTACATTGTTGGCGAGCTGCAGAAAATGGGATTACAGGCCCAAACCCACGAAGATTACAGCCTTACCAAAAACGGAAACCTGGTTCGTCCGCAAAACATTTTAGGACGTTTAGAAGGAACTGGAAATGGCGAAGCTCTCGTAATTATGACACATTATGATAGCAATCCGCATTCTTCTCCCGGTGCCAGTGATGCCGGCAGCGGTGTTGGGACTATTCTAGAAGGAATCCGTGCTTTTATAGCTGAAAATAAAGAACACAAGAACGATATCATTATCTTATTTACCGATGCCGAAGAACTTGGGTTAAACGGCGCAGAGCTTTTCATAAAAGACCATCCCTGGGCAAAAGACGCAAAACTTGCGCTTAATTTTGAAGCACGTGGTAGCGATGGCGATTCGTTTATGTTCCTGGAAACAAATTCCGGCAATGCAGGACTCATCAATTCGTTTAAAAAAGCAAATCCTGAATTTCCCGTAACGAATTCTCTGTCTTATAGCGTTTATAAAATGCTACCCAACGATACTGATCTTACAGTTTTAAGAGAACAGAGCAATATTCCAGGCTATAATTTCGCTTTTATAGACGATCATTTTGATTATCACACCGCTACCGATACACCCAAAAATTTAGATAAAGAGACCCTGACTCATCAAGGCAGTTATTTAATGCCGCTGATTGATTATTTTAAGGATGCCAATTTAAACAAAGTTAAAGCTGAAGAAGAAGTATTGTTTTTTAATATTCCCGGGGGAGAAATAATTAGTTATCCCTTCTCCTGGATCTTCCCGATGGTCGTTTTAGCGTTTATATTATTTATTATAATCCTCGGCTACGGATTTACCCAAAACCGACTTCAGCTTAAGCCAATTTTAAAAAGCATTATTCCCTTTGTGGTAAGTTTAGCCTTTTCCGGATTATTGGTATTTCTACTTTGGAAATTCTTTCTTTTCAGCTATGCCGAATATTCAGAAATGGAGCACGGTTTTACCTATAATGGGTATTACTATATCGCTGCATTTATTTCGCTGAGTTTATTGATTTCGTTTTTTACCTACTATCGTTTTCGGCATATAGAGAATAAAGCTAACCTGTTTGTGGTTCCATTATTCTTCTGGTTGTTGTTATGCACCCTGCTCGCCTTCCTTTTGAAAGGAGCGGCCTACTTTATTATTCCGGCATTTTTTGGGCTACTTCAGCTTTTTATAATGATGAGACAGGAAAATCCAAATACATTGCTAATGGCATTTTTAGGTCTGCCGGCCATCTTTATTTTAGCCCCGTTCATTAAAATGTTCCCGGTAGCTTTAGGTTTAAAAATTCTTTTTGTTTCGGCTTTGCTCACCGTTCTACTATTTCAGTTGTTGTTACCTGTTTTCGCCTATTTCAAAAGCAATAAAAAAATTGCAGTTATCTTCTTTTTGATTTTCAATATCCTGCTTATTACCGCGCATTTTAAAGCCGATTTTACTGAAGAGCATCCCAAACCAAACTCCCTTGTTTATTTAGCAGATGCCGATAAAAATACCACTAACTGGTATTCATACGATAAAATGCCAGATGAATGGACTGAAAAATATTTTGGAGAAGAACCGCTTATTGCACCTTCGGAGAACAAATCTTTTAGCAGCAAATATGGAACAGATTTGACCTGGAGAGCAAGTGCGCCGGAAATTGATCTAAAAGAGCCTTCCATTATTTGGAAGCAAACAGATTCTTCTAAAACTATAAATTCCTATCTTCTAAAAATCGCACCTAACCGAAATATTAATAGAATAGAACTTTTTGCCGATAGAGGAACCGATTTTGAAACTTTTAAAGTCAATAATAAAACTGCAGATAGTGTATATCTGGGCCAGGAAAAATTTCACATCCACACCCGGCGCTGGCATGATAGATTGCTTACATATCACGCTTCCAGCAAGGATACGCTAAGATTGGAATTCAGTGTAAAAAGCGATAAAAAACCGGAATTCATTATTTATGAATCCAGTTATGATTTATTGGAAAACGAGGCTTTAAAGGTGCCAACAAGACCAGAAACAATGATTCCACGGCCTTTTGTACTCAACGATGCCGTAATATTTAAGAAAACCATAAGCCCGGAGTAGGTTTTGGTTTTGTAGCTTTCAGTATTTATTGATCGTCAAGCTGAACTTGTTTCAGCTTCTAAGATGAGATTAATTTAAATAGAGTTAGATCCTGAAATGAATTCAGGATGACGTTGCCATAAATTTTAATATCGCCTCAGAGAAAAATTAAAAATGAACATATCAATATTAGGAACTGGTTGGCTGGGATTGCCTTTGGCCAAAAAGCTGGCTAAAAAACATACGGTAAAAGGCTCGGTAACCAGCCAGGAAAAAATGCAGCAGCTGCGCGGTGCAGGAATTACGCCTTATCAAATTAAAATATTTACGGAAGGAGTTCTGGGCGATCTCACCTCTTTTTTAGCGCATTCTGAAATCCTGATCATCGATATTCCGCCGGGATTACGTAGCGATCCTGAAGCCGATTTCGTAGGAAAAATAGGCAGGATTATGGATTATATAGAAAAATCCCCGATTGAAAAAGTGATTTTCGTGAGTTCTACTTCAGTCTATAAAGACGAAGAAGATTTCCCCGAATATACCGAAGAAAAAGAAGCCAACGGAACTTCAGAAGCAGCCAAACAACTTATTTCTTCAGAAAAAATGTTCCTGAATAATGAACATTTTCAAACTACAGTTATTCGTTTCGGCGGATTAATTGGTCCGGGAAGACACCCTGTAAAATACCTCTCCAATAAAACCGGAATTAAGAATCCAAAAGCGCCGGTAAACCTAATTCAGCAGAAAGATTGTATAGAAATTATAAATCAAATTATTCAAAAAGAAGCCTGGAATAAGATTTTTAACGCTGCCTTTCCGCAGCATCCTACCAAAGAAGATTATTACACTAAAACCGCAAAAAAAATGAACTTAAACCTCCCGGAATTTGATCAAAATAGAGTTTCTAAAGGAAAAAAGATAAGATCGGTGAATTTAGGGGAAGTATTGGGTTACGAGTTTCAGATAGCAATTTGAAATAACAGCTTAGATTCCGAAACAAGTTCGGAATGACGTAAAAAAAGACCTCACAGGTTTCTAAAACCTGTGAAGGCTAATGTTTTATTAAGCTCCTTCCGTTCTCAAGGGAAGGAGGCATTACGCAGGAATGACGGAAGGGTTAACCACCCCGGCCCATCGGCCACGCCTCCTTAGAAAGGAGGGGAACGTTTATTCTCTATTTCCCTAATGGGCTAGGGTTTCTCCTGAATTACTTTGGGAGGGATTCTTTCACTTCTTCCTTAACTCTAAAATCCAGCGGCTCCATAACTTTTAAAGCACTTTCTATGGATGTGATTTTTTCAAAAGTTAACAGCAAACGCAAACCGTTCCGGGTTTTCTTTTCCTTCATCGTGCATTTATGCTTATGGGTTTGCACATATTGAAGCACTTTGGTAAAGGTATTGGTATGGTAAAACCTGGATTGCTGGTCGGCAATAAAGTAACCTATTAATTTGTCTTGCTTTAAAATAATTTTCTCCAAACCAATACTCGCCGCGATCCATTTTATACGCACACTGTTCAATAAATCAACTCCCTGGGTTGGTAATTCGCCAAAACGATCTACCAATTCAGATTCAAACTTTATTAATTCTTCTTCTGTAGTAATTTTATTTAGTTGTGTATAAAGGTTCAGCCTTTCGGTAATACTATTGATATAATCATCCGGGAATAAAATCTCAAAATCAGTATCGATCTGCGTATCCTTTACAAAGGCCTTGTCTTCGATGTTTTCAGATTCGCTGTACAATTCCTGGAATTCGTTTTCTTTGAGCTCCTCAATAGCTTCATTCAGAATTTTCTGATACGTATCAAAACCAATTTCATTGATAAACCCGCTTTGTTCGCCACCCAGTAAATCACCGGCACCACGAATTTCCAAATCTTTCATCGCGATATTTATCCCGCTTCCCAATTCAGAGAATTGCTCTAAAGCGCTAATTCGCTTCCGTGCATCTTCGGTCATTGCCGAATATGGTGGAGTGATAAAGTAACAAAAAGCTTTCTTGTTGCTTCGGCCTACTCTACCTCGCATCTGGTGCAAATCGGAAACTCCAAAATTGTTCGCATTATTAATAAAAATAGTGTTGGCATTGGTAACATCAAGTCCACTTTCCACAATGGTTGTTGAAACCAAAACATCAAACTCGCCATTGATAAAACTCAGCATCAGTTTTTCCAGCTTCTTACCTTCCATCTGCCCGTGACCTATGCCAATCTTAGCATCTGGTACAACACGCTGAATCATCCCCGCAACTTCTTTAATATTTTCAATTCTATTATGAATAAAGAAAACCTGCCCGCCTCGTTGAATTTCATAAGAAACCGCATCCCGAATAGTTTCTTCGGAAAAACGGATCACGTTGGTTTCAATAGGATAACGGTTTGGCGGTGGAGTGGTGATGGTAGAAAGATCTCGCGCGGCCATTAAACTAAACTGAAGCGTTCGCGGAATAGGCGTTGCGGTGAGCGTAAGCGTATCTACATTCTCTTTTATAGTCTTGAGCTTATCTTTAACCGAAACCCCAAATTTCTGTTCCTCGTCTACAATTAACAATCCCAGGTCCTTAAATTTAACCGCTTTATTCACCAATTGATGCGTACCGATAATAATATCTACTTTTCCGCTTTCAAGGTCGGCCAGGGTATCGCGGCGTTCTTTTGCAGTTCTAAACCTGTTTAAATAATCTACCGTAACCGGAAAATCCTTTAAGCGTTCAGAAAAAGTTTGGTGATGCTGAAAAGCCAAAATTGTGGTAGGCACCAAAACCGCGACCTGTTTTCCGTTATCTACTGCTTTAAAAGCTGCGCGAATCGCGACTTCAGTTTTCCCGAAACCAACGTCCCCACAAACCAAACGGTCCATTGGGCGCTCGTTTTCCATATCTTCTTTTACTGCCTGGGTGGCGGTGCTTTGGTCAGGTGTGTCTTCGTAAATAAAAGAAGCCTCCAACTCGTGCTGCAAGTAAGAATCAGGGCCAAAGGCAAAACCTTTTTGCAATCGGCGTTTTGCATACAGCTCAATTAAATTGTAGGCAATATGCTTAACTCGAGCCTTGGTCTTCTGCTTTAATTTTTTCCAGGCGTTGCTGCCCAGTTTAAATATCTTGGGCTCCTTTCCATCTTTTCCGTTGTATTTTGAAATTTTATGCAGCGAATGAATGCTGAGATATAAAATATCTCGTTCGCCATAGAAAAGCTTAATAGCTTCCTGTTTCTTACCTTCCACATCAATTTTCTGAAGTCCGCCGAACTTTCCAATTCCATGGTCAATATGGGTTACGTAATCACCGACTTCCAGATTTGTAAGTTCCTTAAGTGTAATCGCCTGTTTCTTCGCGTAACCATTCTTAAGATGAAATTTATGATAACGTTCAAAAATCTGGTGATCGGTATAGCAAACATTTTTACCGGTTTCATCTATAAAACCCTGGAATAGAGCTAAGGCTATGGTTTGGTATTTTACTTTTTGTTCCTGATCGTCAAAAATATCGTGAAAACGCTTGGCCTGCTGTTCGCTAACGCAAAAAATATAATTAGTATAACCGTTTTCCTGGTTTTCAATTAAATTCTCAATCAATAAATCGAATTGCTTATTGAAAGAAGGTTGAGGTTTGGTTTGAAACTCTATAAGTTTTACTCCACCGTCACCCTGAACTTGTTTCAGGGTCTCATTCGACTTAGATCCTGAAATAAATTCAGGATGACGAAAGTAAGATTGGTTGCTCAGTTCAACTACTGAAAAAAGCTCGAGCTGCTCCTTAATTAACTGCCCGTTACAGAATAATTCATTAGGTTCGCTGTGTTTTACTTCTTCCGAAAGTTTCTGAAAAGCTTCTTCTGCTTTACTGAAAAGTTTATCGGCCTGGGCACTAAGCAAATCGAGGTTTTTTACGAAAACCACCGTTTTTTCTGAAATATATTTTAGAAAGCTTTCCCTTATTTCATCAAGGTGTTTGTTCTCCACATTCGGCATCACCGAAATTTTCTTCACTTTATCTGTAGAAAGCTGTGTTTCTACATCAAAACTTCTAATACTGTCTACCTCATCACCAAAAAACTCGATTCGGTAAGGCTCGTCATTACTAAAGGAAAAAACATCTATAATTCCGCCACGAACTGAGAATTCTCCAGGTTCGGTCACAAAATCTACCCGCTTAAATTTATATTCAAACAGCACTTCGTTCACAAAATCTATAGAAAGTTCATCTTCTACAGAAATTTTAAGCGTGCTGCGGTCCAGTTCTTTTCGGGTAACGACTTTTTCGAATAAAGCATCGGGATAGGTAACGATTATCGCCGGTTTTTTACGGGAATTAATCCGGTTTAAAACTTCAGCCCGTAACAGAACATTCGCATTGTCGGTTTCCTCGATCTGATAGGGACGGCGGTAACTTCCGGGATAAAAAAGCACATTTTTTTCTCCTACCAGTTGCTCCAAATCGTTTAAATAATAGGCAGCTTCCTCTTTATCATTAAAAATCAACAAAAAAGGTTTTTCGGCTTCTTTAAATTCATTAGCAGCAACAAAAGAGAACGAAGAACCAACAAGGCCTTTAAGTTGAATTTTAGTACGTTTTTTTTCAGAGACGGCAAGGGAATCCCTCAATTCCTGCTGTTGCGGGGATTGTGCAAAGCTTTGGGCGATAATAGATTTACTCATTGGCGCAAAGATAATTGCAGAAATTTTGCCCCGCAACTCCGCAACAATTATTTAACGTTAGTTGGTTTATTTATTTTTCTTTGAAGGATTTTGCCAGGTGTTAAATACGGAATACACAATTACCTCATTCTCTAAAACTTCATAAATAACAAGGTATGGGAAACGCTTTATAACGGCCTCTCTAAATGGTTTTCTTTTCTCTGAAAAATGAAACGGATAGTTCTTTATCCATTTAAAATAGGAATCTAGATGATCTAAGATTGATTCGCCCAAACCTTCTTGCTTTTCCTCATAATAAAGAAAAGCCTCTATTATTTCTAATTGAGCTTCTTCTTTAATTATGAGTTTAAAAGTTATTCTTTGAAAGCATTTTTAGCTTTCTGCCGAACTTCTTCCCAGGAATAGGACTCGCTTTTTTCGTTTAGATGATCTAGTCTTCGCTTATCTATTTCCTGATAATCTTCTTCAGTAAGGGCTGTCATTGATTCTTGCTCATAATTTTCAGCTAGAGCAAGCATCATTTCCAAAAGGCGCTCATCAGCTTCCTCAATGTAATTAAGGACTGCCTTTTTAATTCCACCACTTCCATATTAATCATTCTTTAGATTTATAAATTTACGAATTTTAGTTTTGGCGTATTTCTTTTCTTTCATCATTCAACTTTACCATTTCCCTAACAGCAAAACTCTTTACAGTTGATTAATTTCAAAGGAGAAATTAAAATTATGGCTTTTAAACATTTTGACGTTTTTGTAATCGGCACCGGAACGGCCGGGAAAAGAGTGGCTTATGCCTGTATAGATGCTGGCTTAAAAGTGGCAATAGCCGATAACCGGGAATACGGCGGCACCTGTGCCAATCGCGGCTGCGACCCCAAAAAAGTACTGACCGGATTTACCGAGATCCTGGAAAGAGCCCGAAAAATGGAAGGAAAAGGAATTACCAAACTTCCTGAATTCTCCTGGGAAGATTTAATGAAATTCAAACAAACATTTGTTGATGCAGTTCCGGCAGCCACCGAAAAAAAACTTGAGAGTTTAAACATCGAGATGTATCATCAATCCCCCCG
>JAGXIG010000065.1 GCA_024635815.1 Salegentibacter sp.
GGCAAAAAGATTTAGAAAGCCAATCGTTTCTACTTCAGCCAATATCAGTGGTGAAAAAACCCCCGAATCCTTTGCTGAAATAAGCCCCGAAATTTTAGAAGGTGTGGACTATGTAGTAAATTTGCAAAAAAATAAAAAATCGGCTAAACCTTCCGCCATCATTAAATTAAGCAATGATGGGAAGGTAAAAGTGATTAGGAAATAAATAACTCTGCCACGAATACACGAATTATGGCTGATATCATATATAAAGATGAAAGTTACGCAATTGTTGGCGCACTATTTAACATCTATAATCATTTAGGAAGTGGCTTTTCCGAAATCGTGTATAAGGATGCTTTAGAATTAGAGTTTAAAGACTTAGAAATTCCTTTTGAAAGAGAGAAAGAATATACAGTTTCCTATAAAGGAATTGTTCTGCGGCACAAATTTTATGCTGATTTTGTTCTTTTTGATAAAATAATTCTGGAAATAAAGTCCATAGATAATATTCACAATAAACATACTGCCCAGTGTATTAATTATCTGAAGGTTTCAGGAAACAGTTTAGCAATTTTAGCTAATTTCCATAAGGATCTGCTGGACCATAAAAGAATTGTACTCTAAATATTCGTGTATTCGTGGCTAGAAAAAATAAAATCTTCTGAGATCATTAAAATACCTAATGATAGAAAGGTTAAAAAAAGAAATTACAATAGTGAAGAATTATAAAGGAGCCTTAACCCACAATATTTTCAGGGTCATCACCCGGGCCTCAGAAGAACTTAAGCTCGAAAGCTATGTGATTGGCGGCTTTGTTCGCGATCATATTCTACAGCGGGGAGAACCTAAAGATATCGATATTGTAGCAGTAGGCAGTGGAATAGAATTGGCTCGAAAAGTCGCTGAAATTTTACCACATAAACCCAAAGTACAGGTTTTTAAAAATTATGGTACCGCGATGTTGCGGGCTTACGATATGGAGATCGAGTTTGTAGGAGCCCGTAAAGAAAGCTACCAGAAAGATAGCAGGAAACCTATCGTAGAAGATGGAAGTTTGGAAGATGATCAAAACCGGCGTGATTTTACTATAAATGCCCTTGCCTTAGGTTTAAATGAAGATAACTTCGGAAACCTATTAGATCCATTTGATGGGATTGAGGATTTAAATTCAAAAATAATCAGAACTCCCTTAGATCCAGATATCACTTATTCTGATGATCCATTAAGAATGCTTCGGGCGATTCGCTTTGCAACTCAGCTTAATTTTAAGATTGAAAAAGAATCCCTGGATGCGATTACCCGAAATAAAAAACGCATTAAAATAATTTCGAAGGAAAGAATTACTGACGAGCTACATAAAATCATGCTGGCCGAAAAACCTTCAAAAGGATTCTCTCTTCTGCATAAAACCGGATTGCTTCCTATCATTTTACCTGAATTAACCGATTTAGAAGGTATTGATGAAATTGAAGGGCAGACACACAAAGATAATTTTTGGCATACCCTGGAAGTGGTAGATAATATTTCAGAAAACACCGATGATCTTTGGTTACGCTGGGCCGCATTATTGCACGATATTGGAAAAGCGCCAACTAAAAAATTTCATAAGAAAATTGGCTGGACCTTTCACGGGCACGAGTTTGTGGGAGCGAAAATGGTTTTTAAACTATTTAAACGCCTTCGATTACCGCTTAACGATAAGATGAAATACGTCCAAAAGCTGGTTTTAATGAGCTCCCGCCCTATTGCTATTGTAGATAATGATGTAACCGATTCTGCAGTCCGCCGACTTATTTTTGACGCAGGAGAAGATATTGAAGATTTAATGACACTTTGTGAGGCCGATATCACCACCAAAAATCCTAATCGTTTTAAGAAATATCATAATAATTTTAAAGTAGTTCGTACTAAAATGAAAGAGGTGGAAGAGCGCGACCACGTTCGCCAGTTTCAACCTCCTGTAAGCGGTGAAGAAATTATGGAAACCTTCAATATAAGACCTTCACGTGAGATAGGAATTATAAAAGAAACCATTAAAGAAGCAATTTTGGAAGGCGAAATCCCGAACGAGCACGAAGCCGCAAGGGAATTGATGCTAAAAAAAGGAAAAGAACTTGGGTTATCAGTAGGCAGTGAGCAGTCGCAGTGAGCAGTTTCAGTGGGCAGTATTCAATAGAAAAATAAAGCTTGAATAAAAATGTATAGAAAATCGGTTAAAATTTCCCTGATCCTGGTGTACCTGGTAATTATTGCCGGTGCAGTGGTTAGAATGACGGGCTCCGGGATGGGTTGCCCGGACTGGCCTAAGTGTTTCGGTTATTATATTCCTCCAACAGAAGTTTCAGAACTCGAGTTTCAGGCCGATCGAGAGTATGAAAAAGGTCAGGTAATAATTGTAGATGAAACATTAAAAGTTGCTGCCGTTGATTTTACTTCCGCAGAAAACTATTCCGAAGAGAACTGGGAAACTTATACCAAACACGATTACGCCATTTTTAACCCTACCCATACCTGGGTAGAATATATCAACAGGCTGGCCGGAGCCTTAGCTGGTTTTGCAGTTCTCATTATGGCAGTCCTCTCGTTTAAAAAATGGAAGAAAAGAAAACGAATCACTATACTTTCCTGGCTCAGCGTTTTCCTTATGGGCTTTCAGGCATGGCTTGGTGCCACCGTAGTTTATTCGGTATTATCTCCAGTCAGGATTACAATTCATATGGTCATGGCCCTTATAATTGTGGCTTTACTACTCTATTTATTATTTATCGCTGAAGAAAAAGTTAAAAACAAAGTTCCGAATAGAACTTTCAGAAACTTAATGATCTTGGCGGTAGGATTAACGCTTATCCAGGTTGTTTTAGGAACGCAAGTAAGGCAGCTGGTTGATGAGCAGGTGAAAATGATGGGTTATGATGCAAAGGAATTGTGGTTGGAGAATCCCGATCTTAATTTCTATGTTCACCGCAGTTTTTCTATCCTGGTTTTTCTGGTCAACGCAGCCCTGTGGTGGAGAAACCGAAAACTCGAACTTCAATTTGGAAAAATTAACTGGGTAATGTTATTCCTTTTACTGGAAATTGTCACTGGGATTGCGATGTATAATTTTGATTTCCCTTTCCTTTCGCAACCACTTCACCTGGTGATCGCCTCGGTATTGTTCGGATTTCAGTTTTATTTATTATTGGAATGCTTTGCGGCGGGAAGAAAGTTGAAAACTTTGTAACTTTGCCCCTTAAAATTTGATATTATGGTTTACCGATTTAGAGTAATTCTTGATGCTGAGGAAGATGTGTTTAGGGATATAGAAATACTGCAGGAAGACACCCTTGAAGACCTTCATAACACCATTCTACAGTCTTTTGGCTTTGATGGCACCGAAATGGCTTCCTTCTATTTGAGCGATAATGACTGGCAGCAGGGCGAGGAATTTTCTCAATTTGATATGGGTGGTGAAGTACGCTTAATGAACGAAACCAGCCTCGAATCTATTTTAGATGAAGACAATAGAAAAATAATCTATATTTACGACTTCCTGAAAATGTGGACCTTTTTAATTGAGCTTGCTCAGGTGGGCGAAATTGAAGCTGGAAGGGATTACCCAAACCTAATGTTTGTTCACGGTCAACTTCCTGATGAAGCCCCGGACAAAGATTTTGTTGGGGAAGATGATGAAGATGCAGGCGGTGGCGATATGTTTGACCAGGGTTTTAACACCAACGATTACGACGATCTTTCTTTTGACGAGAATTGGAATTGATTACGAAGTAATCATCCCGAACTTGCTTCGGGATCTAGGTTCACCGTCATCCTGAATTTATTTCAGGATCTAGGCGATTTCTAAATTAAAACAAATACTTAGCGTCATTACGAACGAAGTTAAGTTATCTCTAATTTGATTACCGATTATCATCGGGATCGCAATGACGAGTTAAAGCTGAATTATATTTAATACCTGTTTCTAACTAAAACAAGATTTTCGTCGCAGTTTATCCCGATATTTATCGGGACGGAAATGACAAAATAAGATTTCCGCCTTCGCGGAAATGAAAAAATATAACATACATGATCAACCTTTTTAATGCGCAAATTGAGTCCCTTTCTATTCACAGGGTTGGGAACAAAAGCCGAAACGAGAATATTTTTCTTTCTGCAGCACCTTATCAATTAAACGATGAGATCACTCCTTTGATAAAGGAATACTTTTTAAAACCGTTTCGGGAAAAAGAAGAGAACTACTTCAATTTTTCTCACGAAACCGATCTTGAATTCAACGAATTATATAATCTGGCGAACACGGTTTTTGACGATCCGGGGAACATTCACGAAGCTTCAAAAAAGATAACCACTTTATTATTCGAGCAATCTTCGCATCCGCATATTAAAAGCGGGGAAGTATATGTAGTATATTTTGAAAACCTTCAGGTAGATAATGAAAAGGTTTCCGGAATTGGGATTTTTAAATCCGAATTAAAACACGACTTCCTTCAGTTTGAAGAAAATGGAAGCATTTTAGAAATGATCGTTCAGCAGGGGATTAACCTCAACAAGCTGGATAAAGGCGCGCTTATTTTCAATAAAAACCGAGAAGAAGGTTATAAAATCCTTTCGGTAGATTCCAATAAATACGATACCAAATACTGGCTGGAGAACTTCCTGGGTTTAGATGTGATGCGAGATGAGAATTACAACACCAAAAGTTACCTGAACTTTTGTAAGAACTTTGCCAAGGACGTTGTTTTACCTGCGGAAGACAAAAAGGAAGAGGTGATGTTTATGAACCGCAGTATGGATTACTTCGCCAAAAACGATGATTTTGAGGAAAGTAATTTCCTGAATTCAGTTATAGATAATCCTGAATTATTACCCGAATTTCAACATTATAAAACCGAAAAAGCGCCAAAATATAAAATTGAGGATCTTACCAATTTCCCTATCGCCAACAAAGCGGTAACCGATGCGCGTAAGAAAATTAAAAGCGTTATTAACCTGGATACGCACATTCAGATTAAAATGGATTTTGTAAACGCCGAATCGGCCGATAAGTTTGTGGAAAAAGGCTGGGACGAGGAAAAGCAAATGTATTATTACCTGGTTTATTTTAACAAGGAAGAGAAGAGTTAATAAATTTTTATAGCCACGAATCCACTAATAATATTTGTGAGTTTAGAAAGATAACCAGCCCTCACAGGTTTCAAAACCTGTGAGGGCTTTTTATTCCTGACATTAAAAATTTTTACAACTAAAAGGCTGGTTGGGCTGCACTTAAAATCGTCATCCTGATTTATTTCAGGATCTAAAATGTCGATAATCATAACATGTTAGAAGCTGAAACATGTTCAGCTTGACGAAACTATACTTTTCAGACAACCTCTTTATTCTTTTAAGAACTTTCCAGCAAACGTTTCATATTTACATCTTCATAATTACGTCGCACAAAATCTAGCGCAGTTCTTAAGATCTGGCCCATAGTACTAGCACGTTTAAATTTTATATCCTTCGTATACTTATAAAGATCGCTTCTTAAGGTTTTTACATTGGCCTGGGTAGAAACGTGATCGTTTATCATACAGCGCAACAATTCCTTGTACCGTGGCCGAGTATTGATAATCCTTTTAGCAAGTAGGGAACGCTCTTCTTTTCTATACTGCTCAATGGAAGATTCCTGTAATTTATCCTGAACCAACTGTACCATTTTAATATTCTCTTTAAAGAACTGCGGACGGTAAACTTTTAAACTTCCCTCAAAACACTGCTGATCAAAATCTATCGCCCTGATTTGATATTCTACGTGATCAAAATCGTGGGTGGGAATTACAACATAATTATAGGAACGCATATCACCCAAAAGTCTTACGGTACAGCGCTCATTGAATTTTACAAATTGTTTGGCGATTTGGGTTTGCGCTCTGTTATCACAACTCGGTAAATGATCTTCGATAAAAACATCTCCCGGAATTCCCGCGATATGTTCTTCAATTAGAGTGTCTTTATAAACCAGGAAATTAATTCGGTGTGGAGAAAGTAAGTGTTCCAACTCAAGTCCATAGATTCGGGAAGCGTCTGCTTTTTTTACATAGAAATAAGTAAAACTATCATTGAGAATATTTCGCACCTTAATGCGGAAAGGTTTGGAATTTCCGAAGGTGCAATAATCAATAGCATCAACATTTAAAAATTCCAATGAGTCATCACTTCCATCAGAATGCATTATGGTATAAACCTGTTTCAGACTGTTGTCAATTTCTTCCCTTTCAAAATCGGGATAATAACAGCGCACCCAAAAAGTATCTTCTTCGTGCTGATCGTACACCACCACAGACCCGGAAAAGCGCAACAAATCATCATAGAAAACCGGAATTTTAGTGTTTCGGTTATGTTTGGCCAGATATCGGTTTAACCTTTCATTTACGGCAAATGAAGGTTTTTTCTTTGACATCAGCTTCTCTTCCATATTCTGTTTGCTTTTCATCAAAAATAAGCTTTATAAAGCGAAATCTGTAACAATTCCCTAACTTCGTCGTCATACTTTAAACTTTTCTTCAATTTTGGAAACAATTCTAAGTCTCAAAGACCTTACTAAAAAATTTGGCACGCTTACCGCGGTAGACAACCTGTCTTTTACCATCGAAAAAGGCAATGTATACGGTATTTTAGGCCCTAACGGAAGTGGGAAATCTACCACCCTTGGAATGGTACTTAATGTAGTAAACAAAACCTCTGGTGAATTTGCCTGGTTTAGCGGAAATATGGATACTCACGAAGCTTTAAAGAAAGTGGGCGCCATTATAGAACATCCTAATTTTTACCCATATATGACCGCCGCTCAAAACCTGGCGTTAGTGTGTAAAATTAAAGATGTTCCGAAAGATAAAATTGACGAAAAGCTCAAAATTGTAGGATTGCTGGATCGAAAAGACAGTAAATTCAGGACTTTTTCTTTAGGAATGAAGCAACGCCTGGCTATTGCCTCTGCCCTGCTTAACGACCCGAAAATTTTAATCCTGGATGAACCAACTAACGGATTGGACCCGCAGGGAATTCATCAAATTAGGGAGATAATTAGAAAGATCGCTTCTGGGGGTACTACTATTTTACTCGCTTCGCATTTACTGGATGAAGTAGAGAAGGTTTGTTCCCACGTGGTTATTATCAGGAATGGAAAAAAACTTTACAGCGGGCCCGTAGATGCTATAAATGCCAGTCACGGTTTCTTTGAACTACAAGCCAAAAATATGCAGTTATTGCAAGAATTGCTTACTGCACACCCAGGAATAGAAAAAGTTTCAGAAAAGGAAAATATTGTCACGGCTATCCTTAAAGAGCCTATGGAAGCTGAAACCATTAACGAATATTTGTTTGAAAAAGGACTTTCGCTTTCCTACCTGGTAAAACGTAAAGCAAGCCTGGAAGAGCAATTCCTTCAATTAACCAATCAAACTACATCTGCATAATGCTACGACTTTTAGAGATAGAATATCATAAATTACGCTATAGCCGCTCGGCAAAAATACTGGTTTTCACCTATTTCATTTTAATAACTTTTATCGCTTTAATTGCTTCTATTGAATTTAATTTAGGGGCGATTAACTTCCGCGTAGCCGATCAGGGAATTTTTAATTTTCCATATATCTGGCATTTTAATTCTTATATAGCAGCCTTGCTAAAGCTCTTCCTGGCCATCGTAATTGTCTCGATGATGTCTAATGAATACAGCCACAGAACCCTAAAACAAAACCTCATTGATGGCCTGAGCAAAAAGGAATTCATCGCTTCAAAATTCTTAACTGTTACGGTGTTTTCTTTGATTTCTACCCTGTTTTTATTCATTGTTTCGATGATTTTAGGACTTTCATTTTCAGATTTTACTGAAGCTTCTATCATCTTTTCAGATATGGAATATATGGTTGCCTATTTCGTGAAACTTACCGGGTTCTTTGCTTTTTGTATGTTCCTGGGAATTCTTATTAAACGCTCGGCCTTTGCGCTTGGCTTCCTTTTTATCTGGTGGATTTTAGAAAGTATTGTATACGGAGTTCTAAAATGGCAGATTTTCAGAGATTCTGAAATTGCCGATAAAATCGCAAGATTTTTTCCGCTGGAATCTATGAGCAACCTTATTAAAGAACCGTTTTCCAGGTTATCTGCCGTGCAAACAGCGGCAACTCAATTAGGTTCTGAATTTGAAAAAGACTATGGAATTCATTGGGATCAACTATTAATTGTTATCCTATGGACTGCCATCTTTGTTTTTCTCTCTTATAGCTTACTTAAAAAGCGTGATTTATAATCTGAAAAGGTGACATTTTAGCAAATTCCATTTTCGTTTCTAAAGCTTTAGGACTAAAAACGTTAAGGAAAGGTTTATCGGTTTGAATAGGCAGGATTATTGATTAGTTTCGTGAGAACAAGTCACGAGCACGAATGAAATTTAAGATAGAATCAGATTACAAACCTACCGGTGACCAGCCTAAAGCGATAGAACAACTGGTAACCGGAATTAACAATAACGACCAGTATCAAACCCTGCTTGGGGTCACGGGATCTGGTAAAACCTTTTCTGTAGCCAATGTAATTCAGGAGGTGCAAAAACCCACCCTGGTTTTAGCGCATAATAAAACCCTCGCTGCGCAGCTTTATTCAGAATTCAAACTATTCTTTCCGAATAACGCCGTGGAATATTTTGTAAGTTACTACGATTACTATCAACCGGAAGCTTTTATCCCCACTTCGGGAACATATATTGAAAAAGACCTTTCCATTAACGAAGAAATTGAAAAATTAAGACTCAGTACCACTTCTTCCCTTTTAAGCGGAAGAAGGGATGTGATTGTGGTGGCTTCGGTTTCCTGGTTATATGGGATTGGTAACCCGGTAGAATTCCGTAAAAATGTGGTTTCTATTGAAAGAGATATGCAACTTTCCCGCACCAAGTTTTTGCATCAGTTGGTTCAAAGTCTTTATTCCCGTACCGAAGCCGAATTTTCCCACGGAAATTTCAGAATAAAAGGAGACACGGTAGATGTGTTCCCGAGTTATGCTGATAATGCTTTCAGAATTCATTTTTTCGGAGATGAAATTGAAGAAATTGAAGCTTTTGATCCCGGCACTAACGATATTATAGAAAAATACGAACGCCTGAATATTTATCCTGCCAATATGTTCGTGACTTCGCCCGATGTGATGCAAAATGCTATTCACCACATTCAGGATGATCTTGTAAAACAGGTGGATTATTTCAGGGATATTGGTAAACATCTGGAAGCAAAACGCCTGGAAGAAAGAACCAATTTTGACCTGGAAATGATTCGGGAACTTGGCTATTGCTCGGGGATTGAAAACTATTCCCGTTACTTGGATGGCAGGCTGCCCGGCACACGCCCATTCTGTCTTTTAGATTATTTTCCGGATGATTTTTTAATGGTGGTGGACGAAAGCCACGTAACTATTCCGCAAGTACACGCGATGTATGGTGGGGATAGGTCCAGAAAAGAAACTTTGGTAGAGTACGGATTTAGACTGCCAGCCGCAATGGATAACCGACCACTTAAGTTCGAAGAATTTGAGGCACTGCAAAATCAGGTGATTTATGTAAGTGCTACTCCTGCAGATTACGAATTACAGAAATCTGAAGGTGTTTATGTGGAACAGGTAATAAGGCCAACCGGGCTCTTAGATCCCATAATTGAAGTAAGGCCCAGCTTAAACCAAATTGACGATCTTATTGAAGAAATCCACACAAGGAATGAAAAAGATCAAAGGACGCTGGTAACAACCCTTACCAAAAGAATGGCAGAAGAACTTACCAAATATCTAACGCGAATAGATATTAGGTGTCGTTACATTCACTCTGATGTTGACACTCTGGAAAGGGTAGAAATTATGCAGGATTTAAGACGCGGCCTATTTGATGTTCTAATTGGGGTAAACTTATTAAGAGAAGGTTTAGATCTTCCTGAAGTTTCGCTTGTAGCTGTAATTGATGCTGACAAAGAAGGATTTCTTCGAAGTAATCGGTCGTTAACTCAAACCATTGGTCGTGCCGCACGTCACGTAGAAGGCAAAGCGATTTTGTATGCCGATAAGATTACCGACAGTATGCAAAAAACAATCGATCAAACCGAATACAGAAGGTCCAAGCAGATTGCTTACAACAAAGAAAATAACATTCGTCCTACTCCATTGGTTAAGAAACTTGAGAACAGTACGTTGATTAAGGAAAAACTGGACGTGTATGATGCTGAGAAACCATTAACTACCAAAGCAGCCGAAGCTGAAGTGGCTTATATGAGTAAACCCAACTTAGAAAAAAGAATTCGGGAGAAAAGAAAAGCCATGGAAAAAGCAGCAAAAGATCTGGACTTTATGGCTGCTGCAAAACACCGGGACGAAATTAAAATGCTTCAAAATAAAGTAAAAGAAGCACAAGACTAGGGAAATCCCTTAAAACTTGGAGTTTTTCGATAAAAAGTATTTCAAAAACTATATTTAAAAATCCAAAACACCCACTAACTAGAAAACAACCAATTATTTAACCGGTATTTTTTAGTAGGATGAAAAAATTTATACTTTATTATTTTTTGTTTTTAGCCTTTCCGGCAATCTCTCAAGTTGGAATTGGTACCACCGAACCTGGAGCGCAACTGGATATCGTTGCTACCGATAAAGACAACCCGGCCAATATAGACGGAATTCTTATTCCAAGAATAAAGAAATTTCCTTCCCAAAACCCCGGAAATGAGCAAC
>JAGXIG010000066.1 GCA_024635815.1 Salegentibacter sp.
AATTGGATAAAATAATATATTGAAAGCCTTATTTCAGGGCAACTTGTAAACACAAAAAAAGCCATCAGCTAAAAACTGATGGCTTTTAATATAAAATAAAATTTTGCTTAGAACATCTCTCTTCCAGAGAAATGAAAAGCAGCTTCTATCTGTGCATTTTCGTCACTATCACTTCCGTGTACAGCGTTTTCACCTACAGATTTTGCGTATTTCTTTCTAATGGTTCCTTCAGCAGCATCTTCAGGATTTGTTGCTCCAATTAAAGCTCTAAAATCTTCTACAGCATTGTCTTTCTCCAAAACAGCCGACACGATTGGCCCGCGAGTCATAAACCCTACCAACTCTCCAAAAAATGGACGTTCTTTGTGTACTGCATAAAATTCTTCAGCATCAGCGGTAGTCATTTGAGTCATTTTCAAAGCTACAATTCTAAATCCTGAAGCGGTAATCTGGTCTAATATCCCACCTACATTCCCGGCTTCTACAGCATCGGGCTTTATCATGGTGAATGTTCTTTTTCCTGCCATTGTTTGGTTTTTTAAATTTCGGCAAAAATAATTAAATAAGCTGCAAATACAAGCTCCTTTAAGTTTTATATGAATTTAGCTTTCAGGCAGCTGCAATATTAAAGTCTGCAACTCACTAATCTTTATACTCTATTGTATATTCCTGCTGAAGCTTATTGCCTACCCCGCGCATTTCCATCTTTACTTTTCCTGAATCAAAATCGAATTTCAGCAAACCAAAACTCAAATCGCTTACCACCTCACCTACCCTATATTGATTGGGTTCTCCGGTATAATCTGAGTAAGAGTGCGTCATCCCGCTGGACGTGAAATCAACTAATGGATAATTCAAACCTTCCATTTTCTTTTCTGAAAATTCTGAAATATGGCGATCGCCACTAAGGATAATCACATTTTTAGCTTCGGAAGTTTGTAAAAGCTTTTCCAGTTTTTCTACTTCTGAAGGAAAATTTCCCCAGGTTTCCCATCCGTGTTCTGCTGAAAGTATTTGGATCGAACTTAAGATCAAATTATAATCGGCCTTGCTGTTTTTTAATTCATTTTCAAACCAATTCCATTGCTGAGCTCCTAAAACTGTACCCGAAGTATCTGGTTCGTACCTTTTGTTGGCATCTTTACTTTTTTGTAGATCTGATCTAAAATATCGCGTATCTAAGACAATTACTTTTATAATTTTTCCACCTTCTTCAAAATCTGCTGAATGGTAAATACCTTCCCTTTCACGGCGTGGGTCATCTTCTGGAACATCAAAGAAATCGAGAAACAACTGCTGACTTTCGTCTTTGTATTCCCAATCCTGCCCCGCATCATTTTTACCATAATCGTGATCGTCCCAGGTTCCTAAAACTGGCGTGGTCTGCAATAACTTTTTATAATCGGGATGGTTCTTTTGTATTTGGTAGTCGGCTTCAAGTTTAGCCATATCATCGGTGTCGGCATAAATATTATCGCCGCCCCATAGAAAAAGATCGGGTTTTTCTCCAATAATCGCATCCCATAATTGCTGGGCTTCATCCTGCCGGTTACAACTGCCGAAGGCGACTACATAATCATAAGTTTCAGAAGAATTTTTGGTTTCATTTTGAGGAGCGTTTCGATTACTTCCGCAGGAAATAAATAGAAAAAAGCTTAAAAAGAGCGATAAAATTACCTTCATTTTTTGTTGATTTGTTGAATACAAAAATACAGATTGGTTTATTAACCGGGTATTATTAAATTGTATCTTTACTCACTACCGCTAAGCGGGCTTAAAATTGTCTAAGCTTTGTAAAAAAATGTTAGGACTATTAAAAAAATAAAGCCTTAGCTTAACCTAAGGTGAAGTGAGATATGGAACGTTCAGCCCTAACGCAGTAATGTTTCATTTTTTCAACTTAATACCTTGAGAATTTATTCCAGGGTGTTTTACATTAAAATATGATAGAACAAGCAATTTTAGAGATCACCGCCGAACTTTCCCAGGCTAAAAATATAGTAATTGTACCGCACAAAGGCCCCGATGGTGATGCCATGGGTTCTACTTTAGGTTTAATGCATTTTTTAAAGGATAAAGGTCACAAAGTAAATGTGATTGCACCAAATGATTATCCTAGATTTCTAAAATGGTTGCCGGGAAATGACGAGGTCATTATTTATGAAAAAGATAAAACAATTGCCGATAGCATTATAAATGAAGCCGATCTTGTCTTTGCGCTAGATTTTAATCATTTAGACCGTTCGGGTGATATGCAGGAGGTTTTAACAGCTTCTGAAGCTGTTTTTATTATGATAGACCACCACCGGGAACCATCAGACTTTGCGAATTATACTTATAGCGATGCCGAAATGAGTTCAACCTGCGAAATGGTATATCATTTTATAGATAAACTTCGCGCCGTACCAAAAATTACCCCTGAAATCGCAACCTGTCTTTATGTAGGGATTATGACCGATACCGGATCTTTTAGGTTTAGCGCCACCAGCGCCGAAACCCACCGCGTGATTGCCGATCTTATTGATAAAGGTGCTGTTAATCACGAGATTCACAATAATATTTTTGATACGTTTAATGAAAACCGGTTGCAACTTTTGGGAACCGCTTTACAAAATTTAAGGGTGAAGCCAGAATTTAAAACAGCTTACATCAGTTTAACCCAGGAAGAACTGGATAAACACAATTTTCAAAAAGGAGATACCGAAGGTTTTGTAAATTACGGCCTGTCTATAGAAGGTGTGGTTTTTGCTGTTATTTTTATTGAAAATAAACAGGAAGACATTATTAAAATCTCATTCCGGTCTAAAGGTGATTTTAATGTAAACGAATTTGCCAGGGCCCATTTTGGAGGTGGAGGCCATAACAATGCAGCCGGAGGAAAAAGCGATCTTTCTATGGAAAATACCATAGTAAAATTCAACAGTATTCTTCCGGAATATAAGGAGTTACAAAAATGAAAAGATATTTAATCTTTATTGCAATTATTACATTTGGAGCCTGTAAATCTCCTGAGGCCCGTTATCCCGTAACCCAAAAATCGGGTTCCCACATTAGTGAATCTATCGTTAAAAATCAGGAGCTACTGGATAAAGAAATAAACCTTATCGAGAGTGTGATGAGCGAAGATTCTACGAGCGAATACCAATCTTCGCAAGATGGATTTTGGTATACTTACAACAAAAAAAGCGAAGATACTTCTAACGCAATCACTCCTGAATTTGGGGACATTGTAGAATTCGATTACAGCATTTCCACATTAGACGATCGGGTTATTTATGCTGAAGGTGAAAAAGCGACAAAAACTTATGCTATAGACCAGGAACAGCTTTTTAGCGGCCTAAGACAGGGTATAAAACTAATGAAGGAAGGCGAAACGGTAACCTTTTTATTCCCTTCTTATAAAGCTTATGGATATTATGGCGATAAAAATAAAATAGGCACTAACTGGCCTATAAAAACCAAAGTCACGCTTAATAAGATTACAGAAAAGGAAGAAATACAAAATCAACAATAAGTCAAACCCAGGTCCATAAAGGGCCTTTTAATTTTTATACTAAATGAGAACCAGTAAATTTCTACTACTTTTTGCCATGGTATTTACCATGATTTCGTGTAATGACGAATATCCCAATTTAGAAGACGGGATATATGCTGAATTTAAAACCAATTACGGAACATTTGTAGCCGAGCTCTATCACGAGCAAACCCCAATTACCGTAGCCAGTTTTGTTTCCCTTGCCGAAGGAACCAACAAAATGGCAGACAGTACCCACAAGGGAAAAAATTATTATGACGGACTTACATTTCATAGAATTATAGACGGTTTTGTAATTCAGGGAGGCGATCCTACCGGTACTGGTAGCGGCGGCCCGGGATACAAATTTCCCGATGAAATTGTAGACAGTTTAAGTCACGATTCTAAAGGAATTCTTTCTATGGCTAATGCCGGTCCCGGCACTAACGGAAGTCAGTTTTTTGTAACCCTTGCTCCAACCCAAAATCTTGATGGCAGACATACTGTTTTCGGTAAGGTTGTAGAAGGACAGGAAGTTGTAGATTCTATTGGTACAGTGGAAACCGGTCCTCGGGATAAGCCCGTAAAAACGGTTACCATGGAAGAGGTAAACATCATCAGAAAAGGAAAAGCTGCCAAGGATTTTGAGGCACCAACAGTTTTTGAAGCTGAATTACAAGCAATAAAAGATAAGGAAGATGCTGAAGCTAAAAAACGCCAGGAAGCTAAAACTGCTATGGCCGAAGAGTTCGGAAGTCATGAAGATGAAGCTGAAAGTTTGGACAGCGGATTAAAAATTTATTACGAAGAGGAAGGCGACGGCGAAGAGCCAAAAACCGGCCAAATGGTAGAGGTTCTTTATGAAGGCTATTTTAGCGATGGCGATATATTCGACACAAATAAAGAAGAATTAGCTAAAGACATGGGCTTGTTTAATGAAGGTAGAAAAAGCCAGGGCGGTTATGGTCCAATGACTGTAGTTTACGGCCCGGATGCACCTATGATCCCAGGTTTTAAAGAAGGTATTCAACAACTTAAAGTTGGTGATAAGGCACTCCTATACATACCAAGTCATTTAGGTTATGGTGAAAGAGGCGCCGGCGGCGTAATTCCTCCAAATACTGATCTCGTTTTTAGAGTTGAGTTGGTAGGTATTCAGGAGTAATAAAACCCTGATTAAAATAAAAAAGGCTGTTTGAATTGTTGTCCTTTTCGTCATCCTGGTTTCAGGATCTAGTTTGAAAAAAAACTTAGAAGCTGAAATAAATTCAGCTTGACGTTAGAAAATGACTATTCAAACAGCCTTTTTACTTTTTAAATATCCCTAATTATTTCTTAGGGATATTCTTTAAAACTTCAATTAAGAATTTCCAGTATTTCTGGGCTGAAGTAATGCTCGCGCGTTCATCGGGTGAATGTGCTCCCCTAATTGTTGGTCCAAAAGAAATCATATCCATCTCCGGATAATGATTTCCAATTATTCCACATTCAAGTCCTGCGTGACAGGCAGCAACATCTGCTTTTTCATTATGCAGATTTTGATACAATTCATCTACCACTTTTAATATAGCCGAATTAGGATTTGGAGCCCAACCTGGATATTCTCCAGATAATTTTACTTTAAACTTCGCCAGTTCAAAAGTTGCCTCCAAACTATTGGCTAAATCATCTTTAGAAGATTCTACCGATGATCTTGTAAGACAATTGATTTTCACTTTCCCATCTCCTACTTTTACACTAGCTATATTATTGGAAGCTTCAACCAAACCTTCAATATCAGGACTCATTCTGTAAACACCGTTATGCGCCGAAGAAATAGCCTTAACCACTTCCTGCTGGTCTTCAACCTTCATAACCATATTAGGTACTTCGGTTTCAGAAATTTCAATATCCATATTGGGTTCAAGAGAAGCAAATTCAGCTTTGATCTCCCTAACTTGCTGAATAATTTCGGTTAAAAAAGTTTCGGTATTTGATTTATCTACCACCACAATGGCTTCACTTTCCCGCGGAATGGCATTTCTTAATCCGACACCTTTAATACTGGAAACGCGCAAACCAAAATCACGATTAGAATCGAAAAGCACCCGGGCCATGATTTTATTTGCATTGGCCAGACCTTTTATAATATCCATTCCGGAATGCCCGCCTTGCAAACCTTTCACTTTTATCTGGTAACCCACCGAATTATCGGGTGTATGTTCTTCTTCATAATCCCTAACTGCAGTTATATCAACACCGCCGGCACATCCAATTCCTATTTCATCGTCTTCTTCGGTGTCCAGATTTAAGAGAATATCTCCCTCAAGTAAATTAGAATCCAAACCTTTGGCGCCGGTCATTCCGGTTTCTTCGTCTATAGTAAATAAAGCTTCCAGAGCGGGATGTTCAATATCTTTGCTTTCTAATATCGCCATCATACTTGCAACGCCCAGGCCGTTATCGGCTCCCAGGGTTGTTCCTTTAGCCTTTACCCAATCGCCATCAACATACATATTGATCCCGCTGGTTTCAAAATCAAAATCGGTATCGTTATTTTTTTGGTGCACCATATCTAAATGGGCCTGCAACACGATTGGTTTTCTATCTTCCATCCCTGCAGTAGCCGGTTTTTTTATTATCACATTTCCGGTTTCGTCTACCAGGGTCTCGAGGTTAAGATCGTTCCCAAACTTTTTCATAAACTCAATTACCCGCTCTTCTTTTTTAGAAGGTCGTGGTACTTCATTTAGATCGGTAAATTTATTCCATAAGATTTTCGGCTCTAATTCCCTTATTTCTTCGTTCATTGTTTTATATTTTGGTCTTTCACAAAGATATTTGTAATAAACAAAGAAGGAAAATTTATAGGCTTTTTAAAACTTATTTAACCAAATGGAGAAGAGTTATTTAAGATTTTAAGTCGTGTTTTGCTAATAATTGTATTTTTAAAAAGTGAAGAAAAAAGGACTTTATATTTTAGCATTTCTGCTACCGGTGCAGATCGTTTTTATCATTTTTCTGGCCGGATATCCCCAGCTGGTAGAAAATTGGTACAGCCGACTCCTGTATCCTGAAATTTCCAAATTAATGCGCTACGGGCACGGTTTTCTGCCATTTTCACTTGGAGACCTTTTATATACTTTCTTCGGAATTTTATTAATTCGTTGGTTAATAAGGCGTATTAAACAGAAATTTAGTAACCCCAGGTACTGGTTGATAGACAGCTTTGCCGTTTTATCTGTTCTATATGCCTGTTTTCATATCTTCTGGGGGTTTAATTATTATCGTTTACCACTTCACGAAGCTTTGGAGATTGAAAACGATTATACCACCGAAGAACTCTATCAACTATCTGAAATATTAATTACTGAATCTAACAAACTCCATAATCAGCTAACAGAAAACGATTCGGTTAGCGTGGTAATCCCCTATTCTAAAAATGAAATATTTGAAAAAACTATCACCGGTTATGCCAATATTAGCAAGGATTATCCTGAACTAATTTATAAAGGTGAATCGCTAAAACGTTCTTTATATAGTATTCCACTTTCTTATATGGGATTCAATGGTTACCTCAACCCGCTTACCGGCGAAGCACAAGTAAATACTCAAATTGTATCTTATAAAATTCCGACAACAGCCAGTCACGAAATTGGACATCAACTGGGGTTTGCTAAAGAAAACGAAGCTAATTTTATTGCCTGCCTTAGCACTATGAACCACCCAGATGCTTATTTCCGGTATTCAGGCTATACTTTTGCTTTACGCTATTGTCTTAATGAATTATACCGAAGAGAGCCTGAAAAGTTTGAAACCTTAAAAACCAGTCTTAATCCAGGAATTTTGGAAAACTATCGCGAAGTAGAAGACTTCTGGGTGGCTCACCAAAATCCTTTTGAACCCATGTTTCAGGCATTTTATAATCGATTTTTAATAGTAAACAACCAGGCTGGTGGGATGAAAAGTTATAGTTATGTAGTTGCACTATTGGTTAACTATTTTTCCGAAGAAAAGAATAGACTAGAATAATAATATCGAATACAGAAATAGTAAAAATAAAATCTCACTTAGTTTAGAATCCAATTTCCGCTTTCTTATAATTTTCTTAATTTACCGACCTTTAGAGCAAAACCACATTTAATTCAACGAAAACTTTATGAAAGTAAGACTTTTACTATGTCTGGTGTTCCTGGTCAGCTTACAGGCAAAAGCCCAGGAATACTTCCCAAAAAACGACGGGGTAAAAAATCCCCAAACCAACTACACGGTATTTAAGAACGCAAAAATTCACGTAAGCCCGCAGGAAACTATTGAAAGCGGAATGTTCGTAGTGAAAGACGGCCAGATCATCGCTATAGGAAGATCGGTTGACGAGCCTGAAAACAGTATTGTTATAGATTTAGAAGGTAAGGAAGTATATCCTTCATTTATTGATCTTTATAGCAGTTTTGGAATAAAAGAACCTGAAGAAGCAGGAAACGGAAACGGCCAGCCGCAATATGAAGCGAGCCGCGAAGGTTATTACTGGAACGACCATATTAGACCCGAAACCGATGCTGTACAAACTTTTAATTATGATGAAAAAGCAGCGTCTTCACTTCATAAAGCCGGATTTGGTGCAGTAAACACACACGTTCCAGACGGAATTATCCGTGGTACAGGAATGCTTGTGACTTTAAATCCTAAAGGGACCGAAGGCGATCGCATTTTAAAAGATCGCTCGGCACAGTACCTTTCTTTTGATAAAAGCAAACAATCCCGGCAATCTTACCCAACCTCAACTATGGGGGCAATGGCTTTAATTCGCCAGGTTTACCTGGATGCTGAATGGTACGGTAAAGGAAAGTCTAAAAACAAAGATTTAGCTTTAGAAGCTTTAAACCGAAATAAAAACCTTACTCAAATCTTTGCTACAGATAATTTATTGGATGCATTAAGAGCTGGAAAAATAGGAAACGAGTTTAGCGTAGATTATGTGATTCTGGGAGATGGAAAAGAATACGAACGTTTACAGGAAATAAAAGAAACAGGAAACACTTTTATCGTTCCGCTTAATTTTCCTGATGCTTTTGATGTGGAAAATCCTTTTATGGCCGAACATTTGACTCTGGCGGAAATGAAAGCCTGGAACCAGGCGCCGGCTAATCTAAAAATGCTTGCCGAAAATGACATTCCATTTACAATCACTACTCACGGACTTGAAGACGATAAAAATTTCAGGGATAATTTAATTAAAGCCGTTAATTATGGTTTAAGTAAAGAAGTTGCGCTTGCGGCTTTAACTACTACTCCAGCACAAATACTTGGGGAGGAAAATCGTTTGGGAACTTTAAAAGAAGGAGCCTGGGCGAATTTCATCATAACTTCAGGAGATTATTTTGATAAGGAAACTAGTGTTTTCGAAAACTGGATCCAGGGTGAAAGAACCGTGATCAATAAAATGAATACTACTGATATCACTGGAACCTATGATCTTAATTTAGAGGGTACTAATTATGAGTTAAAAATTTCAGGGAAACCCGAAGCGCCGAAAGCAAGCGTAAAATCTGGCGATACAAAACTGGGTGCCAAACTTAGTCTTTCTGATAACTGGATAAATTTATTGCTTTCTCCGGCCGATACCACAAAAACTGGTTTTACTCGTTTAGTGGCCAAAACCGATGAAATTACCGATGACATTTCGGGCACTGCCTACTTAAGTGATGGTTCAGAAACCGATTTCAGCGCGACTAAAAAAACTTCAACTGAAACTGCTGAAGCAGAAGAAGACGAAGAAGAAAATGGAGAAGATGAAGAAGAAGAAATTCACGAAATTATGCCGGTGAGTTTTCCGAATAAAGCTTACGGATTTTCAGAAATGCCAGAAGAAGAAAGCATTCTTTTTCAAAATGCCACGGTTTGGACCAATGAAGAAGAAGGAATTTTAGAAAACACCGATGTATTGGTGAGAAACGGGAAGATTTCCAGGATTGGAGAAAACCTTAACGCGGGAAATGCACGCGTAGTTGATGCCACAGGAAAACACCTTACTTCTGGAATTATAGATGAACACTCCCATATTGCTGCTTCAGCCATTAACGAGGCGGGACATAATTCCACCGCCGAAGTAACTATGGAAGATGTGGTAGATCCTACTGATATGAATATCTACCGAAACCTGGCTGGCGGGGTAACCACCGTTCAACTTTTACACGGTTCGGCAAATCCTATTGGCGGACAATCAGCTATTTTGAGGTTAAAATGGGGGGAAAATGCTGAGGATATGATATTTGAAAATTCCCCGAAATTTATAAAATTCGCATTGGGAGAAAATGTGAAGCAATCTAACTGGGGAAGCCGTTCCAGGTTTCCGCAAACCAGGATGGGTGTAGAACAGGTTTTTATCGATTATTTTACCAGGGCACGGGAATATGAAGAAGCTAGAGAAAATGACAAGGATTTCCGAAGAGATCTGGAAATGGAAACCCTTTTGGAGATAATCAATAGCGAACGTTTTGTTTCAGCTCACTCTTATGTTCAAAGTGAAATCAATATGTTGATGAAAGTTGCGGAGAATTTTGATTTCCGAATCAATACTTTTACGCATATTTTAGAAGGTTATAAAGTTGCCGATAAAATGAAAGAACACGGAGCCGGTGGTTCAACGTTTTCTGACTGGTGGGCTTATAAATTTGAGGTAAATGATGCAATTCCTTTTAACGCACCAATTATGCACAGCCAGGGAATTGTAACAGCAATTAACAGTGACGATGCCGAGATGAGTAGAAGATTAAACCAGGAAGCCGCGAAATCTGTTAAATATGGAGGTGTATCTGAAGAAGACGCCTGGAAATTCGTAACATTGAATCCGGCAAAATTATTGCATATAGACGATCGAGTTGGAAGTGTGAAAACAGGAAAAGACGCCGATTTGGTATTGTGGTCGGATAATCCATTATCGATTTACGCCAAGGCGGAAAAAACCTTAATTCAAGGAAAAGTTTTCTTTGATATAGAACGAGATAAAGAGTTGCGTGAAGAAATCCAGCAGCAAAGAAGTGAACTCATTACCCAAATGTTAGAGGCTAAGAATAAAGGCCTAAAAACACAACCGGTAACGAAGGAAGAAGAACAACATATCCATTGTAACACCTTGGAGGAAATTAAATAAAAAGGAAAAATGAAGATGAAATATTTAGTAATACTCACACTATTTAGCTGCATAGGAAATTCTTTTGCTCAGCAAACCCCGGCTTCAAAGCAATCTGAAGCTATAACTATTGTTGGTGCCACTGCCCACCTTGGGAACGGTGAAGTTATCGAAAACAGCCTGATTATTTTTGAAGACGGTAAAATCACCCAGGTGATGGATGCAACCGCTACAAAAATGCAATACCGCGGCCGAATTATTGAAGCCGAAGGGAAACACGTTTACCCGGGATTTATCGCTCCAAACGCTACTTTAGGTTTGGTAGAGATCGATGCGGTTCGTGCTACAGACGATGAAGATGAAATTGGATCAATGCTTCCACATATTAGAAGTGTAATTGCTTATAATGCCGAAAGCAAAATTGTAGAAAGTATGAGACCAAACGGAGTTCTCATGGGACAAATTGTGCCTCGCGGTGGCAGAATTTCAGGAACATCTTCTATTGTGCAGTTTGACGCCTGGAATTGGGAAGACGCGACAATTAAAGAAGACGATGGTTTACATATTAACTGGCCAAGTAGTTTTACAAGAGGCCGCTGGTGGGACGGTGAAGATCCCAGTGTAAAACCAAGCGAAGATTACAAGGAAGACCTTTTAAAACTTGAGGAATTTTTCGTCGCAGCTAAGGCTTATTTAAAAGGAGGTCACGACAAAACCAACCTGGCTTATGATGCGATGAAAAACGTTTTTACCGGTAATAAGCGTGTTTATGTTCACGTAAATGGCAAAAAAGAAATCCTGGATGTTATCGATTTTAAGAATGACCACGATCTGGAACATTTGGTAATTGTTGGCGGTTATGAGGCACATAAAGCCATTGAAGATCTAAAAAAGAATAATATCCCGGTTTTGGTTCAACGTCCACATGACCGTCCAGAAAGTGAAGATCATGATTATGATTTCCCTTATAAATTAGCAGGGATTTTACATAATAAAGGGGTTCTAGTGGCTCTGGAGGGTAGTGGTAGTATGGAACGCATGAACACCAGAAACCTGCCTTTTTATGCAGGAACTACCGGGGCCTACGGTTTGGGTAAAGAAGAAGCACTAAAACTTATCACTTCCAATACCGCTAAAATTCTTGGGATAGATGATATGGTTGGTACTTTGGAAAAAGGAAAAGTAGCCACCTTATTTGTAAGTGAAGGTGATGCGCTAGACATGCGAGGAAACATTCTAAGCCACGCGTTTATTCAGGGACGTGAAGTAAGTTTGGAAACCCACCAAACCGAACTTTATAAGCGCTATATGGAAAAATACGATAGCGCGAGTAAATAGAAATAAATTCACAGAATGTAAAGAGGTTAACAATTTCACCGAAATCGGTATTTGTTAACCTCTTTTCTTTGCGATAGGTTTAAACTCCCTATTTTTACACTTATGTTTAAGCAAATTAGCAGTACACAAAACAAGGAAGTAAAACACCTGCTCCAACTGCAGGAAAAATCGCGGCAACGCCGGAAAGAAGGTGTTTTTCTGGTTGAAGGACAACGGGAAATTCAATTGGCTTTAAAGGGAAAATTCGAATTGCAGGCAATTTATTTTTGCCCGGACCTAATGAGTTTAGAGGAAGTTCATAAATTTATTTCAAAGGAAATCCAAATCACTCAAATTTCTTCGGAAGTTTATGAAAAACTAGCATACAGAAGTAGTACTGAAGGTGTTTTAGCGATTTTTACAACCAAAGAAAACAACCTTGAAACTATTAAATTTCAAACTAAAAATCCTTTAATTCTTATTGCTGAAGCTCCCGAAAAACCGGGAAATATAGGCGCGATTTTAAGAACCGCCGATGCCGCAAAAGTAGATGCCGTTTTTATCGCCAATCCCAAAACCGATCTTTACAACCCAAATATTATCCGCTCCAGCGTTGGTTGTGTGTTTACCAATCAAATTGCCACCGGGAGTACTTCAGAAATTATTGATTTTTTGAAAGAAAATAATATTTCAATATATGCTGCTGCCTTGCAAGCTTCAAAACCATATCACGAGATAGATTTTACCCAGGCTGCAGCTATTGTAGTTGGAACTGAAGCTATCGGTTTAAGCGAAGAATGGCGACAAAACTCAACCCAAAATATTATTATTCCTATGAACGGCGAAATTGACTCCATGAATGTTTCAGTTGCAGCGGGAATACTTATTTTTGAAGCGAAAAGACAGCGCGGTTTTTAACTAAAAACACCATATTTAATAAGTATAATTCAGTAAAAATATCAGCATTTGAATCCCGAAACCCTATTTTATATCATAATTGCTATTATTGTAATCGATTTTATAATCGATAAGATTCTAGATACTTTAAACGCGAAACATTTTGATGACCCTGTTCCGCCAGAACTCAATGATGTTTACGATAAAGAAGAATATGAAAAGTCCCAGCGCTATAAAAAGGAACGTTATCGGTTTGGGATAATTACTTCCATTTTTTCGGTTTTGCTCACCCTCGGTTTTATCATTTTTGACGGATTTGCCTGGGTAGATGATATCGCGAGAAACATCACTGATAACGCCATTTTGGTCGCCCTTATTTTCTTCGGAATAATAATGATTGGCAGCGATATACTTACCACACCATTTTCTTGGTACAGTACTTTTGTAATTGAGGAAAAATATGGCTTCAATAAAACCACGAAAAAAACCTTTTTTTTAGATAAAATAAAAGGTTTGCTAATGATGGCGATCCTTGGCGGTGGAATCCTGGCACTTATCGTTTGGTTCTATCAGTTTGCAGGGAATGATTTCTGGTGGTATGCGTGGATCCTTGTGGCTGTTTTTTCCATATTCCTTAATATGTTTTACGCTAAACTCATCGTGCCTTTATTCAATAAGCAAAGTCCGCTGGAAGAAGGTTCCCTGCGTACCAAGATTGAATCTTATGCCGAAAGTGTAGGCTTCACCCTCGATAATATTTTTATCATAGACGGTTCTAAAAGGAGTACAAAAGCGAATGCTTATTTTTCAGGATTTGGAAAGGAAAAACGCATTACCCTTTATGACACTTTGGTAAAAGATCTAGAAGAAGAGGAAATCGTCGCTGTACTGGCGCACGAGGTTGGGCATTATAAAAAGAACCACATCATAGTAAATTTAACTGCTTCAGTCTTAACAACGGGTTTCACATTGTGGCTTCTTTCTTTATTTGTAGGCAGCCCTACCCTATCACAAGCTTTAGGAGTAGAAGAACCCAGTTTTCATATCGGCTTGATTGCATTCGGAATTTTATACAGTCCAATTTCAGAAATTACAGGATTATTAATGAACTATTTATCCCGAAAATTTGAATATCAGGCAGATAACTATGCTAAAAATACTTACGGTTCCGAACCTTTAATTTCAAGTTTAAAAAAGCTTACCAAAAACAGTCTAAGCAACCTTACGCCGCATAAAGCTTATGTTTTTATACATTATTCTCATCCAACACTTTTACAAAGATTCAGGAACTTAAAGCGCGACTTGTAGTTGTTTCTTTATAATCTTAATTGTACTTTTAAATTATGACAGAAGCCGCTATAGAGAAAGAAAACAAGCAAATTGCAAGGCAATATAAAGAACTCCTGCGCATAAGTTACCGCAGCTTAAGTGATGAGGATAAAAAGCAAATTAGAAAGGCTTTTGATACCGCTGTAGATGCCCATAAAGACCAACGTAGAAAATCTGGCGAAGCTTATATTTTTCACCCAATCGCTGTGGCGAAAATCGTAGCTTCAGAAATTGGTTTGGATGCAACTTCTATAATTGCCGCGCTTTTACACGACGTGGTTGAAGACACGATTTATACGCTTCAGGACATCGAAAAAATGTTTGGGGAAACCGTGGCGACTATCGTTGACGGACTTACAAAAATTTCCAGTTTAAAGAAAGATAAAGATGTTTCGCTTCAGGCCGAGAATTTCCGGAAAATGCTGCTTACTTTAAATGATGATATTCGGGTAATCATTATCAAAATTGCAGACAGGTTGCATAATATGCAAACTATGGATGTTATGCGCCGCGATAAGCAGGAAAAGATCGCTTCAGAAACACTTTATATATATGCTCCACTTGCCCACAGAATTGGGCTTTACAATATTAAAACCGAACTTGAAGATCTTGGCCTAAAATATACTGAACCCGAAGTTTTCCATGAGATCCATACCAAAATAAAAGAAAGCAAGGAGGAGCAGGATGCCTACATTAAAGAATTCTCCAGGATTATTGAAGACTCCCTGAATCAGGAAGATCTTAAATACGATATTAAGGGAAGGCCAAAATCCATCTATTCCATACATCGGAAGATGAAAGCTCAGAATGTGAGCTTTGATGAAGTTTACGACAAATTTGCAATTCGAATTATTTATAAAAGCGACCAGGCCAACGAAAAATTTCTAGCCTGGAAAATCTATTCTATAGTTACAGACCACTTTAGACCCAACCCTACCCGACTTCGGGATTGGATTTCTTCTCCTAAATCTACCGGTTACGAAGCTTTGCATATTACCGTAATGGGGCCAAAAGGTCGTTGGGTAGAAGTTCAAATTCGCAGTCAGCGAATGAATGAAATTGCTGAAAAAGGCTATGCGGCACATTATAAATACAAACAAGGTGATGCCCAGGAAGACCGCGGTATTGAAGAATGGCTAAACAGGCTTCAGGAAGCACTTGAAAATCCTGATGTGAATGCTGTAGATTTTGTGGAGCAGTTTAAGCTGAACCTCTATTCAAAAGAGATCTTTATTTTTACGCCACAGGGGGATTTAAAGTCCCTGCCAAAAGGCTCTACGCCTCTAGACTTTGCTTTTAGTATTCATACCGAAATTGGTTTAAAAACTCGTGGTGCGCGTGTAAACAATAAACTGGTACCATTGAGCCACGAGTTGAAGAGCGGAGATCAGGTTGAAATAATAACTTCAGAAAATGCTCACCCTAATGTAAACTGGCTGGATTATGCCACAACTGCACGTGCACGTGCCAAGATAAAATCTTCTTTAAAGGACGAAAAACGGGAAATAGCCGAAGAAGGTAAGGCAATCCTTACCCGAAAGTTACGCGCGCAAAAAATTCCTTTTAATGAAAAGGTGATCAATGAATTGGTCGTTCACTTTAGCCTAAAAACCAGCCTGGATCTATTTTACCGTGTTGGAATTGGCAAAATTGACAATACCAAACTTAAAGAATTCGCTGCCTCCAGAAGTAATGCCCTGGTTAGTTATATTAAGCGTAAGATCACTAAACCGGTTATAGCTGAAGATCTTAATAAAGATGAAATTACTTCTAAATACGATCAGCTTGTTTTTGGAAGAGATGAAGATGAAACCTTAGAGTATAAACTCGCTAATTGCTGTAATCCAATTCCCGGAGACCAGGTTTTTGGTTTTGTAACGGTAAACGATGGAATTAAAGTTCATAAGAAAAATTGTCCGAATGCGGTTCAGCTTCAAAGCAATTATGCTTACAGGATTATTCCGGCAAAATGGATAGATTCTTCACAGCAGGACTTTAAAGCGGTGGTGAAATTAACAGGTATTGACAACTTAGGACTTGTAAGCGAAATCACTAAAGAGATATCCAGCAACTTAAACGTGAATATGCAAAAGGTTAATTTTGAAAGTGTAGATGGCGTCTTTATAGGAGAAATAACACTTCGGGTAAAAAATAATGCTATACTTACAAAAATCATTAACCGACTCAAAAAAATTAACGGCATCGATAAGGTTAGCCGTGAATAATCCAATACCTTTGTAAGGTACAAAGAACTATGAGCAAAAAAGTTGTAAATAAGAACGATCAGGCAGTAGTTAAAAACGTTTTCACCAAGTATTTGGAAGAAAAAGGGCACAGAAAAACCCCAGAACGTTTTGCGATACTTCAGGAAATCTACAATAACGACGATCATTTTGATATAGAGTCCCTCTACATTAAGATGAAAAACAAGAAATACCGGGTAAGTCGTGCCACCCTCTATAATACCATAGAATTATTACTGGAATGCGGACTTGTTAGAAAGCATCAATTTGGGCAAAACCAGGCACAATATGAGAAATCATATTTTGACAGGCAGCATGACCATGTTATTCTTACCGATACCGGCGAAGTGATAGAATTTTGCGACCCGCGTATTCAATCTATTAAAAAAACAATCGAAGAAGTGTTTGATATAGAGATTACCAAACATTCTTTATACTTTTACGGCAACAAAAAAACAACCAATTAACTTAAATTTCAATGGCGGTAGATTTACTACTCGGTCTCCAATGGGGTGACGAAGGCAAAGGAAAAATTGTTGATGTACTTACCTCGAAATACGATATTATTGCTAGATTTCAGGGCGGACCAAACGCAGGACACACCCTCGAATTCGATGGACAAAAACACGTACTCCACACCATCCCCTCAGGAATTTTTCACGATGAAACCATTAACCTTGTAGGAAATGGTGTAGTGATAGACCCTGTTATCTTTAAAAAAGAACTGGATAACCTCAGCAAACACAATATAGATTATATATCTAAACTGCTTATCTCCCGAAAAGCACATTTGATTCTGCCTACACACAGGCTTTTAGATGCTGCTTCTGAAGCTTCTAAAGGAAAGGCTAAAATTGGCTCAACCCTTAAAGGTATTGGACCAACTTATATGGACAAAACCGGAAGAAACGGAATTCGTGTCGGGGATCTGGAACTGGAAAACTGGAAAGAAAAATACAGAACTCTGGCCGATAAGCACGAAAAGATGATCAAATTCTACGACGTAGATGTTCAATATGATCTGGCCGAGCTGGAAAAAGAATTTTTTAATGCGGTAAAAACCCTTAAGTCACTGACTTTTATAGATAGTGAAGCTTATTTGCACCAAGCTCAAAAAGAAGGGAAAACTATTTTGGCAGAAGGCGCTCAGGGATCTTTACTTGATATAGATTTTGGAACTTATCCCTTTGTAACTTCATCCACCACTACGGCTGCAGGAGCCTGTACAGGCCTCGGTATTGCGCCGAATAAAATTGGTGAAGCCTACGGAATTTTTAAAGCATATACTACTCGTGTTGGAAGTGGCCCATTCCCTACCGAACTTTTTGACGAAGACGGCGAAACTATGGGACGTGTTGGTAACGAATTTGGAGCTACCACTGGCCGTGCGCGTAGATGTGGCTGGCTGGATTTAGTAGCATTAAAATACGCAGTTCAGGTAAACGGAATTACCCAGTTAATTATGATGAAAGGCGATGTGCTTAGTGGATTTAAAACCCTAAAAGTGTGTACTGCTTATAATTATAAAGGAAAAGATATTCACCATTTACCCTATAATATTGAACCGGAAAATGTAACTCCTGTCTATACCGAAATTAAAGGTTGGGCAGCAGATCTCACCGGAATGACAAGTTCAGATGAACTTCCGAAGGAATTCAATGAGTATGTAGAGTTTTTAGAAAAAGAACTGGAAATACCAATTAAAGTGGTTTCAGTAGGCCCTGACAGAAAACAAACTATAGAACGCTAATTAAAAGCGTACCAAGTATAAAAATCAAAAAGCCGTTTCAGTTGAAACGGCTTTTTTCATAACAAAATTCTTTATAACAAAAACTTAGAATTGAGTTAGTTATCTTTATGAAGCGATAAACAGTCCTGCAATTTGCTGGGCTACTTCCCCGCTCATTGGTTCATCATAAGATTGCGATACGGCTTCGGCGCTAAATCCTGTAGCATCTACCAGGTTTACTCCTCCCTGTATTACATTCTCTTCACCATCGTAAACAGCCTGCGTTGCTTCCGGCATTCCCGGTCCGCGGTTGTTTAATGTTATCCAGCCAAGCGCGTTCTCATTAACGTTTTCATTTAAAACATCAGCTCTTAACCTTCTTATTTCTGAAGCATGCCTTGCTTCTACAGAATGTATTTGCAATGCAGGGGTTAGAAATTCGGTTCCCATAAGGTTTCCAGCCTGTCCTTTATATGCCCTAACCCCGGTGTCCTCAAATGCCTGGGCTAAAGCCAATAATTGAGCATAAGCCATATCATTATTGGGGTTGAAAGGATCAAAAGCTCCTCCAGCCGTAAAATCGAATTCCGGAGAATCTACTGAATTGTCTCCTAAACCTGTTTGGAGGAATGTAACGTGAGCAGATTCGTGTTTTGAAATTTGGTTATAAACCGCTTCGGCTCTTCCGCCACTTGGCAACACGCCGGAATCTAATGCTTTAATATAGAATTCGGCTTCAAGATATTCCAGGGTAAGCGCAAGTTGTAGTGCTCCAATCGCGTTGTTTCCGCTAATCTGAGCAAATGCTTTACCCGATGTGGAAGCAAGCCCAAAAGGAACCGCTACCATAGCTGCTTTTTTTCCAAGATTTCCCAGGTCGCCGAGCATTGCACGTCTGGAAGAAGCCTTTTTAGTAAGATTTTCCGAAGTAAATTCGTCTAAAAATTTTATAATATCCATAATATTGTTTTTAAGTTGATTAAATAATTATTGAGGCAAATTATTGGCAGTAAATTCTGTGACTACAAAGCCGGTAGCTCCAACTTCGCTTAGAATTGTTTGCGGATCTTTCGCGAGATCAAGCCCGTTGCCATCAATAATATCATCTCCTGCGAAGGCCGTATCATCTTCTAAATAAATGGAGCGAATTGCTGCGGCGTGCCTTGCTTCTACTGAAACAATTTTCCCGGCGATCACCAAAAAGTCTGGAGTTTGCAGTAATCTACCTGCTCCATTATAAGCGGCTACACCGGTATCTTCCAGTACTCTCGCTGTTGCCAGCACAGAATCCCTATCAGCAAAATTCACACTGCTAAAATCAAATTCAAGTTCCGGTAGAACCTGACTGGCTTCAGCATTTGCACTAATTGCAGCCTTGAAGAATTCGCGGTGGATTACCTCGTGGTCATAAAGGTCTTCCAGGATCAATTTCTCTTCAGCAGTCGCTCCGGCCCAATAAGAACCATCTAAAACATTTGTATAGAATGCAGCCTCTAGTTGCTCCAGGGCGTAAGCATAATTTAAAATACCTACATCGCCACTTCCAAGGTCAAAGACCTCTCCCGGCATAGGATCCGGATTATTAATGTCGTCGTCACTGCTACATCCATAAAGTAACAATCCTGAACCTGCCATGGCAAGTCCTCCCATTTTAAGGAATTTTCTTCGGGAGTTACTGTTTCTCAAAGGCTTTACAGAAACTGCATCTACTTTAATACGTGGTTTTTTCATAATTTAAGTTTTTTAGTTCTTTACTATATTTACGGGGTGAATACAAACACGGTTTTAATTAAGCAGTTAAAGTTTTCAAAAGAAAACCTGTAAATCTTAATTTTGCTACCTTCCTTATTGAGAGAAGTGTTTAAAAATCTTATTCACTTAAATTTTAATTACTTTTGAAAAAATTTTCAGCTTGAAAAAAATCATCTTTTTTATAGTATTTGCATTCCTTGTATTTCCGGTTTTAACCCAGGCCCAGGAAGCAAAAGAAATTGACTACAATGCTGATAGAAATATTCAGGATGAAAAATATCCGGGTGCCTTTGTGTTGAGCAAAGTAGAAAACCAGGTTTATTTTAAGCACGAAGGAATCGAGGTTTGGTGCGATCTCGCCATTCATTATAAAGAAGATAATTTCTTTAGGGCTTTTGGAAACGTTAGAATGCAACAGGGCGATACCGTTAAACTGAATAGTAACTATGCTGAATATAACGGGAATTCGCAGTTTGCCTTTGCCAGCGGAGATGTGGTGATGAAACGTCCGCAAACTACTTTAGAATCGGATAGTCTTTTCTTTGACAGGTTAAAACAGCAGGCATACTACAGAAGCGGCGGGAAGGTAATTGATACCGGCGGAGTGATTACCAGCAATATTGGCCGCTATTTTATGGAAGATGATAAATATTCCTTTGTCTCAGATGTTGTGCTTACCAATCCTGAATACATTATTAACTCTGAACAATTAGATTTTTACGGGGAAACCGGCCATGCCTATCTCTATGGCCCATCTACCATAGAGAGTGAAACCAGCACGGTCTATTGTGAACGCGGATTCTACGACACCCGCGGCGATACAGGTTATTTCGTCAAAAATTCAAAAATTGATTACAATAATAGAACGGTTAAAGGCGACAGCATGTATTTTAACCGGAATACCAATTTTGCTTCGGCTACCAATAATATTGAAGTTATAGACACCATCAATAAAAGTGTGGTCACCGGTCATTATGCTGAAGTTTTCAGGGAAAAAGATTCCGTTTTTATAACTAAAAGAGCCGTTGCCACAAGCGTACAGGATAATGATTCGCTGTTTATTCACGGCGATACTATAATGATCACCGGGAAACCTGAAAAACGTATTATCCGCGGATTTTATGACGTAAGGCTTTACAAGAGCGATATGAGCGGGAAAAGTGATTCTGTTCACATCAACCAGGCTACAGGGCTCACAAAAATGATCAATATGACCAGCGGGCCGGTTACTTCTGTAGATAAAAAACGAAGCCCAGTACTTTGGAGTGGACTCAGCCAAATGACGGGGGATACCATTCATTTACAAAGCAACTCCAAAACCGAGCAACTGGATTCTATGCGGGTTTTTAATAATGCTTTTTTAATTCAGAAAGATACTATTGAAGGCTACAACCAGGTGAAAGGAATGGATCTCGTAGGCTTGTTCGAAGACAACGAGTTATACCAGGTAGACATTAATAAAAATACAGAAACCCTTTATTACAGCCGAAATAACGAACAGGAACTAATAGGAATAAACAAAACACTCTCTAGTTCTATTAAAATCCTTTTTGAGGAACAGCAAATTGAAGATATTTATTACTACCAGAATGTAGACGGAAATTTAACTCCGGAAGAAGATTTCCCTGTAAATGTTCGCGAGTTAATTGGATTTAACTGGCGTGGCGATGAAAGATTACTCACTAAGGAAGATTTATTTAAAGGCAAACCGGCTCCCGAACTGGTTAAAATTGAAGGAATCCCCTTACCTGAAGATGAGGAAGAGTTTTTTGATGAACGCGAAGAAGGGGATGATTTGCTGCTGAATGATAAGTCCAGATTAAAACCCGAAGATCTACAAAACAGGGCAAAAGATAGTATTCCGCAATTAGAACCACAGACCCTGATTAAAGCTACAGAAGAGAAAATCGAAAATGAAGAGAAAACTGAAGCTGAAGAAGATCAACCCGATGAATAAAGATTTTCTTAAATACCAGGCGCAAACTACTCCTCATCCTCTAGGACTTGAAGTAGAATCGGCCAAAGGTTCGTATATTTTCACTACCGATGGAAAAAAGCACCTGGATTTTGTAGCCGGGGTTTCGGCTTGCAGTTTAGGACATTGTCATCCTAAGGTGGTAAACGCGATTAAAGAACAGGCTGAAAAATACCTGCACGTAATGGTATACGGAGAATACGCCCAGCAACCAGCCGTTGAATTAACTAAATTGCTGGCTAAACATTTCCCGAAACCAATAGAAAAGACCTACCTCACCAATTCGGGTACCGAAGCGATAGAAGGTGCTTTAAAACTGGCCAGGCGTTATACTGGTAGAGCTGAGATTATCGCCGCCCACAAGGCCTACCACGGTAATACGATGGGATCCTTGAGTTTAATGGATTATGAAGAACGCCAAAAGCCTTTCAGGCCACTTTTAGGCGGAATTTCCTTTATTCAATTTAACGAGGAAAAAGACCTGCAAAAGATCACTGAAAAAACCGCAGCCGTAATCCTGGAAAGTATTCAGGGAGGAGCGGGATTTATACTTCCGATGGACAACTATTTGCAAAAAGTTAAAATGCGTTGCAAGGAAGTAGGTGCTTTGATGATCTTAGATGAAATCCAGCCCGGCTTTGGACGAACAGGAAAACTCTTTGGATTTCAGAATTTTAATATGGTTCCCGATATCCTTGCCCTGGGAAAAGGAATGGGCGGCGGGATGCCAATTGGCGCTTTTTCTGCATCGGCAGAAATGATGGATACGCTTTCTGACAATCCAAAAATGGGACTTATCACCACCTTTGGGGGAAATCCTGTAATTGCTGCTTCGGCTTTGGCTACTTTAAAAGAAATCACTAATTCTGGCTTAATGACAGAAAGTCTCGAAAAGGAAAAAATTTTTAGGAAATTACTGGTACATCCGCTAATTTCAGAAGTTAGAGGTTTGGGCTTAATGCTTGCTATCATTATGTCTTCAGAAGAAATAGCTAATCAGTTAATCTTAAAATGCAAAGAAAAAAATCTCATTCTTTTTTGGCTTTTATTTGAGAAAAAAGCGGTGCGAATTACCCCGCCACTTACCATTTCAGAGGAAGAAATAAAAGAAGGCTGTGGCATCATTATTGACGTATTGGAAAGTATAATGAAGCAACAGAGAACTGTTAATTAATTTGTTAACAACAATATTAATTTTTCAACTTTTCGTCCAAATTCATTTTTAATTTTAAAAAAGTAGAAATCCCGTAATAACCTACGTATGCAATTAAGCCATAACGACGAAAACAATTTCTCACTGTCCCGATTTGAATCTATGCTTAAAACAAATGATGTTTTATTCTTTGACTCTGCGGAATTTGAGGATATTATTAACTACTATTTAGAGAACGGGAAATTTGCATTGGCTAAAAAGGCCGTTAAATTGGGCCTGGCACAGCATCCTACTTCTACAAACTTAAAACTCTTCAAAATTGAGATTTTGGTTTTTGAAGACAAGCTGGATGTTGCTGAAGCAATGCTTACCGAACTACAACAACTGGAATCTTCTAACGAAGAAATCTACATACAAAAAGCTCAAATTCTTTCTAAACGCGATCGCCACGCCAAAGCCATCCAGGTTTTAGAAATGGCTCTTGATATTACCCTTGACCCTGCTGAAGTTTATTCCCTTATCGGGATGGAACATTTATTTCTCGAAGATTTCGAAAATGCGAAGTTTAGCTTTATGAAATGTTTAGAAGCAGAAGAAGATGATTATTCGGCCCTATACAACATTATGTATTGTTTCGATTTTCTGGATCAAAAAACCGAAGCCATTGAATACCTGAATATGTACCTGGATAAAAATCCATACTGCGAAGTAGCCTGGCATCAGGTAGGAAGACAGTATTTTGACTTAAAAGATTACGAAAAAGCATTATCGGCTTTCGATTTTGCCATAATTAGTGACGATTATTTCATTGGCGCATACCTTGAAAAAGGAAAAGTACTTGAGAAATTAGGCCGTTATCACGAAGCCATAGAAAATTACCGTTTAACCCTGGAATTAGACGATCCTACCTCTTTTGCTTATTTGCGAATTGGTAAGTGTTTTGAAAAACTTGGCCTAAACGAGCTTGCGCTTAAACATTATAAAGATTGTGTTCACGAAGATCCGCTTTTAGACAAGGGCTGGATTGCAATCACCGATTTCTACATTAAAAAGAAGAATTACCAGAAAGCTCTTTATTACATCAATAAAGCGATAAATATAGACGAAGAAAATGTTTTATACTGGAAACGTTATGCCAAAATAAATAACCGTCTTAAGTTTTATGAAGAGGCAGAACGCGGCTATAAAAAAAGTCTTGATCTTGGAAACTACGAACTGGAAACCTGGATTAGACGCTGTGATATTCTAATAGATCTTGGAGAGTTTGACACAGCCATTCAAAACCTGAATCAGGCACTGGAATTTTATCCAGATACGGCCGAGATTGAATTTCGTTTGGCCGGACTTTATTTTAGCCATAATGAAGGAGAAAAAGCTTACTTTCACCTTAATAAAGGACTAAAGTTAGACGCCGAGTATTATATTGTAATCGAAGAATTATTTCCTCAAATCTTTAACCGAAAAAGCGTAAAGCAAATTATAGATTCCTTTATAAACCTCTCTTAGTTATTTTGCTAACTTTGAGCCGGAATTTTAATTTGTTCTCATGCGAAAAAGCTTTAAAGACTATTTCCCAGTAACTCTAAAAGGTATGGCGATGGGCGCGGCAGATGTTGTTCCCGGAGTATCGGGAGGTACTATTGCTTTTATTACGGGAATTTACGAAGAGTTAATCTCCACCATTAGTGGGGTAAATTTTTCACTGATTACTACCTGGAAGGAGAAAGGCTTCAAAGCGATGTGGCACCAACTTAACGGGCCTTTTATTTTAGCACTTTTCACAGGAATCCTTATCAGTTTTTTCTCCCTTATGCGGGCCGCTAAATATTTATTGGAGAATCACCCCATTATGATCTGGTCTTTCTTCTTCGGCCTTGTACTTGCCAGTATCTGGTATGTGGGTAAACAAATTCCAAGATGGAATATTAAGATCGTCTTTGCCTTAATCATAGGTGCTGGAGTCGCGTTCTACATCGTTTCCCTCCCCCCAATGGCCGCAAAGGAAAGTAATTTATATATCTTTTTTTCTGGAGCTATCGCAATTTGCGCCATGATACTTCCTGGTATTTCGGGTGCATTTATTTTAGTGCTTTTAGGTGCTTATAAAAGGCTCACCGATGCCGTACATGATTTCGATTTTCAAACCCTGGGAATCTTTGCTGTAGGAGCCGTAATTGGCTTGCTTAGTTTTTCTAAGATACTGAAATGGCTTTTTGTGCATTACAGCAGTATCACCCTGGCAGTTCTTACCGGTTTTATTGCCGGTTCCCTGAATAAGATCTGGCCCTGGAAGCACGTTCTACAAACTGAAATGTACGGCGATAAGGAAGTTGTGTTAAAAGAAGCCTCGGTTTTACCCTGGAATTTTGATGGTGATCCCCAAACTTTATTTGCTATAATTTTAATGCTCGCCGGATTTTCATTAATTCTAGGCCTGGAAATTTTCGCCTCAAAAAGTTCAGAAAACGCCAATGCAACAAACTAGAACCTTTACAGATAAAGTGCTTTTAGTACTTAAAGGTTTAGCTATGGGAGCAGCTAATAAAGTTCCCGGTGTGTCTGGTGGTGTTGTAGCCTTTGTGGCCGGTTTCTATGAAGAATTTATATACTCTCTTCAAAAAATAAATTACAAAGCTTTTATATTACTTGTTAACGGGCGATTTAGAAGTTTATATCATTATACTAACGGGAAATTTCTGAGTTTACTCATCCTGGGGATGCTCATTAGTTATTTTAGCGTTTCCAAGCTTCTTGATTATTTAATCCTGCAGTATGAACTTTATGTTTGGGCTTCTTTCTTCGGAATGATCGTAGGTTCTATCTATTACATTAGTAAAGATTTTGACGAATGGAGCAAACGCTCCCTGGTTTTCGTTTTCCTGGGAATAATTGCCGGCGTGGCCATTAGTTTTCTTGAACCCGCTAAAGAAAATGACAATCTCTGGTTTGTATTTTTTTGTGGAATGGTAGGCGTTTCAGGAATGACGTTGCCCGGGCTTTCGGGATCTTTTATCCTTATTTTAATGGGAAATTATGTACTGCTATTAGTAGATTCTGTAAATGCCCTGTATGATACTATAGCTGATTTGATGGTTCTGGATCTCAGCTTTATGAACAATCCGGATCGAATTCGCTTACTACAGGTCATTCTGGTCTTTGGCGCTGGATCCCTGGCTGGCTTAGTAACCATTTCTCACTTTCTTGGCTATGTTCTAAAGCATTACAAAAAAGACACCTTTGCCGCGATTATTGGCTTTATTACCGGTTCCCTTGGTGTGGTTTGGCCTTGGAAAGAAAAGATTTTTAAATTAAATTCCAATGGAGAGATTATTCTTGATAGTCAGGGAAATGGCGTGATTGACTATTACGACAGGTATTTCCCAACTTTCACTTCTCCAGAAAACTGGCTCGCAATTTTCTTTATCTTTGTAGGTATACTCATTGTACTTGGACTCGCCTGGTACGAAAAGAAAAACCAAAAACCCGCAAAGCGATGAAAAATTTTGGCCTAATCGGAAAAAATATCAGCTACTCGTTTTCCCGTAAATATTTTACTGAAAAATTCGAAAAAGAAAATATCGAAGCTGAATATAATAATTTCGACCTGAAAAATTTAAAGCAATTTCGGGACGTGATAAAGGAAACCCCTAACCTAAGCGGACTAAACGTTACCATTCCTTACAAACAGAAGATTATTCCATTTCTAGACGATTTAGCTCCAGAAGCTAAAGAAATTGGAGCGGTTAATACCATTAAGGTAGACGGCAATAAACTTAGTGGTTACAATACTGATTATATCGGGTTTTCTGAGTCTTTAAAACCCTTTCTAAAACCTCATCATAAAAAAGCCCTTATTCTGGGTACCGGTGGCGCTTCAAAAGCTGTAGCCCACGCCTTGAAAAAATTGGGCATCGAGCATAAATTTGTTTCAAGATCTTCTGGAGAGTTTAGGTTTGGTTATAATGATCTTTCAGAAGAAATAATGCAAGAATACACCGTAATTATTAACACCACTCCTGTAGGTACTTATCCAGAAGTAGAAAAAAATCCGCAGGTCCCTTTTCAACATTTAAACGAAAAACACCTGGTTTACGACCTTATTTACAATCCAGAGACCACCCAATTAATGGCCCGTGCAAAAAAACAGGGAGCAAGCGTTACCAATGGCCTAAAAATGTTACAATTACAGGCCGAAAGTGCCTGGAAGATCTGGAATAAATAGCCGCAACGTTTTCCGTTTTAACTTTACAAAAAAAGCGAATTGTTTGCCCAATTTTAGTGGAGTTACTATCTTTCAGCCTAATTAATTCACAAGAACCTTAACATTGAAAGATATGTCTCAGCAAGAAAATGATAAAAGTAAAGAGGAGTTTTCAAACGAATCAACTAATAATCCTGAAAAAACTCAGGCTGATAAAAAGTTGACCGAAGAAAACAAGGAGGCTAATGCGGAGGAAAATTCATTTTCTCAAGAGTCTGAAACCGAAAAAACTTCAGAAGAGAGAGATCCTGTTATAAAACCGGCAGAAACCGCATCCGAAGTTAAATCTGAAGAAGACAGGCTGGAAGATGCGATGATTGCTGAAGCCGGGGATAAAAAGAATACTTCAGAAGAGAATAAAGCGAGTAGCGAAGAAGATGATGATGACGATGCCATCCTTCAGGAAAGCCGCAAGAAAATCCGACCGAAAGAGGAAAAAACTCAGGTAGAAACCGGAGCTAAAGCTGAAGATGAGTTAGATAAAGTCGATTCAGATGAAGATCAGGATGAGGATGATGCTATTTTTGAAGAAGGCCAAAAGAAAACCCGGCCGGAAGAAGAAAAAATTCAGGCAGAAACTGGAGTTAAAGCTGAAGATAATTCAGATGACGATGAAGATGAAGATGAAACTTCTGAAGAAGAAGGAAGAACTTCTAAACACCACCAGGAGCATATAGACGATTCTGTTGCTGAAGACAGCGAAGACGAAACCAAGGCCGAGCGTCACGATATTGCGAAGAAAGATTATCACGCAATGAGCAAAGAGCAGTTGGTAGATGAATTTGAATCACTTCTTAAAAAGGAAAAGGTGCAGGCCATTAAAGACCATGTGATTGAAATTCGTGCTGAATTCAATGCTAAATTTAATGAAGAGGAAGAGGAGAAAAAGGAGGAATTCCTTGCCGATGGTGGTAATATTATAGACTTCCACTACTCCACTCCGCTTAAAAAGCGTTTTAATTCCCTTTACTTCGATTACAGGGAAAAACGTAATAATTACTACAGGCAACTAAAACAGGATCTTAATAAAAACCTGGCTAAGCGCCTGGAAATAATTGAAGAATTAAAAGGTCTTATTGATGTTGAAGAGAATATAAACACCACTTACAAGCATTTTAAAGAGCTTCAGGATCGCTGGCGAGTTGCTGGTCCCATTCCGCGAGAAAAATATAACGATGTTTGGAATACCTACCACCACCACGTAGAGAATTTCTATGATTTTCTTCATTTAAATCGTGAATTCCGTGATCTGGATTTTAAACATAACCTCGATCAAAAATTAAAGGTTATTGACCGTGCCGAAGAATTGGTGCAGGAGAATGATATCAACCGTGCTTTTAGGGAATTACAAATGCTCCACAAAATGTGGAAAGAAGAACTTGGCCCGGTAGCAAAGGAATTTCGGCAGGATATCTGGGACCGCTTTAGCAGCGCCACCAAACAAATTCACGATAAACGCCAGGAGTTCTTCAACACCATGGATGAGCGTTACGAGGAGAACTGGAAAGCCAAACAGGTGATTATCGAGAAAATTAGGGTAATTGCAGACGAAGAGTATACGAGCCATAATAAATGGCAGCAGAAAATTAAGGAAATTGAAGCCCTTCGGGAAGCATTTTTTAATGCCGGAAAAGTTCCCCGTAGTAAAAATGAAGAAACCTGGACCGATTTTAAACAAACTGTTCGACGGTTTAACCGAAATAAAAATGCGTTCTATAAAAACCTGAAAAAGCAGCAGTACGATAACCTTGAAAAGAAAAAGGAGCTTATTCAAATTGCTGAAGACAATAAGGACAGCGATGATTTCAAAACCGTTACGCCCTTAATGAAGAAAATCCAGGCCGACTGGAAAAAGATTGGTCACGTACCTAGAAAAGACAGCGATAAGGTTTGGAAACAGTTTAAAGCGGCCTGCAATCATTATTTTGAGCGCATGCACGAAACTCGTGACGACGAAAATAAAGAGGAATTTGAAGCTTTTGACAAGAAAAAAGAATTGCTGGAACAGGTAAAATCCTTAGAGCTTAGTGGCGATAAAAAAGAAGATCTTCCTAAAATCAAACAATTTATAGAAGACTGGAAGAATCTTGGTAAGGTACCTTATAATAAACGCTTTATTGAAGGGAAATTCAACAAGGCTTTAGATCAACTTTTTAACAAGCTGGATGTAGATCACACTAAAGCTGAAATGTTGAAATACGAAAACAAGGTACAGGCTTTAAACGATGCCGATGATGACAAAAAGCTTCGTAACGAGCATTATTTCCTCACCAAGAAAGTAGAAGAAACAAAGGCTGAAATTCGCCAACTGGAAAACAACTTGCAGTTCTTCTCTAACGTAGATGAAGATAATCCTTTAGTGAAGGACGTACATAAAAATATAGCCGACCAAAAGGAACAGCTGGAAGTTTGGAAAGAAAAATTGCGTAAAATCAAGTCGCTTTATTAAACAAAGCCGCGATGAAATGCATTCTTTGCGCAGGCAGTACAAAAGAATTTTGGAAAAGTAAAAACCGGGAATTTGTTGAATGCACCAATTGCGGTGGCATTCAACTTTTACCCGAATTTTATGTATCTGAAAATATAGAAAAAAAGCGATACCTTTCCCATAACAACGATGTTGAAGATCCCAGGTACCAAAATTTTGTAAGCCCAATTACTTCTAGGATTATAAAAGATTTTTCTCAAGCAGAAAAAGGTCTGGATTACGGTTGTGGTACCGGACCTGTAGCTACCACCGAACTGCAAAAAGAAGGCTATACTATTGCGCTTTATGACCCTTACTTCCATCCCAATACTGAAGTTTTAAACGCTAAATACGATTTTATAATTTGCTGCGAAGTGATGGAGCATTTCTACGAGCCAAAACGGGAATTCAGTGAATTGGCGGTACGACTGCACCCCGGAGGAAAACTTTATTGCAAAACCTCTCTATATTCTGAAGAAATTGATTTTGATAAGTGGTATTATAAAAACGATCCTACCCACGTTTTTTTCTACACCGAAAAAAGCCTGGAATGGATAAAAGCCAACCTGGGGTTTTCTGCATTGGAGATATATCCTAAAGTGATTGTTTTTGATAAGTAATAATTACAACAACTTAGCTTCGTTCCAAAAAACATCCATTTCAGCTAAGGTCATATCTTTTAAGGCTTTATTTTGCCCTTTTACTTTACCTTCTAAATACTGAAATCGGGAAATAAACTTTTTATTAGTGCGCTCTAAAGCGTTTTCCGGGTTTATACCAAGGAAACGAGCATAATTTATCATAGAGAACATGACATCCCCGAATTCAGCTTCTATTTTATCTTTATTGTCGGTATTTATTTCGTGCTGTAATTCGCCCAGTTCTTCCTGAAGTTTTTCAAAAACCTGCTCCGGTTTTTCCCAGTCAAATCCTACACCAGCAACTTTCTCCTGAATCCTGCTGGCTTTTACCACTGCAGGTAAGGAACGCGGCACTCCTTCTAAAACACTTGTTTTACCTTCCTTTAATTTAAGGTTTTCCCAGTTCTTCTTTACTTCTTCTTCATCGGCAACCTCAACATCTCCGTAGATATGCGGGTGACGGTCTATCAACTTATCACAAATTCCGTTAGCTACATCTGCAATATCAAAATCTTTAGTCTCGCTACCTATTTTCGCATAAAAAACCAGGTGAAGTAAGAGATCGCCTAGTTCTTTTCGCACTTCTTCCTGGTCTTTATCTAAAATCGCATCGCCAAGCTCGTAAGTTTCTTCAATGGTAAGATGCCGCAAGGATTCCATGGTTTGTTTTCTATCCCAGGGGCATTGTTCCCTAAGCTCATCCATTATAGTCAATAATCGATCAAATGCTTTTAGTTGCTCTTCTCTGGAGTTCATAGTAGAAATTTTGATGTCGTAAAAATAAGGATTGATTTTAGGCTTTTGAAAGCTTGAACAGAAAAAATAATAGTTTAATTAACCCCATAAAAAAAGCCTTCAGAAAACTGAAGGCTTGAATAAAGGGTGGAAGACCGGGTTCGAACCGGCGACCTCCGGAACCACAATCCGGCGCTCTAACCAGCTGAGCTACAACCACCATTTGATTAGCGGTTGCAAATGTAAGTTATTTGTACAATTTCGCAAAGAAAAAATTTTAATTATATAAGATCAAAAATCGAATCTACCGCGATATGTCTTGCCGAGTTAAATCCCTCGGCATATTCTGTATTTATAAGCCTGCCAAGGTCTCGCGAACGGTAAGTAATACTTTCCAGGAAGTTACTGCTTGAAATTGGCGTTGCAGGTTCCGAATTGTTTTCATCATAAAACTGCGATTTATAGGCTTTTACAGATTCTACTTTTTTATCAATATAACCTGTAATATCCACTACAATATCCGGCTCCAGATTTTTCCACTGAATATAATGTAGTACTTGCTTAGGCCGCCAGGCCTTTTGCTTATTTCCATTCATGATGGTCTCAATCTTTCGCAAACCACTTAAGAAACAGGCTTCACTTACTAACCTCGCTCCTTTTCCATGATCGATATGCCGGTCTTCAATGGCGTTACAAAGAACAATTTCCGGCTTATATTTTCGAATGATCTTAATAATCTCCAATTTATGAGCCGTATTATTTTCAAAAAATCCATCACTGAATTCCAGATTATCCCTCGTGACTACTCCCAGAATCTCAGCTGCTGCTCTTGCCTCCTGTTCTCTAATCTCAGCCGTGCCCCGGGTACCCAATTCTCCTCTGGTAAGATCCAGAATTCCTACTTTTTTACCACGATCTACTTCTTTAGCTATGGTTCCTGAGCAGCTCAATTCCACATCATCGGGATGAGAACCTACTGCCAGTATATCTAATTTCATAAATGTCAATTCTTATTTTACTTACTTCTTTCAATAGCCTGCGAAAGATCTTCCATAAGATCTTCTACTTCCTCTATTCCGACTGAAAACCTCATTAGATTATCAGAAATCCCCTGTTTTTCTCTCTGCTCTTCACTCAATAGCCCGTGTGATGTTTGCGAAGGTAAAAGTACAGTACTTTCAACTCCTGCAAGACTCATAGAGGGTTTTATAAGTTTCAGTTCTTTCATAAAGGCTGAAGCGTTTACTCCTTCTTTCAATTCAAAAGATAACATTCCTCCGTAACCCAGCATTTGCCTTGTAGCCAGTTCGTGATCAGGATGATCTTTCAGTCCGGGATAGTACACACTTTTAACTTCTGAATGATTATTTAAAAATTCAGCAAGCTTCATAGCATTTTCATTCTGTGTTTTAACCCTGATCCCCATAGTTTTCAAACTTCTTTCTAAAAGCCAGACAGTATAATCGCTAAGACTTCCTCCTAAATTCTTCCCTAACTGGAAAATACGATCTATATATTCTTCTGAAGAAATTACAGTACCGGCAAGTATATCACTATGTCCTCCCATATATTTAGTGGCAGAATGTATCACAATGTCAAGTCCGAAATCGATAGGATTCTGATTCACCGGAGAAGCGAAGGTATTGTCTATCATACTTACAAGACCATGTTTCTTTGCGAGTTTAGCAACCCCTTCCATATCTGTAATCTTCAGCAAAGGATTCGATGGAGTTTCAATATAAATAACTTTGGTATTTTCCTGTATACAGGATTCCAGTGCTTCTACTGAAGCATCTTCGGCAAAGGTATATTCAATCCCATACTTTTTAAATTCTTCATTGGCCAGATTACTGGTCCCGCCATAAAGCGCATCCTGAAAAACAACATGATTCCCAGATTCCAGAAAAGCCATTAAAGCAGTACTTACTGCCGCCATACCACTACTGAAAATAAGTGAAGCCTCTCCGTGCTCTAAAGCAGCCATTTTCTTTGCAAGGGCTACCTGATTTGGGGTATTAAAATATCTTGGATAACGTTTTGTTTCTACATCTTCAAATGCATAAGAAGTGGACATATATAAAGGTGAAACTGCTCCTTTAAATTCTTTGTCTTCCAGTTCACCTACATGGGTGCAGATCGTATTGATCCCTTTTTTTCTCGTCATAAAAATTTCAGGTTTAAAAAACAGAGCTCTAATGTACTAAGAATTCTCTTAACTGATTTTCACAAAACAATTCTTCATAATTTATATTGACAGAAGTTAATTAAAGTTAAACCTGGCCTTACTTTTAGCCAGTTCCAGTGCATTTTAGGTAACTTTGTGGTTCATAAAAAATTCGAATAAGATGAGTAAGATTAATGCGTATGCCGCGCAATCAAATGATGCCGATTTAAAACCATTCGATATTAAAAGAAGAGAGATTCTTCCCGATGATGTAAAAATTGAAATTGAATATTGTGGAGTTTGTCATAGTGATATTCACCAGGTAAGAAATGACTGGGGAAACAGTAAATATCCTGTAGTTCCGGGACATGAAATTATAGGACGGGTGACCGAAGTAGGAAAAAATGTCTCCGGTTTTAAAAAAGGAGATCTTGTAGGTGTTGGTTGTATGGTTGATTCCTGCCAGAAATGTGATTCCTGTAAAGAAGACCTGGAACAATATTGCGAAAACGGAATGACCGCTACTTATAATGGTCCCGATAATCATTTAGGAGGTCACACCTTTGGGGGCTATTCAGAAATGATTGTGGTGAATCAGAAATTCGTACTGAATGTTCCTGAAAATCTCGACACCAAAGCCGTTGCGCCATTATTGTGCGCCGGTATCACTACCTGGTCTCCATTAAGGCAATGGAATGTAAAAAAAGGAGATAAAGTAGGAGTTATTGGTCTTGGAGGTTTAGGCCATATGGGAGTTAAATTTGCCAGTGCGCTGGGTGCTCATGTAGTAATGATTACCACTTCTCCTTCAAAGATAGATGACGCCAAAAAACTGGGAGCAGATGAAGTTCTTATTTCTAAAGATGCTGAAGAAATGAAGAAGCATCAGGGCAGTTTTGATTTTCTTCTGAATACCGTTCCTGTAGGTCATGACACCAATCCATATATAGGTCTGCTTAAAAGAGATGCAACTATGGTATTAGTGGGAGCTATTGATGATATTGATGTTCATGGTGGCGGCCTGGTAATGGGTAGAAAACGAGTCGCTGGTTCTTTGATTGGAGGAATTAAAGAAACTCAGGAAATGCTGGACTTTTGCGGAGAACATGATATTGTTTCGGATATTGAAATGATTAATATTCAAAATATCAATAAGGCCTATGAAAGGGTGGTAAACTCTGATGTAAAATATCGATTTGTGATTGATATGAAGTCTTTAAAGAATTAAAATGAGTTTGTTTTCCTCTCTGCTTGGAAATGCTGGCGCAATTGAAAAAGATAAAATTCAGGAGAAGTATGGAAAGTTACTAATTCCGGAAGAGAGTATTGAAGCGGGTTTTAAAATGATTCGTGATACTTTTATTTTTACCAATAAGCGCCTGATTATCATCGATGTTCAGGGAATCACCGGTTCCAAGATCGAATATTTTTCTGTGAGTTACCGAAGTATTTCAAGATTTAGTGTCGAAACAGCGGGTAGCTTTGATCTGGATGCCGAACTTAAGATCTGGATTTCGGGGGAACAGCAGCCCAGTATTTCGAAAAGGTTTAATAAGAAAGTTAATATTTACGAAGTACAAAAGATACTGGCTCAGTTTACCCTGTAGCAAATATCTCAACGGGCTACAGATATACTAATGTTTTATAATTTTAGTGTATTTGTAGCCTTTTTTAAATGAATATACTTCCTTAAGACGATTTCTGTTGCGAGTTTTTATCTTTGTATTAGCATTTGTTCAACGCATTCCGAAAAATATTTTATGACCATACTAATCACTAATATCAAAGAATTACTACAGGTTCGCGACCAGAATATTTTAAAGGTTTCAGGACCTGAAATGAAGGAATTGCCTTCTATTAAAGATGCGTGGTTACTGATTGAGAATGATAAAATTGCAGATTATGGTTCCATGGTAGATATGCCGGACCTGAGTTTTGATGAAAAGATCGATGCTACGGGAAAAATAGTACTTCCCTCCTGGTGTGATTCCCATACCCATATTGTTTATGCCGGGAACCGTGAACTGGAATTTGCCGATCGAATCAACGGCCTCAGTTATGAAGAAATTGCAAATCGTGGTGGTGGAATACTTAACAGTGCGAAAACTCTCCAGGAAACTCCGGAAGAGGAAATTTATGAGCAATCTGCCAAAAGACTGGAAGAAGTTATCAGTCTCGGTACCGGTGCCGTGGAAATAAAATCAGGCT
>JAGXIG010000067.1 GCA_024635815.1 Salegentibacter sp.
CTTATACTATTGCAAGGATATCGTCTTCTCTCATCATTAGATAGTCTGTGCCTTCAAGTTTCAATTCTGTACCGGAGTATTTTCCGTAAAGTACAGTATCACCAACTTTCACAGTCATATCGTGGTCTTTATTTCCCTTACCTACAGCTACTACTTTTCCACGTTGTGGTTTTTCTTTAGCAGTTTCGGGAATGTAAATTCCAGATGCCGTTTTGGTTTCGGCGGCTTCAGGTTCAATAAGTACCCTGTCTGAGAGCGGTTTAATGTTTAGTCCCATTTTTTATAAATTTATTAAGGTTAATTAATCTTTAAATAAGCGACTAAGCCTATTTCTAAAATTATGCCACCCCGCTTTTACTGCCAATTACCAACAAAAAATGCCAGCTTGTCATAAGCTGGCATTTTTAAATTTTATAAAGAACTCGCGTTTATTGAGCGCTGTCAGATTCTGGTTGCTGCCCTGGCATTTGTGCCGGTGGAGTAGTGGTATTTGTAGGCATTGCATCTTCGTCAAAAACCCTTGATTCGCCGTAGCCTGCATCATCCATAATAGTTACGTTAGAAAGTAAAATAAGGACTAATAAAAGCGTAGCTAAGGTCCAGGTACTTTTATCTAGGAAGTCTCCTGTTTTTTTAACGCCACCTACTTGTTGTCCGCTTCCTCCAAAAGAGGAAGATAAACCGCCTCCTTTAGGATTTTGTACCATAATTACTACTACCAGTAAAAAGGCTACAATAACTATTAATGCTAAAAAAATCGTGAATGTGCTCATTCTTGCTTTGTATTATTTTCTTGTAATTTTTCGATTGCCCGAATTTGGTCAGCAAAGAAACCACTTTTTTCGGGATTTTTCAAAATTAATATTTTATAAGCTTGAATGGCTTTTTTGTGATTTTTTTGTTCTAAATAAACCCGTGCTAAAGTCTCTGTCATTAATGACTCAGGCGGGGTTGTGCTTACTTCCGCGAGGTTGGATTTGTTGGTAGGTTTACTCGGTTTTAACTTCGGACTTTTTGATATAAACTTATCTATAAGTTCAAACTTTTTGTGTTGAAGATCATCTTTCGGAGATTCTTCTTCCAATTCTTCCCTTTTTAAAGGTTTTGCTGAAGTAAGTCGCAACCATTCTGAAAAGGAATGTGATTCTGAAGAATCGAATTCCAAAGGTTCACCCAGTTTCAATTTATTTTCAGTTGAATCGTCTTCTGTTTGCTCCCTGGCTTCGGTACTTTTTTTAGAAAACAACTCGGGATCCATCACCTGTTCAGATTCAGATTGTCGCATTTTTATGGCTTCGTCTATGGCCATACTTCTTTTAGCAAATACCACTTCGGGTTCAAAAACAGTAATATTGCGAAGTTGTTCTTCCTGATCCTGAATCTGCCTTGCAATCTTATTCTGATTAAATTCTTCGGAAGTAATAAAATCGAAAAGTACGCTCCGATTGGTAGTGTAGGCGGCGGTTTTTTTAAGTGCGCTGTTGTAACTGAATTCCTGGTGATCTTTTAAACCTTTGAGCCTAACTGCACGTGCTGCCTGAAAATAAGGTGCTTTTTGAATAAGCTTTTCCAGGGCACCGGTTTGGCCTGCGGTAATCCCGGCCGGTTGTTGCAGTAGTTGTATGAATTCGTTTACTTCCATATTACCAATCGGTTAAAGCGGCATTAAAAATATCCTGGGTTAGACGCGAGTAAATCTCATCTAAGGCAGTAGCTAATACATCACCAACCAATTGCGCATTGGCCGGATAATCGTAATAAAAAGAGAAACGTCTTTCAAAATCTTTCTCCGGTTCTAGTGTATTATAGTAACGAACGTTTACAGCGATAGTTAGCCGGTTTTGTGCAGCCGTGTTTTCGGCGGTAGCGGTAATTGGAGCTACATAAAAATCGATTATTTCGCCTTCAAAAATAAGGTCGGCGTTATTGTTTGCAAGGCTCAAACTAGTTTGATTCTGAATTAGGTCCTGTAATTCTAATGTGAAAGTTCTATCAATCCCTGGCTCTACCAAATCAGCCTGGTTTTGAAAAAAATTCACCTGAAAAGATTCAGCATCGCCGGTATCGGCACCAGTAAAGGAATAAATTCCGCAGGATTGGGTGCTAAGTATGAGCACAAAACATAAAAGAAATGCAGATTTTTTCATAAAATCGGGGCTAAAATTACAGGTTGTATTGTTTTATTTTTCTATAAAGGGTGCGCTCACTTATACCTAATTCTTCAGCGGCAGCTTTACGTTTTCCGCTATGTCTTTCCAGAGATTTTTTAATGAGTTCTAATTCTTTGTCCTGTAAGGAAAGGGTTTCTTCTTCCTGGATTTCTTCAGCAAAATAGTATTTGTCTTTTTCCCGGCTATGTTCAGATTTTGGACTGTTCTGCGGAATTTGAAGCACTTCCAGCCTTTCATCGTTTAAAGCTTCTAATTCTTCTGCATCAACATCTTCGCCGTCATCATCGCCGTAAAGTTTTTGAATTAAACTTTCATTCTCATCCTGAACCTTTTTGGAATTTCCACTCTCCATAAGTTTTAAAGTGAGTTTTTTGAGGTCGGTGAGGTCGCTTTTCATATCAAAAAGCACTTTATAAAGAATTTCCCGCTCATTGCTAAAATCGCTTTCTTTCTTTTTGTCGGCAATTACCGCAGGTAAATTACTGCCAATATCGGGTAAATATTCCTTTAAACGTTCAGGGCCAATGATGCGTTCCTGCTCTAAAACCGAAATTTGTTCGGCTATATTTCTTAACTGCCGAATATTCCCGCCCCATCGGTATTTTTTTAATAAACCTACCGCATCATCCTGAAGTTTAATGGTGGGCATTTTATATTTTAAAGCAAAATCTGAAGCGAATTTTCTAAATAATAAATGAATATCATCCTTACGATCCCGCAATGGCGGAAGGTTAATTTCTACCGTGCTCAATCTGTAATATAGATCTTCCCTAAAACGTTCCTTTTTAATAGATTCCTGCATATTGATGTTGGTAGCCGCAATAATGCGAACATCAGATTTTTGAACTTTAGAAGAACCTACTTTTATAAATTCGCCGTTTTCCAAAACCCTAAGCAAACGAACTTGAGTAGGAAGCGGTAGTTCCCCAACTTCATCTAAAAAAATGGTGCCGCCGTCGGCAACTTCAAAATAACCATGTCGGGTTTGAGTGGCACCTGTAAATGCTCCTTTTTCATGTCCAAAAAGTTCTGAATCTATAGTGCCTTCAGGAATTGCACCGCAGTTTACCGCGATGTATTTACCGTGTTTTCTATGCGATAAAGAATGGATTATTTTTGGGATACTTTCTTTACCAACCCCACTTTCCCCGGTTACCAATACCGATATATCTGTAGGCGCAACCTGGATTGCTTTTTCTATAGCGCGGTTAAGGCGATGATCGTCTCCAATTATGCCGAACCGCTGTTTTACTGCCTGAATTGATTCCATATATAAATCCTGTTATTTCTGAAGGAATAATAATTCCTTTAGCCTGAAATAACTACTTTTTTTAGTTGTTTTCACTATAACCAACTGCCTCTCCAATTAGGGTTGCACTGGTGCAGTCATTTATTTTTACGTTCACAAACTCTCCAATATTGTAATTTTCCTTCGGAAATACCACAACGGTATTTTGTGTTGTACGGCCGCTCCATTGTTCGCTGGATTTTTTAGATTCCTTTTCAATCAAAACCTCTACGGTTTTGCCCAGGTATCCTTGCGTTCTAAAATGGTTGTGTTCCCTTTGAACCTGTACTATTTCAGCTAATCTTCGTTGTTTTACTTCTGCAGGCACATCGTCTTCCAGCTTTCTTGCAGCCATGGTGCCGGGTCTTTCAGAATACGCATACATATATCCGAAATCATATTTCACATATTCCATTAATGATAACGTATCCTGGTGATCCTGCTCGGTTTCTGTAGGAAAACCTACGATTAAATCCTGTGAGATCGAGCATTCTGGCATTAATTCTCTTATATAATCTATAAGTTTAAAATATTCTTCGCGGGTGTGAAGCCTGTTCATCTCTTTTAAGATTCTATCACTTCCGCTCTGAACCGGTAAATGAATATGCTTGCAAATATTTGGATAAGCGGCCACAACTTCAATTACTTCCAAAGTCATATCCTGCGGATTTGAAGTTGAGAATCTAATTCGCATTTTTGGTTGGGCTTCAGCAACCAGTCTTAAAAGTGCGGAGAAATCAGTGGCCGTGGCCTTTTGCATTTCCGAAGCATTTTTAAAGTCTTTTTTGAGCCCACCGCCATACCATAAATAACTATCTACATTCTGGCCTAAAAGGGTGATTTCTTTAAAACCCTTGTCCCAAAGATCGTTAACCTCCTCCACAATACTTTGTGGATCACGGCTTCTTTCTCTCCCGCGGGTAAAAGGTACCACGCAAAAGGTGCACATATTATCGCAACCACGGGTTATAGAAACAAATGCCGAAACCCCATTAGATTGCAAGCGTACGGGGGAAATATCACCGTAAGTTTCTTCTTTAGAAAGTAGTACGTTTATTGCATCCCGGCCTGCTTCAACTTCATTTATAAGGTTGGGAAGGTCTTTATAGGCATCTGGGCCAACTACAAGGTCTACGATTTTTTCTTCTTCCAGGAATTTTTCCTTAAGACGTTCGGCCATACAGCCTAAAACGCCCACTTTCATTCCGGGATTTATTCTTTTTACTGCATTATATTTTTCAAGTCTTTTTCTAACTGTTTGTTCGGCTTTATCCCGAATAGAACAGGTGTTTACCAAAACAAGATCAGCTTCCTCAAGATTTTGAGTAGTATTAAAACCTTCTTTTGCAAGGATAGAAGCTACGATTTCGCTATCGCTAAAATTCATTGCACACCCGTAACTTTCAATAAAAAGTTTCCTGCTGTTTTCCTGCCTGGGCTCCATTACAAGCGTATTTCCCTGTTGTTTTTCGTCTATTGTCTTCTCCATAATTCAAATCTTCCGTTTCAGGATTAAGAAACGCAAAGATAAGGGTAAAAGGAACTTCTGACAAAGTGACAGCAATTTTTTTAATTTTCTCACGCAACCTTTTTGTGTTTGCAGCATCTATAAAGAAACCAACCTGATAATTATGAAATTTTTCTACAGTTTAATAACCTTGCTGCTCCTGGCTCTAATGGCTTTATTTAGTTCGTGTGAGAAAGATGCTGCGGAAGAAGAATTTTATAATGTAGCGGTCCCGGTTGTGCAACCAATTGGAGAATTCAGGGCTATGGTGAAGATATCTGAGCCAAGACCAATTTCTGAAGCAGGGAAGATCTATACCTATGGCGATTACGTTTTTATAAACGATGATCAGAAAGGAGTACATATTATAGATAACAGCGATCATCGTGCTCCTGTGAAAATTAAATTTCTTGAAATTCCGCAGAATACCGATATCGCTGTAAAAGATGATATGTTATTTGCAAATTCAGCAATGGACCTGGTGGTTTTTGATATTAGTGATATGAATAATATTAAGGAAGAAGAAAGAATGAAAAACGTTTTTCCTAATCATAATAGTCGGATTCCCGCAAGTGCTTCTTTTGTAGATAGCGATAATTTTAATTCTGAAACCGAAGTAGTAGTAGGCTATGTGATGGAAACCAGAAAGATTGAAATGGCAAACAATACAGATTGGCTAACCAATGACAGAGCAGCTTTTTCTGAATCAGGAAACTCATCAGGTGGTTCTGGTACAGGTGGTTCTTTGGCGCGATTTAATATTCACCAGGAGTTTTTATATATAGTAGATCAAAATCATTTATCTGTTTTCAATATTGCCGGACTAAGCAATCCCGAATTATTACAAACCAAATGGGTGGGGCCGGATATTGAAACCATCTTTTATAAGGAAGATCATTTGTACCTGGGAAGTTCTTC
>JAGXIG010000068.1 GCA_024635815.1 Salegentibacter sp.
AGCTAATAAAATCTATACCGGAAATCCGGCAATGGAAGCCAGGGCCAAATTAAAAGAATTGGCACTCTTAAGGCAATTACCTAAATTGCTGGACAAATTAAAATAAAATACTATGGGCGTAAGAAGTAAAGATATTGTTGAAAAATTTTATACTTCCTTATTTAATGGGGAAAAAGATATACTAGACAAATACTTACATCCCAATGTTACTCTTACCTGGTACGGTACTACCGGACTAAAAAAGTTGGATTTTGATGAAATCCTTAGCATTAGAAATGATATGGCTAAAAACTTTGAATCGCTTAAAGCCGACGTTGAAAAGACTGTAGAAGAAGGCAATCAAATCGCTATTCAGTTTACTTATCACGTAAAGACTATTGAAAACCCAGATGAGGAAATGCCTCTTGCACATTTTATGGCCATTTGGGAATTAAAAGACGACAAGCTCTTTAAGGGCGTACAAATCTCACAACTTGGTGAGGAGATAGACGAAAGCCCCTGGTCTTAATTTTTAGCTTTCTTAAATAATATGGTTTTAGGCTAAAATTTTAGTTCAATTTTAAGACTAAAGCCCTAATAAACATTGAAAAAACTTTAGGTTTTATATTTAAAAACCTACTTTTGTAATCGCAAAAATCAAAAAATTTATGAGCGTTTTAGTCAATAAAAATTCAAAAATAATAGTTCAGGGATTTACCGGTAGCGAAGGTACTTTTCACGCTGAACAAATGATAGAATACGGAACCAACGTTGTTGGAGGTGTAACTCCCGGTAAAGGAGGTCAAAAACACCTTAACAAACCGGTTTTTAATACAGTATCTGATGCTGTTGAAAAAACTGGTGCAGATGTTTCTATAATCTTTGTACCACCAGCATTTGCTGCCGATGCAATTATGGAAGCAGCAGATGCCGGAATTAAAGTGATTATTACAATTACCGAAGGTATTCCTGTTGCCGATATGGTAAAGGCATACGCTTACATTCAGGATAGAGATTGCCGTTTGGTAGGTCCTAACTGTCCGGGAGTAATTACTCCGGGTGAAGCAAAAGTTGGTATTATGCCAGGTTTTGTTTTCAAAAAAGGAAAAGTAGGAATTGTATCTAAATCGGGTACTTTAACTTACGAAGCTGCAGACCAGGTTGTAAAACAAGGTCTTGGAATTACTACCGCTATTGGTATTGGTGGAGATCCAATTATTGGAACTACAACAAAAGAAGCCGTGGAATTATTGATGAATGATGATGAAACGGAATGCATCGTTATGATCGGTGAAATTGGTGGTCAACTGGAAGCAGATGCTGCAAAATGGATTAAAGAAAACGGAAATAGAAAACCGGTTATTGGCTTTATAGCTGGGGAAACTGCACCAGCTGGCCGTACTATGGGTCACGCAGGAGCAATTGTTGGTGGAAGCGAAGATACCGCTCAGGCAAAGAAAGCTATTCTTAAAGAAAACGGAATTCACGTTGTAGATTCTCCAGCAGAGATCGGCAAAAAAGTAGCCGAGGTTATGAGAGGCTAATTGTGAAAATCTAAATAAAAATGTAACGTTTTAAGTTCGCTGATGTCTAACATTAGCGAACTTTTTGTTTTTAACCAATTTTTATTTAGTATGAAGAAAATTTATTTACCATTATTTGCCTTTTTATTCGTTTTGGCTTCAGCTTGTAATAACGATAAAATGGAAGAAAAAGCTTCCGAAAATCACACAGATGCGGCAGGCTTTAATTATGTAACCTACGCTAACGACCCCACAGGTTTACGTCTTTATACCTTAGACAACGGACTCAAGGTTTACCTTAGCAAGAATGAGGAAGAACCAAAAATTCAAACCCTTATTGCGGTTAGAGCTGGTTCTACTTACGATCCCGCCGATAATACCGGTCTTGCTCATTATTTAGAGCATATGGTATTTAAAGGTACCAGCGAAATTGGAACCCAGGATTGGGAAAAAGAGCAGGTTCTTTTAGAAGAGATCTCAAATCTTTACGAAGAACACAAAAGCACCTCTAACCCAGAGGAAAAGAAAAAGATCTATCGAAAAATAGATTCAGTTTCCCAGGAAGCTTCCAAATTATCCATCGCCAATGAATATGATAAAATGGTAAGTTCTCTTGGTTCTGAAGGTACAAATGCCTTTACCTCCAGTGAAGAAACCGTATATGTAAACAAAATTCCTTCTAATGAGCTTGATCGCTGGTTAACGGTGGAAAGTGAACGTTTTAGTGAGTTAGTTTTGAGATTATTCCATACAGAACTGGAAGCGGTTTACGAAGAATTTAACCGTGGGCAGGATAACGATGGGCGCAAGCAATATCAGGCGGTTTTAGAAGGTCTTTACCCAAATCATCCTTATGGTACTCAAACCACTATTGGAGAATCAGAGCATTTAAAGAATCCTTCTATGGAGGCTATACATAATTACTTTAATACGTATTATGTACCTAATAATATGGCGGTAATTTTATCTGGTGACCTGGATTTTGATTCTACCATTCAAAAAGTAAATGATGCTTTTGGAAGTTATGAGCAAAAAGAAGTTACTCATCCCTCATTTCCGGAAGCTGAACCAATTGCAGCACCTATAGAAAAAGAAGTTTTCGGTCCAACTTCAGAATCTGTTTATTTGGCCTATAGAACCAATGGCGTTGGTAGTGAAGATCAGAAAAAAGTGGTTTTAATAGACTACATTCTGGCAAATTCACAAGCTGGTTTAATAGATTTAAATCTTAATCAGCAGCAAAAAGTACAGCGGGCATCATCTTTCACCAATTTTGATAAAGATTATGGTTTTCACCTGCTTTATGGAATGCCAAAAGCAGACCAATCCTTAGAAGAAGTAAAAAACTTATTGATAGGAGAAGTTGAAAAAATAAAAAGTGGAGACTTTGAAGATTGGCTTATAGAAGCAGTTATAAACGACCTTAAACTATCTCAAATCCGTCAATACGAAAATGCTTCGGCAGTAGCTTATGCACATTTAGATGCGTTTATTAATTTTCAGGAGTGGGAAGAAAACTTAAATTTCCTGGATGAACTTGCTACTATTTCAAAGCAAGAACTGGTAGATTTTGCCAATGCTCATTATAAGGATAACTATGTAGCTGTTTACAAGCGTCAGGGAGAAGATCCTAATATAGCTAAAGTAGAGAATCCGGAAATTACTCCTATTCAGTTAAACAGAGATGAAGAATCAGATTTTATAGCTGAATTTAATAAAACCGAATCTCCAGAACTACAACCGCAATTTGTAGATTACAAAGAAGCAATTAAAGAATCTGAAACTGAAAGTGGACTTCCGGTTTCCTATATTTTAAATGAAACTAACGATCTATTTAATCTTTATTTCATTTTTGATATGGGTCAGGATAATGATAAGGAGTTAGCATTGGCGGCCGGTTATCTTGACTATTTAGGAACCGATAAATATTCTCCGGAAGAAGTTAAACAGGAATTCTATAAACTAGGGATTAACTATTTTGTGAATTCCGGAACCGATAGAACTTATGTTGGTTTAAGCGGATTAAAAGAAAATCTGCCGGAAGGGATGAAGCTTTTAAATCACCTTTGGGAGAATGCAACCGTAAATGAGGAAGCTTATGATAAATATGTAGATCAAATTCTTAAAGGGCGCCAGGATGGTAAAACCCAAAAAGGCAATATTCTTTTTAATGGTTTGATGAATTACGGTAAATATGGTGAGGATTCGCGGTTAAGAAATATCTATACCGCTTCAGAACTTCAGGAAAAAAATCCGGAAGATTTGGTTCAAAAGCTAAAAGATATGCGCAATTATAAGCAGCGTATTTTTTACTACGGAAAAGATGTAGAAAACGCTGTTGCAGCTTTAGATGAAAATTACAAAGTACAAAGCGATTTAAAGGATTACCCTGAAGCTAAGACCTATACCGAAAAAGAAACCGGTGGCAATGTTTACTTTGTAGATTATGATATGGTGCAAAGTGAGATGTTGTTTTTAGCCAAAGGAGAGGATTTTGATGCCGAAAAAATGGCAGCAACTTCATTGTTCAACACTTATTTTGGTAGTGGGCTTTCTTCTATAGTTTTTCAGGAGATTAGAGAATCTAAATCCCTGGCATATTCTGCATATTCCAGTTATCAGATGGCATCAGAGGTTAACAAACCAAATTATGTGATGGCCTATATTGGTACCCAGGCTAATAAAATGCCACAGGCTGTAGATGCCATGATGGAGTTAATGACTAATATGCCGGAAGCTGAAGAGCAATTTCAAGCAGCTAAAGAAGCCGCACTTAAAAAGATTGCAGCCGAGCGTATTACTAAAACCTCAATTTTCTGGAGCTATGAGTCTTTGAAGAAAAGAGGATTAGATAAGGATATGCGTAAGGAAATGTATGAAACCATTCAGGATATGAGCCTGGCAGATCTAAAAACCTTCTTTAATGAGAACATCAAAGGCCAGAATTATAATGTATTGGTGATTGGTGACAAAGAAGAAGTAGATATGAATGCATTAAGCAAACTTGGCGAAGTGCAGGAAATGGATATTGATTTCTTATTTAATTATGAGAAAGAAGTGCCTGTTGAAGTGGAAATGTAATCGCATTTAGATAAATAAAAACCTCCTGAGATTTCAGGAGGTTTTTTTATACCCTAAGTTTAGTATTATTATATTTGATTTATATTAAAAAATAAGCCAAAAAATGAAATTATTAGAAGGAAAAAATGCCATAATAACCGGTGGTAGCCGTGGAATAGGAAAAGGAATAGCTCAGGTTTTTGCTGAACACGGTGCCAATGTAGCTTTTACTTATAATTCATCTGCTGAATCTGCCAACGCATTAGCCGACGAATTGAGTAAATTAGGAGTAAAAGCGAAAGCTTACCAGTCTAATGCAGCCAGTTTTAAAGAAGCTGAACAATTAATAAAAGACGTAGCGACCGATTTTGGAGATATAGACATTGTAGTTAATAATGCGGGTATTACTAAGGACAACCTTTTGATGCGTATGAGTGAGGAAGATTTTGATAAGGTGATTGAAGTAAACCTGAAATCTATCTTTAATATGACCAAAGCGGTGCAGCGTACTATGCTGAAACAACGTAAAGGAAGTATTATTAATATGAGTTCGGTAGTTGGAGTAACCGGAAACGCCGGCCAGGCGAATTACGCAGCTTCAAAAGCCGGAATTATTGGATTTTCTAAATCTATGGCACAGGAACTTGGTTCCCGAAATATTAGAACAAACGTGATCGCCCCAGGATTTATAGAAACCGAAATGACTGAAAAACTAGACGAAAAAGTTGTGGACGGCTGGAGACAGGCAATTCCTTTAAAACGTGGTGGAGCTCCCGAAGATATCGCAAATGCGTGCGTTTTTCTTGGCAGTGACCTTAGTTCCTATATAACAGGCCAGGTACTTCACGTAGATGGCGGAATGCACACCTAGTAAGATAAAAAGTGAATAGTTATTGGTTAAATAGTTAACGATTAACTTTTAACTCTATGTTCCATAAATGAATATAAGCAACATCATACTCATAGCCCTGGCCATTTTAATCGCGCTGGGGTTTGCTTTTTTTCAATACCTCTTTAAAAAGAAAAATAGGAGGAGAGATACCTACGTTTTCTTTGTTTTACGTTTTCTCTCCGTTTTTATACTTCTTTTATTACTTATCAATCCGAAAATCAGTTCTACCACTTACGAACTCGAAAAACCAAATTTAATCCTGGCCGTAGACGATTCTGAATCTATTGCACATTTGGAGCAGGAAGATACCGTGCGTGAAATTCTAGAAAACTTCAAATCTAATGAAGCCTTACAAGAGCGCTTTCAATTGGTTAAGTATAACTTCGGGAATGGATTATTGAATTCTAATGAATCGGAATTCAAAGCTTCACAAACCAATATTTATGCTGCGTTGGAATCTTTAAAAGATTTATCCAGAAAGAGATTAACTGCAGTAGTGCTTATTTCTGATGGAAATCAAAGTACAGGAAGGGATTTTCGATATTTCAATCCTGGAAATAATCAGGAAATCTATCCCATTATAGTAGGTGATACCACGCAATATTTAGACTTAGAATTATCGCGTTTAAATGTAAATACCTATGCATTTTTAAATAATCGATTTCCGGTAGAAGCCTTTATTTCTTACGCGGGGGAGGAACAGATAACTTCCGAACTTGTAATAAGATCGGGGGGAAATGTAATTTTTTCTGAAGAAATTACTCTGAATTCAGAAAATAACGCTACTGTGATTCGAGCTGAACTTCCGGCTTCAAGGCTTGGTGTTTTATCATATGAAGCTGAAATAATTCCATTAGAAATTGAAAAGAATAAAGCGAATAACACAAAAAGCTTTGCAGTTGAAGTTATTGACGAACGAAGCAAAATTCTGCTGATAAGTGCGATACCACATCCAGATATCGGAACTTTTAAAAAGTCGATAGAAACTAATAAACAGCGGCAACTTGATATAAAATATCTTCAGGATGATTTATCAAATTTAAGAGATTATCAATTGGTGATTTTGTATCAGCCTACTTCAGCTTTTGCTTCAGTTTTTGAAGGTTTAGAAGAAAATGATCAAAGTTATTTGTTGGTTTCAGGAACTCAAACCGATTGGAATTTCCTTAATAGAATTCAGGATTTTGTACAGAAAGATTACGCTAATCAGTCACAAGAAATTTTCGCGGTAAATAATCCAAACTTTAATCAATTTCAGTTTGAGGAACCGGGTTTTTCAGAATTTCCACCACTGGAAGATAAATTTGGAAGCATCAGTATACAAAGTAATAATTTTGAAAGTATCTATTTTCAGGAAATAGAGAATGTGGAAACTTCACAACCTTTAATTGCGATTGAAGGGGACGGTCAAAACAAAAATGCTTTTATTTTCGGCGAAAATATATGGAGATGGCGGTCTGCTACCTATTTGGGAAATAAATCTTTTGAAAAATTCGATAATTTTATTGGCAAGCTTGTTCAGAATATCGCTTCATCAACACAAAGGGAACGCTTGACCATAGATTATAAATCTTTTTATTACGAAAATGAATCGGTTAAGCTAACAGCAAATTTCTTTGATCAAAATTATCAATTTAATCCCAATGCCGATTTAAATATTTCAGTAGAAAACTCAGTAAAAAACTTTGAATCCCATTTAATTTTAAAAAATAACGGCTATGAAGTCGATTTTGGGAATTTAAAACCTGGAACTTATGATTTTAGAATTACCGAATCTTCTTCCCAGGTTTCCCGATTAGGAAGCTTTGAAGTAATTGCTTATAATATTGAGCAACAGTTTATTTCAGCCAATAAATATACGATGGAAGCTTTAGCTGAAAATTCCGAGACTGAAGTTTATTATCAGAACCAGCTTCAGGATATGATTAATACACTTCTAAGTGACGATAAATACAAACCTATTCAAAAAAGCCGTCAGAAAATTGTACCTTTGATAGACTGGTATTACCTTCTATTTCTGCTTGTTTTGATACTCGCCGCAGAATGGTTTTTCAGAAAATACAAAGGATTAATTTAAATACAATTATATAGATGGAAAGATTACCCAAACTCGGAATTCCTATAATTATAGGAATCGTACTTTTAATAATTTTTGTCGCTAAATCTACTGTTACCATTGGTTCCGGTCAGGCTGGCGTTCTTTATAAAACTTTTGATGACGGTGTAGTTACCGATGAGCCGCCTTTAAATGAAGGTTTTCATATTGTAGCTCCCTGGAACAAAGTTTTTGTTTATGAAGTGAGGCAACAATCCCTGGAGGAGAAAATGCAAGTTTTAAGTTCTAACGGACTTCAAATTGATATTGATGCTTCTACCTGGTTCCAACCTTCTTATGAGAACCTGGGAAGCTTACACCGCGAAAAAGGTGAAGAATATATTCGGCGTTTGCTGCAACCCGCAGTAAGGTCGGCTGCAAGATCGGTTGTTGGAAGATATAACCCGGAACAATTATATGCCAGTAAAAGGGAAGCTATTCAGAAAGAGATTTTAGAAGAAACTCAAATTTTACTTAAAGATCAATATGTACAGGTGAATGAGGTTCTGGTAAGAGATGTTTCATTACCTCCAAACATTAAAGATGCAATTGAGCGTAAATTACGCCAGGAGCAGGAATCTTTGGAATATGAATTTAGGTTGACCAAAGCTACCCAGGAAGCCGAACGCCAGCGTATTGATGCCGAAGGTAAGGCTCGTGCAAACGAGATTTTGAATGCCTCCTTAACTCCTAATATTTTAAAGGAAAAAGGAATTCAGGCCACGGTTGAACTTGCTAAATCAAATAATGCCAAGACGGTTGTTATAGGTTCAGGTGAAGGCGGATTGCCCTTAATTTTAGGTGGCTCAAATTAAAATATTGAAAATGAAATCTATTTTCTTAAACATAGCAAGGCTTTTTATTTTTATAGGAAGCCTTGCTCTTTCAGCACAAACCAGTTCAGTTAATAATTCAGGAACACTGCAAACAGCTGCACCCGAAGAAGTTGGAATGTCTTCTGAAAGGATACAGAAGATTGAAGCAATGCTGAAATCGGCAATTGATGAAAATCAAATTCCCGGAGCAGTAGCTCTAATAGCGCGCGACGGCAAAATTGTTTTTTACGAATCCTATGGAGATGTAGATGCTTCAGGGAAAAAGCTTGAGAAGGATGCTATTTTTAGGTTAGCTTCCCAAACCAAGGCGATTACTGCAACTTCGGTGATGATGCTCTGGGAGGAAGGGAAATTCCGTTTAGACGATCCCATTTCGATGTATATTCCTGAATTTAAAGACCCTCAAATTTTAGCGACTTACAAGGAAAAAGATAGTACTTATGATGCAATTCCCGCCAAAAATGAAATCACTATCAGGCAGTTGCTAACGCATACATCTGGTCTTGGTTATGGAATGATAGATGGTGATGAACGTATTAAAAAGATTTATGCCAAGGCAGGTATTACCGAACTGTTCACTACGAAAGATGTAACTATTGAAGAAAGTGTAAAGAAATTAGCGTCTTTGCCTTTGCATCATGAACCCGGCGAAAAATTTACCTATAGTTTAGGTTTAGATGTTCTTGGCTATTTTGTTGAAGTTATTTCAGGACAGGATTTTGATGATTTTTTAAAAGAAAGAATTTTTGATCCCCTGCAAATGGATGATACCCGATTTTATCAACCTGAGGCAAACAAAGATCGCGTAGTATCAATCCAACATAAAAAGGATGGAAAATGGGAAGATTTCCCAGCTACATTTTATGATCCCGATTATCCGATAAAGGGCGAAGGAACTTTTTTCTCTGGTGGAGCCGGACTTTCTGGAACCGCAGAAGATTATGCTAAATTTCTGCAAATGTATCTGAATGGTGGTGAATATAACGGAGAACGCCTATTGAGCCGAAAAACGGTAAATATTATTATGGGAAACCATACTGGTGAAAGATTCAATTTTCCCAATCAATACCATGGACTCGCTTTTGGAGTAGTTAGTGAAACCGGAGAAATTTCTGGCGGGCAGGGTAGTGCCGGCACTTTCGATTGGGGTGGTTATTTCAATACACAGTATTTTGCCGATCCAGAAGAGCAAATAATTGGTATACTGTTGAAACAAACTCAGGGTAATACTGGGGATGAAACCGCCTGGAAATTTAGACAAATGCTTTTTAGCGCGATAGATGATTAGGGCAAACATAGCTTCATTGGGCTAAAAATTCTTAGAATTAATGGATTTTCATAAAACAATTCATAAAAAACCAGAAAGCTGTTTTGCAGTTTAAAATTTATATTTAGATTTGTAATCACAATGAAGAACTTTCAATTACATCACCATCATATTTACTACTGCGCTCATGCGAGGTAAATTTGGTGTGTTGTAATTTTCAGCATATTTAAACCCCGTTTGAGCTATTCAAACGGTTTTTTTTGTTTTAGATAACCACCAAACTTCAATTAAAAGTTTTGAAGTTTAAAAGAAAAATTAAAAATGAGTCAGGAAAAATTAAGAATTGCTATTCAAAAATCGGGTCGGTTAAACGAAGATTCGCTTAAAATATTAAAGGACGCAGGAATTTCTATAGACAACGGAAAAGAGCAGCTTAAGGCTTCTTCCCGTAACTTTCCACTGGAAGTAATGTATTTGCGAAATGGGGATATTCCGCAGTATTTAAGAGATGGCGTGGTAGATGTTGCCATTATTGGAGAGAACGTTTTAATCGAAAAAGGAAACGATATTATTCAGGGTGAAAAACTCGGTTTCTCAAAATGCCGTGTTTCCCTGGCCGTTCCAAAATCGATGAAATATTCAGGAATTAACGATCTGGATGGTAAAAAAATTGCGACTTCCTATCCGAATACGGTAAACGAATTCCTCGAAAAGAAAGGCATTAGCGCCGAATTGCATATTATTAATGGTTCTGTTGAAATCGCTCCAAATATTGGTCTTGCTGATGGTATTTGCGATATTGTTTCCAGCGGAAGCACCCTATTTAAAAACGGACTGAAAGAAGTGGAAGTAATGTTGAAAAGTGAAGCGGTGCTAGCTATTTCCCCTAAGATTTCTGAAGACCGTAAAGTGATTTTAGAGAAATTGCAGTTCAGGATTAAATCTGTTCTAAACGCACGAACTTCAAAATACATTCTATTAAATGCGCCAAATGAAAACCTGGATAATATCATTAAATTGCTGCCAGGAATGCGCAGCCCAACGGTTTTACCACTTGTTGAAGATGGATGGAGTTCCATCCATACTGTAATCAATGAAGAGCGTTTCTGGGAAGTAATTGACGAATTAAAGGAAAACGGAGCAGAAGGTATTTTAGTCGCTCCAATTGAGAAAATGGTACTTTAAAATGAATAAATTCTATAACCCTTCTCCGTCAGACTGGCCGGATATCTTAAAACGGCCTACGCAAACTGTGGAGGATATTGAAGAAACGGTAAACCAGGTTTTTGCTGAAGTAAAAGCTAAAGGAAACGACGCAGTTTCAAAATACACAGAACTTTTTGACGGGATCAATTTGGAAGAAACCCGTGTTTCTAAAGAAGAAGTAAATTCAGCTGAAGCACAAATTTCTGACGATTTAAAGCAGGCTATTCAATTGGCCAAAGCTAATATCGAAAAGTTCCATGCTGCTCAAAAAACTGAAAAAATTGAGGTGGAAACCACAAATGGCGTACAGTGCTGGCAGGAAAAAAGACCGATTCAGAAAGTCGGTTTATATATTCCCGGTGGGAGCGCACCCTTGTTCTCTACCATCTTAATGTTGGCTGCTCCGGCAAATATTGCAGGCTGCGAAGAGATTGTGCTTTGTACACCGCCCGACAAAGAATGTAATGTGCACCCAGCAATTCTTTACACCGCTGCTTTATGCGGAGTTACCAAAATCTTTAAAATTGGTGGAATTCAGGCTATTGCTGCTATGACTTTTGGGACTGAAAATGTTCCAAAAGTGTATAAGATTTTTGGTCCTGGAAACCAATTTGTAACTGTTGCCAAACAACTCTCTACCCGTCACAATGTTGCTATCGATATGCCTGCTGGACCTTCAGAATTATTGGTTTTCGCCGATGATACAGCTAAGGCTGCATTTGTAGCCTCAGATTTGCTAAGCCAGGCTGAACACGGTGCAGATAGTCAGGTTATTTTAGTATCTAACTCCAAAAAGCTTATAGATAGCGTTGAGGAAGAGGTGGAGAATCAAATAAAAGATTTACCGCGAAAAAGTATCGCTGAGAAAGCTATCGCCCATTCCAGGTTAATCTATGTGGAAAATAAAGAAGATGCTTTAGAATTAATCAATGAATATGGTCCTGAGCATTTTATTATCTGTGCTGAAGATGAAACTTTTTATATTGAAGGAATTCAGAATGCTGGTTCGGTTTTTATTGGTAACTATACGCCTGAAAGCGCTGGAGATTATGCTTCGGGAACCAACCATACCTTACCAACAAACGGATATGCAAAACAGTACAGCGGGGTTAACCTGGACAGTTTTATGAAGAGTATGACTTTTCAGAAAATATCAGAAAATGGAATTCGCGAAATTGGCCCGGCCATAGAATTAATGGCAGAAGCCGAAGGTTTACAG
>JAGXIG010000069.1 GCA_024635815.1 Salegentibacter sp.
AAATAGACTACACTTTTTGGCTTAATATGCTCTTTTTAGCAATTTCTGGAATACTAATATATCTTGGGTTTTTTAAGCGAACAGATGTGATGCATATGAAGGAGATGGCACCTAAAAGTCAGTTGTTGGAAACAAGCTTGAAATATATTGCTTTTGTATGTTACTTGTGGCTTTCGGGAGGATTAATCGCGAAGTTTTTTCTTTAATAAAAAATAAAAAGAGAGCAGAAAAGGAGATAAATTTTATTGGCTCAGATATAAAATTTAGATTTTCGATTCTCCTTGTGCCACTCTCATTTCAAAATTCAAACAAATTCAAACAAATTCAACTAATTAATATAAAGTCATTACTTAAATTTAAGAAATTTTAATCTAAAAAATCTTTTTCATAGCAATTTAAAGGGGCTTTTTTATAAGACTCTAAAATTTCGAAAAGGTTTAATATAAAACATAAAAAAACCACCGCATAGGGACGGTGGTTTTCCAAACTAACAAATCAAAAAAATGTTGAAGTGTTATTTTATAGGGTTTAGTATTAAATCTATTCTTTCTAAAGCATCCTGAAGGTGGTACCTTGTTAAACGGTCTCCACGGTTAGCTGCTCTCCTAATTTGGTTTTGAAGTGTTTTAAGCTCTCCTCTCACCACAGGGCGAATATCACTTTGAGCAACATCTATATGGCTTCGGCTAATCCAGCTTCTGTATCGTGATGGAATTTCGCTCTGCTCTTCAGTCATTAAATGCTCCATACGCTCAATATATGCGCGCTGAAGATTTCTGCGGTAACGGTCTATGTTTTGCCCTGAAGAAAGTTCGCTCCAAATTCCGGTTCTAACATCTGTCATCATATCTATTAAACCGTAAGCTTCCTCCCCGTTTATTTCTTCATTTTCCATTAAACGCGCCATTCGTCCGAAATCCAGGAGATTGTTAAGCGTGAGTTCCTGCATATTTCTAATACGCTCAACCTGCCCGTCAAATTGAATCTTATTAAAAATCTCCTGATCTATCATCCATTCCGGAGTTTCAAAAAGTTGTTCGTGCAAAAAGTTCATCGCTTCTTTTTGGCGTTCAGTATCTACGTGAGAATAAACAGCACCTTCCTGGTCGTAAGTTTTGTAATGTTCATAAACACCACCAATATTTGCAGTTACGTGTCCCATATATCGGTTAAACTGACTTAAAACCTGGCCGTACATATCGTCCAAATCTTCGTAGTTTTTACCATCTTCGGCAGTCCACTCGATTAATTTTGGCATGATGCGCTTCAGGTTTTTAATTCCGTATTCACTGGCCAAGACGGCATCATCACCAAGATCTTCAGTTTGTGAACTTGGATCTATAACGCCGCCGCTTTGCTGGCTTCCGAAGCGATACAAAGGATCATCAGCCTTTTCAAGGATCCATTCGTCAAGAATTTCCTTTTCCTCTTCAGCAGTTTTACCTAAAATTGGTCGGTAACCCCACTCGATAGCATATTTATCGTAAGGACCAATATCGGGCATTAAAGCTACATCACCGTCTTCCGGCTGTGCGATATAATTGAAACGCGCATAGTCCATAATAGAAGGTGCTGTACCATATTCAGCAGTAAATTCAGGATCACGAAGGTCTTCTACTGCATAAGCAACACTACTTCCCATATTATGTGGAAGACCTAAAGTATGGCCAACCTCGTGAGAAGAAACAAAACGGATTAAACGACCCATTACTTCATCTTCAAACTGAACGCCACGAGCATCTTCGTTGATCGCTGCAGTTTGTACAAAGAACCAGTTTCTAAGTAAGGTCATTACATTATGATACCAGTTAATGTCTGACTCCAAAATTTCTCCAGAACGTGGGTCACTAACGTGAGGTCCATTGGCATTTGGAATTGGAGAAGCCAGATAACGTACTACAGAATAGCGAGCGTCTTCAGGGCTCCAATCTGGATCTTCTTCTTTAGTGGGCGGATCTTTAGCGATAATCGCATTTTTAAACCCTGCGGCTTCAAAAGCAACCTGCCAGTCTTCAATCCCCTGTTTAATATAAGGAATCCATTTTTTAGGAGTGGCGCGATCTACATAATAAACAATTTGTTCTTTTGGTTCTACCAGTTCCCCATTTTGAAATTTATCTTTGTCTTCTTCTTTAACTTCAAGTCTCCAACGGTCAAGGTATTTTACTTCTTTACTTTTCTGAGCTTCAAGTCCGTAATCTGTTTGTCCACGGGCAAACCAACCTACACGCTGATCAAAATAACGACGTTTCATTGGTTCTTTTGGCAAAAGGATCATGGAGTTACTGAACTCTAAAGAAATAGACCCCGTACTTGCATTAGAAGGTGGTTCGCCTGCATTATAGGTTTTTACGTGCCTTACCTCAATATTTTCAGGATAGCTACGAATAGTATCTATATAAGAGCGGCTACCGTCCAAACGGGAAACCTTGTATTCTTTTCTTGTACCATCTCTTAATCCAAGTGCTTGAACATCTTTGGTGTAAAGATCGGTTATCTCGATAACGGTAGTTTTGTTTATAGAATCCTTTCCTACAGTTTTTATAGGGAAACGTTGTAAAACAGGTTCAAAATTAGAATTCACTACTGCTTCGTGCACAGGCAGGGAATCTGCAGCGTATATTTCGTAGGAAACAACTCTTAAAAGTACGTGACCGTCGTTTTTTTGCCAGCGATGTACCTGGGTATTTTGTTTTCCGCCACCAAAACCAATACCGGTTGCGGTTTTAGCAATTCTTGTAACCGTAAGCATTTCACGGTTAAAAAGGCTATCTGGGATTTCGTAATAATATTTGTCATCTACCCTGTGGACGGTAAATAAACCTTCGTCGCTTTTAGCATCTTTAGTAATTACTTTGGCGTAAGGCTCAAAGTCTCCATTCTTTTTGGCTTCTTCTTTGGAGTCATCAGCAGAGGATTTATCTCGCTGAAAAACCGCACAACTGGAAACCGATACCGATAAGGCTACTAAAAAGAGCTTATACGTAAATCGTTTAGTCATAAAGTTAAATTTTGTTTGTGTGATTAAATTGAAGTGATAATTTTCTTTAGCGAGGGCTAAAAAACGAAAAAAGACCACCATTTGGTGATCTTTTGACTAATTTATCTTAAAAAGGTTTAAAACTGAAGTTAAGAAAGCCTTGATTTAACGTTTGTTCATTTCATAAAAAGAACCTGAAAGAGTTAGCTTGCCTTAATCTTCATAGTTTCCTCATCCTTAAAAACATCTATCATCTTATGTTTTCTAAGTGATTTAAGGGTTTTGTCCCATTTTTTATTGCTCAAACCAGACTCTGATTTTATGGTTTCCAAATCCTGGATTACGTTATTTTTTAGTAATTGAAATACTGCTTTTTCATCTTCGCTTAATTCAACCGCTTTACGTTCCGGTTTCATTTGCGGGAAAAATAGAACTTCCTGGATAGATTGATTATTGGTTAGGAACATAATTAAACGGTCCATCCCAATTCCTAAACCGGAAGTAGGAGGCATGCCATATTCCAGGGCTCTTAAGAAATCCTGATCTATAAATTCCGTTGCTTCGTCGTCTCCTTTTTTTGCCAGTTTTAACTGTTCTTCAAAACGCTCACGCTGATCTATTGGGTCGTTTAATTCAGAATATGCATTTGCAATTTCCTTACCGCAAACCATTAATTCAAAACGTTCGGTTAACTCAGGGTTTTCACGGTGCTCTTTACAAAGCGGGCTCATTTCCTTCGGATAATCGGTAATAAATGTTGGCTGGATATAATTTCCTTCACATTTTTCTCCAAAAATCTCGTCAATGAGTTTTCCTTTACCCATTGTTTCATCTACCTCAATTCCCATATCTTCGGCTGCTTTTCTAATTTCAGCTTCAGATTTTCCGGTAATATCAAATCCGGTGAATTCCTTTATAGAATCGGTCATCGTAACGCGTTTGTATGGCGCCTTAAAGTCGATTTTATGCTGACCGAAAACTGCTTCAGTAGTATTGTTTACTTGAATGGCACAATGTTCCAAAAGTGTTTCGGTGAATTCCATCATCCAGTTGTAGTCTTTGTAGGCTACATAGATTTCCATCGCAGTGAATTCCGGGTTATGCGTTCTGTCCATGCCTTCATTTCTGAAGTTTTTTGAGAATTCATAAACCCCGTCGAATCCGCCTACAATTAATCTTTTTAGATATAATTCATTAGCAATTCTCAGGTAAAGTGGAATATCCAAAGCATTGTGGTGAGTAACAAAAGGCCTTGCCGCAGCGCCACCGGGAATGGATTGTAAAATTGGCGTTTCAACCTCAAAATATTCTCTTTCATTAAAGAAATTCCGCATCGCGTTGAACAACTTTGTACGCTTTACAAAAATCTCTTTAACCTTTGGATTTACCGCTAAGTCAGCATAGCGCTGGCGGTACCGGTGTTCAGGATCGGTGAATCCGTCGTAGGTATTTCCGTCTTTATCGGTTTTTGGAAGTGGCAACGGGCGAATAGATTTGCTCAACAGAGTGAAATCTTTAACCATCACCGTCATTTCGCCAACCTGGGTTTTAAAAAGTTCGCCTTCGATTCCTATAAAATCACCAATATCCAGCAATTTTTTATACACATCGTTATACTTGCTTTTATCTTCACCAAGGCAAATCTCGTCGCGGTTAAAATAAACCTGGATTTTCCCTTTAGAATCCTGTATTTCGGCAAAAGAGGCTTTTCCCTGGATACGACGGGACATTAACCTCCCAGCCAGCACCACTTTTTTTCCCTCTTCAAAATTCTCCTTTATTCCCTTGCTGGTGTCCTTAACTGGGAACAAATCTGCCGGGTAGGGGTTTATACCTGCTTTTCTCAGTGCAGAAAGCTTCTCTCTTCTTACTATTTCCTGTTCAGATAATTGCATACTCGTATTTGAATTTATTGCTTGCTTTGGCAAAACGAGTGCAAATATAGTGACTATGTGGCTACCAACCAATGCGATATAAACCTGAATTTTTGATAATATTTTAGAGATAAAAATGGAGTTCCTTATCAAATAAGTTTTCTGTATTTATAATCTTATCTTTGCAACTTTAATGGGTTTAAAGTTTAAAAACCCAAAAACCTGAAATTTAATTTATGAGTGTTTGGCGTGTAATTCTTTCTGTTTTATTTCCACCCCTTGCGGTTTATGATCGGGGATGTGGATCGATTTTAATTGTGTTGATCCTTACTATTTTAGGTTGGATCCCTGGAGTGATCGCGGCACTTATTATTCTGAATAATCCTAGAAAAGGCGTATGAACAAGCAGATAAACTTACAGAACTTAGGTTACAAGGATTATAAAGAAACCTGGGATTACCAGGAAAGTCTTTTTAAAGAAATTCTTGATCTTAAAATTAAAAACCGAAGACAGAATTTAAATGAAGTAACACCGAATTACCTTTTAATGGTAGAGCATCCGCACGTTTATACCTTGGGTAAAAGCGGTGATATAAAAAACCTCCTTATTTCTGAAGCTGAACTTGAAAAAAGACAGGCGAAATATTACAAAATTAACCGTGGTGGCGATATCACTTATCACGGCCCGGGACAATTGGTAGGTTACCCAATATTGGATTTGGATAATTTCTTTACAGATATCCATAAATACCTTCGATTTCTTGAGGAATGTATTATCCTCACTTTAACCGATTATGGTTTGAAGGCTAAACGCAGCCCGGGCGAAACGGGAGTTTGGCTGGACGTGGGAACACCGTTTGCCAGAAAGATTTGTGCAATGGGTGTTAGGGCCAGTCGTTGGGTCACTATGCACGGCTTTGCATTAAATGTAAATGCCGATTTAGGATATTTTGACCATATAATTCCCTGCGGGATTGAAGGGAAAGCAGTTACTTCTTTAAATGTAGAACTCGGGAAAAAAGAAATTCCGTTAGCTGAAGTTCAGGAGAAAGTGCTGGAGCATTTTGCTAAATTATTTGAAGCGGAATTTAATTAAAGTTTAAACATCAAAACTTCTTTCTCACCACCTTTAACTACAAATTCAGGGCGGTTATCTATATCAGCATTGTTTAAATTAATTTTTGAAGTGCCATAAACCGGGAAACCGGGGAGGAGCTCTGCATTACTATCAAAAACATAGACTTTTTGGGTTTGTAAGTCGGTTAGGCTGATGTAATATTTGTCGTTTACATAGTGGATTTCTGGTTGAGTGTAAAGACCGTAATCCAGGTTTATTTCTTTATCCCTAATCTTTAAAATATTTTCTGAAAGACTCACCAATAGATTGGGTCTTGCTGAAATTCTGTGATTTTCGCTAAAATTGGTATTTTGAGTGTTTACCTGACCGGTTTGGGAAACCCTTACAAGATTTCCTTCAGCATTAGTAGAAACAAAATCATTTTCAAATTCATACCATTCGTTTTCAGAAAAATCTATGCTTTCTTTTACGCTTACCCGATACTCACCCTGTCTGCTCAAGATATTGAGTTTTCCCGATTTTTCAGGAAAAACGATATAATCTTTATTCTGAATTCTCAGATGTTTTGGCGCTTTTAGAATTTCAGAATTGGTTTTTCTAAAATCGAAACCTCTTACGCTTTTTCCGTTCTTATCATACATATACACTTCATCGTTTTGCGTAATCAAGAAGCGGTATTTCCTGTTATTGTCATAATCAAATAAAGACAATGGTTGTGTAATTGGATCTTTAAATTTAAGGGGGAAGGGTTTTACCTTGTTTCCGTTTCGGTCTAAAACTTCAATGGAATAGGGAGTGGCAAAAGCGAGTTGAAATCTGCCATTTTTAAAAAGGTCTACCTGTTTGATTTCTCCCATAATTGGGCCGCTCAATTTTTTCTTCCAGAATACCGTGCCTTTATTAGAAATTAGGTAGAGGGTGTTGTTGATATCCTGAACCGCAATATCCATCTGATTATTTAGATGATTTTACACATTCGATATGGATGGATTCACAATGTTATTTCACAGTTGAACCAAAAGCTATAGTTGATTTCTATCTGAACGATAAATATCATACTGCAATACAC
>JAGXIG010000070.1 GCA_024635815.1 Salegentibacter sp.
ATTTCTTTATCAAATCAAATAAGATATTGAAAATCATAACTCATTGTATGCCAATATGCACTAGTCAATTTAAAGGTTTTCAACCGGCAACTCACAACAGAGAACTGAGACAATTTAAGCCTTCGCTTTAGCCTTTTCCTTACCTACCAGTGTTCTTTTAATCTCGTTAAGCTTCATTAAAGCTTCTACAGGAGTGAGCGTATCAATATCTATATGGATCAACTCCTCTTTTAATTCCTGTAAAATAGGATCGTCCAGGTTAAAGAAACTAAGCTGCATTTCTTCTTCGGCCGATTTCTTTAAAACTTCCCCTGAATCTTGCATTTTGTGCGATTTTTCAAGTTTTTTCAGAATCTTGTTAGCGCGGTGTAAAACCTGTTGTGGCATTCCGGCCATTTTGGCCACGTGAATTCCAAAACTATGCTCGCTCCCTCCCGGAACCAGTTTTCGAAGAAAAAGCACATTATCTTTCAACTCTTTTACCGAAACATTAAAATTCTTTATGCGCTCAAAAGTATCGCACATTTCGTTGAGCTCATGGTAATGGGTTGCGAAAAGTGTTTTAGGCTTGGCGGGATGTTCGTGCAAATATTCACTTATGGCCCAGGCGATAGAAATTCCGTCGTAGGTGCTGGTTCCACGCCCTATTTCATCTAAAAGCACCAAACTACGATTAGAAATATTATTCAAAATACTCGCGGTTTCGTTCATTTCTACCATAAAAGTAGATTCGCCCATAGAAATATTGTCACTGGCGCCAACACGGGTAAAGATCTTATCTACAAGACCGATATTCGCCGCTTTTGCCGGCACAAAACTTCCCATTTGAGCCATAAGGACAATAAGCGCCGTCTGTCGCAAAATAGCCGACTTACCGCTCATATTAGGCCCGGTAATCATAATTACCTGCTGGTTTTCCCTGTCTAGCGTTACATTATTGGTAACATAAGTTTCCCCAATGGGCAGTTGCTTTTCAATAACCGGATGGCGGCCTTCTTCTATATTCAGGTCGTGGTGTTCTTCAATTTCAGGCTTGCAGTAATTTTCGGCTTTCGCTTGCTGAGCGAAAGAGCATAAACAATCTAACTGGGCGATAAGTTGTGCGTTTTGCTGTACCGGCTGAATATAATCGTTCATCCAGATTACCAGCTTACCAAATAACTGTTGTTCCAGTTGTAAAATCTTTTCCTCGGCGCCTAAAATCTTCGCTTCATATTCCTTTAATTCTTCGGTAATATAACGCTCGGCATTTACCAAAGTCTGCTTTCTAATCCAACTTTCCGGCACCTTATCTTTATGCGTGTTGCGCACTTCAATATAATAGCCGTAAACATTATTGCTTCCGATTTTTAGGGAAGAAATCCCGGTAATTTGGGTTTCGCGTTTCAGCATATTATCGAGATAATCTTTTCCCGAAAAAGCTATTTTTCTAAGCTCGTCCAGTTCTTCCGAAAATCCTTCGGCTATACAATTTCCTTTCAAAATATTTACCGGGGCGTCTTCGTGCAAACTTTCGGTTATCTTTCCTCGAAGTAACTCACAGGAATGCAGATTATCACCAATTACTTTAATGGCTTCGTTCTTACTTTTCAGTGCAAGCTCTTTTATTGGAATAACTGCTTGTAGAGAATGATTAAGCTGAAGTACTTCCCGCGGAGTCACTTTTCCCGTGGCGACTTTAGAAATAAGCCGCTCCAGGTCGCTTATTTTTTTGATGTTTTGCTGAATTTCAGCTAAGACTGAAAAATTTTCTAGTAAAAATCCAACCACTTCGTGACGCTTTTTTACTTTATCGGCGTTCTTTAAAGGCAGGGCCAACCAGCGTTTTAAAAGCCTGCCGCCCATTGGCGAAATGGTTTTATCTATCACATCCAGCAAAGTCACCGCATTAGCTGCATTGGAATGATATAATTCCAGGTTTCTAATGGTAAAGCGGTCCATCCACACATATTCCTCTTCTGCGATTCGATTTATTGCGGTAATATGCTGCAGCTTGCGATGCTGGGTTTCGGCCAAATAATGTAAGATCGCACCCGAGGCGATAATCCCCTCTTCCAGGTGTTCTACGCCAAAACCTTTTAAAGATTTGGTTTGAAAATGTTCATTTAGTGTTTCGTAGGCAAAATCCTGTTTAAAAATCCAGTCTTCCTGGTAAAATGTATGAAAATCTTCCCCGAAAATCTGCTTAAAATCCTTCTTGTTTTTCTTCGGAATCAAGACCTCACTGGGGCTGAAATTCTGAAGTAACTTATCTATATATTCTGAGTTTCCCTGGGCGGTAAGAAACTCGCCGGTGGAAACATCTAAAAACGAAACTCCAAAGATTTTCTTTCCGAAGTGAATAGCGCATAAAAAATTATTCGATTTACTCTGAAGCACCTCATCGCTTAAAGCCACACCGGGAGTTACTAGTTCGGTCACGCCACGCTTTACGATGGTCTTAGTCATTTTAGGATCTTCCAGCTGATCACAGATGGCCACCCGCTCCCCTGCTTTCACCAGTTTTGGCAAATAGGTATTTAAAGAATGATGCGGAAATCCCGCCAGCTCAGAGCGTTCACTCCCGTTGTTTCTGTTAGTGCAGACAATATTTAAAATCCGCGCGGTTTTTACTGCGTCTTCTCCAAAAGTCTCATAGAAATCGCCCACCCGAAACAACAACAATGCATCGGGATACTTTGCCTTAATGGCATTGTATTGCTTCATTAACGGAGTGACTTTAGGGGATTTCTTGGCTGCCAAAATTTTTAAATTTTATTTCCCGCTAAAGTACAGAATCCCATATTTTAAAGGAAAATTATCTCAGGAAGTTATTCAATTTTTTCCACAATTATTCTACTAGAATTTCCCCCTTCGATCCATTTTTAGAAGGAATTAAGCGGTAAACAGCTTTTGGCTGCAAGCCTTTCTCTGCTCTATGCGATACAAAGATTACCGCTGTTTCGCTTTCTTTTGCGATAAGGTTGATAAGCGAAGTAATTTCGAGTGCACTTTTATCGTCCAGTGAGGTTGTGGGCTCATCTAAAATAAGCAAAGGTGGGTGCTTTATCATTGCCCTGCCAATTAAGACTATTCTTTTGTGTAACTCAGATAATTCTGTAAAAACGGCTCCAGGTTTAACTTCCATCTTCAGGGTTTTTAACCATTCTTTGGCCAACCTTATTTCTTTATCGCTAGGTTTTTGATATAATCCCACGCTATCTAACAAACCGGAAATCAGCATCTCCTGCACGGTGTTTCTTCTGCTAAAAAGCTCGGTAAGGGCGGGGGAAAAATAACCGATTTTCCTTTTAATCTCCCACACGCTTTCACCGCTGCCTTTTTTGTTTCCGAACAAATATAAGTTTACGCCATAAGCCTTGGGGTTATCCCCATAGATCATAGAAAGCAAAGTGGTTTTCCCAGAACCATTAGGCCCGATAAGTTGCCAGAAATCGCCTTTTTTAATTTCCCAGCTAATATTTTTTAAAATCGGTTGATCCTCATAGGAGACCGAAACCTTCTTTATTTTCACCAAAACCTCCGGAATTCCTTGAAAACTTCCCGGCGCCGGCGGAATAGTTTTTATTGTTGAAAAATTGGTTTCATTCTGATTTTCTAAAAATTCTGAAGCATTAATAACTTCTAAAATCTTTCCGTTTTCAACTTTCAAAACCGAACGTACAAAAGGCAATAAATCTTCTTTCCGATTAAAAACCTGGATGATAACAGTAGTTTCTGAAATATGCTGCAGGGTTGACTTTAATTCAGTAACCGAAGCCCGATCCAAACTATCAAAGGGATTGTCTAAAACCAAAAAATCTGGTTTTTGATTAAGTAAATACTTCAAAAAAGCTTTTCGTTTTTCTCCACTTGAAAAAGTTCTTAGAGAACGATTCTCATTCTGAATTAACACCGAATTCCCGTGTTTATAATCTTCCTCAATAAATTTATTTAAAACCACTTCGGAAAACAGCAGGCCTTTTTTTCCTTTTAATTCTTTCAATTCAGCCGTGGGATTACCCTGCAACAGGTGCTGCATACATTCTCCCGTTATTGAAAAGTCGGTTCCAAAAATTGCGTAATGTTTTAAATTCATTCTTAAAAATTTCCTATTGATACCCCTGCGCCTGCAAATTGAACAATTCAGCATACAGCTTATCGTTTTTCATCAGTTCCCGGTGGGTTCCAATTTCTAGAACAGCTCCATTTTTCAAAACCATGATCCTATCGGCTATTCTTACCGTGCTGAAGCGATGGGAAATAATTACTGCGGTTTTCCCTTCGGTTAGTTTAATGAACCGGTCGAAAGCTTCGGTTTCGGCACGGGCATCTAAAGCCGAAGTGGGTTCGTCTAAAATTAAAACCTCAGCATCTTTCATATAAGCACGGGCAATTGCGATCTTTTGCCACTGCCCGCCCGAAAGGTCTTTGCCTTGCTTAAAACGTTTCCCCAATTGCTGATCGTAACCTCGCGGCATTTCAGAAATCACCTCATTCGCCAGGCTTTTCTCAGCAGCGCTGTCTATTCGCGGCTGATTCTTGATTTCTTCAATTTCACCCATCGCGATATTTTCTCTAAGCGTTAATTCGAACTTTACAAAATCCTGAAAGATCACTCCGAAATATTGCTGATACTGAGTTTGATTGTATTCTCTTACCGGAATATCATCGAGTAGAATTTCACCTTCCGTAGGTTCATAAAAACGCAGTAATAATTTAATAAGTGTCGTTTTCCCAGCTCCATTCTCCCCTACAAAAGCGAGTTTTTCTCCTGCTTTTAATTCAAAATTGATATTTCGCACCACCCAGGCTTCAGATTTAGGATACTTAAATCCGACGTTTTTAAATTCAAATCCTTTTTTGATTTTCTTTGGAAGCGGTAATTTTTCTTCTGAAGTTTCCTCAGAATATTTAAGGTCTAAAAATTCAAAATAGTCCTGAAGATAAAGTGCGCTTTCCGTAATGGCTGTAAACCGGGTGAAAAATCCCTGCAATTTAGATCGCAACCTATTGAAAGATCCTGAAAGGAAAGTAAGGTCACCAAGCGTAAAAATTCCCGCTACGGTTCTAAAAACTATTAAAAGATAAGCTCCATAATATGCTCCCGTGCCAATCACATTAAATAATGAACCCCAACCGGCACGTTGCTTTGCCAGTTTTTTACTCATTAAATAATAAGTATCAGAAAGGTTTTTAAAACGTTCTGCCAGGTAATTTGAAAGTCCGAAGAGCTTCACTTCTTTTGCCGTCACATCGCTGGCGCCAGCATAGCGTAAATAATCCAGTTCCCGGCGTTCCTGCGTCCAGCTTCTAGCCAGGGAATAACTGGTGCCGCTAAATTTTATCTCGTTGATTATGGTAGGGATTACCGAAACAACCAGTAAAATAATAAGCCAGGGCTCAAAAGCCACAACTCCTGCAAGTAATGAAAAGATAACCACCAGATCTTCACCCTGGGTAAGAATATTAGACATAAGCCCGACCCTGCCTGTGGTTTGCTGCCGGGCACGTTCCAGCTTATCATAAAACTCGGAATCTTCCAACTGGTCCAGATTTAATTCTGAAGTTTTCTTAATAATACGAACTGAAGTATTTATACTATACTGATCGCCCAATAAACCATCAGTCAAACTGATCGCACGGCTCATTAAATCTGATAAAATCGCAAGTCCAAATTCTACAGCCACTAATAGCCATAACCTGTCCAGATCTTTGGTTTCCGCAGCGATTTGTAGTACCACTTCATCAATAATTAATTTCCCGATCCAAAGAATTATGACCGGTAAAACAGCGTTAATGGTCCTTGCCAATACATTCGCGTAAAACAGCGAAGGATTTACTTTTCTAATTTCCTTAAAAAAACGAGGCACAAACTTTAGGGAAGCAAAACTCCCCCGAAAAGTAACTTTATTGGCTTCTAATGATTTTCTGGATCTTGGCAAGGATGATTTTTTCTTTGCAAGTTAGGCAAGATTTGAGAAATTCAGGTATAATAAGAAATAAGAGTAAAGACCCAAGATACAAGACTAAAGACATGTAACCTAAAAATCAAAAGGTAGAAACTACTGTATTAGTCACGGAAACAAGGTTGCTTTATAACAACTTAAACCTGCTCCTTCGAAATTATCTTTACCAATCGGTAGGAAATCGAGGAGCCATCCATGGGAGGATTTTTAATTTTCTGCTTCTTTACTTTTAGATGGTAAATATAGCCAGGTTCATAATCAAAACCTTCTATGCTGTCTTCGTAATAGAAAAGGCTCCAGTCATCTGTACCTATCTGGTCTCCTTCCTGCACAAGAAGGCAATTTCCTTCCATTTCACCTACGCATTCTACGGTATAGCTATTTACAACCATATCTACAACTCCGTTTAGGTCTCCGTTTAAGTTACAGCTAAAAAGCAAAAACACCAATCCCATAAGTCCTTTGAGTTTCATATCAATCTGGTTTTACTTAAAGGTAAGAGATTTCGTGATTTACGGAGAGGGGGATATCCCCTATTATATTAAAAATTTCAGCTTCCAAAATATCACCCGAACCTAGACACTGCCGTGGCTATTCACTTTCCAAATCATTTTGCCTTTTAACATTCTGAAGCATATTCCTTAGGCCTTCGCGCTTAAATACCTTCCCGCTTTTTACTACCGCTGTAATCCTCTTTAGGTTCTGGAGGCTTTCCAGTGGATTTTCTTCCAGCAGTAAGAGATCGGCAACTTTTCCTTCTTCCACACTGCCGTATTTATCCCCAAGATCAAGAAACCCCGGACCATTAACTATAGAGCTTCTTAATGCCTGTGCATTGGTTAAACCTGCTCCCGCTAAAGCATTCAATTCCCCGTGCAGAGATTCTCCTGGGTACACGTAAGAATTAAAGGCTCCACAATCTGATCCCGCTAAAATTTTCACCCCGGCATTTTGCATAGGTTCAATCATTCTGAGGCTTATTTTTTCCATTTTATTACGCATCATACTACCCGATGCCTTTGCCCGTTTCGCGCCCTCTATTCTACCCATATATGTTTTTTGAATCCCCGGGCCAATATAATTCAGTAAAGAGTCCTGCTGATGATCTACTTCTAAAATTTCAGCCAGGGTTTTTCCAATATAAAGTGTGGGGGTTACGAATACATTTTCTTCGCTCATTTTTGCGAAAACCTCATCTGCTAATTCCGGATCGTAGGTATCGATTAAAGGCTCTATCATTCCATAGCCAAGGTTGAGCTTTGTAAGGCTATCGGCCGCAGGAGAACAGGCTTTCAAAGGATAGTACATATGTTCGGCACCATCAAGCCCAAGGGATACCGCTTTCATAAAATCGGCGCTCATAGGCATATGCCCTGTGGTTTTTAATCCGCGCTTTTCAGCTGCTTCTATAATTCCGTAGTAATTTTCTGCGGAAAGATTTCCGTCATACATTTTCACATAATCTACCTCAAGTTTTTCAAGAGAATCCAGTGCAGCCACAATATCGCTAGAATCTGAAACTTTTATTGATCCCGGCCAGGCGGGTTGATCACCATCAAGCTTGGGACCCGAACTAAAAATTGTAGGACCGTTTAATTTTCCTTTGGCAATCTGGTCTTTCCACTGCAGAACACTGGGAGTTATATCGCCGCCGGCATCTCTTACGGTAGTAATTCCGTAAGCTAAAAACAACGGCAGTAAATCTTTATTTTCCTGAATTAGTGTATCACCTCCTCTAAAATGAACGTGATTATCCCAAAGTCCAGGCATTACAAATTTTCCTTCGGCGTCAAGAAGCCGGTCGGCAACAACCTGCTCTTTTTCAATATTTTTTCGCACTTCCACAATTTCTCCTTCAGAAATAAATATGGCTTGGTTTTCACTTACACTTTCGTTTTCTACATCCACAATTTTGACATTGTAAATTACCAGATCGTAACTTTTAATGTCTTTGTTTTGACAGGAAGAAAGGCTGATGATCACCAAAAGAAAGCAGAAAATTTTATTCATATTAATCAGATTTTTACGACGATTGCTAAGACAAATTTGCCGTTTAAATTATAGGTAAAGTATTATAAAACAGGTTTAATTGAGGTCTCTTAATTCCCTTTTTTTGGATATACTGGAGAAGCAACTTCTCCCGGCGGATTTTCCTCCAGTTGTTTTAAAACGATCTCAATGGCTTTTTCCAATTGCGGATCCTTGCCCTCAATCACTTCTTCCGGCCATTGTTCTACCTCCACATCGGGCGCTACTCCTTCATTTTCCACACTAAAACCTTCTTCAGTATAAAAAGCTACGTTTGGTGCGGTAACAGAACCTCCGTCTATAAATTCCGGATAACCCAGTACTCCTACCAGGCCGCCCCATGTAGTTTTCCCCACGATAGTACCAAGATCGAATTTTCTGAACATCCACGGCAGATAATCACCACCTGAACCAGCAGTTTCATCGGTAATCATCACTTTAGGGCCTTGAATAGAAGCGCTTGGCGACTTAAGATCTTTCCCATAACGGAATCTCCAATGTGCCTGCTCCGGTTTTTTAAGAATGTCTATAACATAGTCTGCCAGCTGCCCACCGCCATTAAAACGTTCATCCACAATAATGGCCTGCTTATTTGCCTGCGGAAAGAAGTAACGTTTAAAATATTCGTGTCCTGCAGTTGCCGTATTTGGCACATAGACATAAGCCACACGGCCATCGGTGGCTTCGTGAACTTTTTGAATATTGCTCTCTACCCAGTCTCGGTTTCTTAAAGCCCCTTCGTTTTCTACCGGAGTCACTTTAACCTTTCTTGAATTTCTCATATTAGGATTAGGACCTACCGTGAGCATCACTATTTTCCCTGCGGTATTTTCAAAGTATTTATAAAGATTATCCTCAGCCTTTAATTCTTCTCCATTTACTGCCAAAAGATAATCGCCTTCCTTCACATCTACTCCCGGTTCGGTAAGTGGAGAGCGCAAATTCGGGTTCCAGTTAAGTCCGCCATATATTTTTTTAAACCTGTAACGGTCATTTTCAATACTATAATCGGCTCCCAGCAGGCCTCCTTTTACAGATTCTTTAGAATGGAGTCTATCCCCTCTACTAGAAAATCGGTGATGTCCCACTCCAAGCTCGCTAAACATCCATTCCATTACTCTGTATAGATCACTACGAGAAGTAACATCGTCTATAAAAGGCTCATATTTCTCTTTCATTTCATCCCAATCTACCCCGTGCATTCCCGGATCATAAAAATAATCTCTGTTAACCCTCCAGGCTTCATCAAAAATATTTGGCCACTCTTGCACGGGATCTATTTTCACCTGGATATCGCTGGTATTGAGAGGGTGCTTTTCTTCGATCTTTTCAATTTCAGCTATTCCCCATTTATCATCTGCCTTATAAAGTATCATCTTAGCATTTGCCGAAATCTCAAAGGATGTGGCCGGCATAATTTCCTTATTCTCCCTTTCTTTAAGATCATACATATTTAGAGTTCCCTTGTTTTGCTCATGAGGAGGATAGGATAAATAATATAGATTTCCTTCCTTTGGTGAATTGAGGTAAGCATAATTACCTGCAGGAACCGGAACATCCACAATCCTGTTTTCTATCCCATCAAAATCAATTTTAAGATCAGGGGCTTTGATCTCTTTGTCTTCTTCTTCAGCTTTCTTCTTTTTCTCCTCTTCCTTCTCTGCCTGCTCTATCTTTTCAACATCATTCTCTCTTGCAAAGGGAGATTCAACATCTTTTTGTAAAGTAACCAGGTAAATAGAACTGGTCATTTCCATATCCTGGTTAGATTGATCAAACCAGTTTACAACAGGTCCGGCATCTGTA
>JAGXIG010000071.1 GCA_024635815.1 Salegentibacter sp.
GTTATGCCCGTTGATGAACGGTTTGTAGCCGAAACGGAATAGCATAAAAATTTATTATTTTAGCAGGAAACACACAAAAGAACAGATAAAATTTACAAATTAATGAGTGAAACATCAGAAAAATTTGGAATAAAACAGGCTATAAAAGATCTCGGTTTACAGGAAACCAATAACGGAACTTCTACAGGGAAAGATTTTTTTAGCAGTGGAGAAGTAATTGAATCTTATTCGCCCGTAGATGGTGCTCTAATAGGAAAAGTAAAAGCAACCACGAAAGAAGATTATGAAAAGGTGATTACCACTGCTGAAGCAGGATTTAAAGAATGGCGCACCTGGCCTGCCCCACTACGAGGAGAAGTAGTTCGTCAGTTTAATGACGAATTAAGAAGACTAAAAGAGCCTTTAGGGAAATTGGTTTCCTACGAAATGGGAAAATCTTACCAGGAAGGTTTGGGTGAAGTTCAGGAAATGATAGACATCTGCGATTTCGCAGTTGGTCTTTCACGTCAGTTACACGGTTTAACGATGCATTCTGAACGTCCCGGACACAGAATGTACGAACAGTATCATCCGCTTGGTGTGGTTGGGATTATTTCGGCATTTAACTTTCCTGTGGCAGTTTGGTCGTGGAATACGGCCTTAGCGTGGGTTTGTGGTGATGCCTGTATTTGGAAAGGATCAGAGAAAACTCCGTTAACTTCGGTTGCGTGTCAAAATATCGCTGCCCGTGTTTTTGCCGAAAACGATGTTCCGGCAGGAATTTCTTCATTAATCACTGGCGATTATAAAGTGGGTGAAATGATGACGAATGATAAACGAGTACCTTTAATTTCGGCTACCGGTTCTATAAAAATGGGAAAAATTGTAGCCCAGGCCGTTGCTGCGAGATTAGGGAAATCACTTCTTGAATTAGGAGGAAACAACGCCATTATTGTAACCCCGGATGCCGATATTAAAAACACGGTAATCGGAGCAGTATTTGGAGCCGTGGGAACTTGCGGGCAACGTTGTACCTCAACAAGAAGATTGATAATTCACGAATCTATTTATGACAAAGTAAGGGATGCGATCGTAAAAGCTTACAAGCAGTTGCGGATTGGGAATCCTTTAGATGAAAATAATCACGTAGGACCGCTTATCGATAAAGATGCAGTTAAAAATTACCAAAGTGCTTTAGATAAAGTTGTGGAAGAAGGCGGAAAGATCTTAGTTCAAGGAGGCGTGTTGGAAGGTGAAGGTTACGAAAGCGGATGTTACGTTAAACCAGCAATTGCTGAAGCTAAAAATGAATTTAAAATAGTACAACACGAAACTTTTGCACCGGTACTTTATATTATGAAATATTCAGGAGATGTTTCCAATGCCCTTGAATTGCAAAACGGCGTGGTGCAGGGACTTTCTTCAGCAATAATGACTAATAACCTAAGGGAAGCCGAGCGTTTTCTCTCTGTAGAAGGGTCAGATTGCGGGATTGCGAATGTGAATATAGGAACTTCAGGTGCTGAAATTGGCGGTGCCTTTGGTGGTGAAAAAGAAACCGGCGGAGGAAGAGAATCTGGCTCCGATGCCTGGAAAATATATATGCGCAGACAAACCAATACGATTAATTATACAACCGAATTGCCCTTGGCGCAGGGAATTAAGTTTGATTTAGAGTAAAACTTAATTCTTTTAATATTTAAACCTCACGGAACTCAAAATCTGTGAGGTTTATTTTTTCTAATATTTTAGCATTTCCATAATTAAGCCTTCAGTAATAATTTTATATTTTGTAGGCATTAAAAAATGAACAATGAGCAAAATAGATAACGAAACGATTAGAAAAGAACATAAAAAGCGTCAGGATGATTTTGAAAAAGATGATGTACACGATGTTTTGGAAGATGAGGAGGCGATAAAATCTAAATTTGAAAATAAAGGAAAACTGCAGCGATATTTAGACGATGCAAAAATACTATTTAGTTTACTTAAAGATTATGCAAATGGCACATACAGGGAAGTACCGTTTAATGTGATTGCCGCTATAGGTGGTGCCTTGCTTTACGTACTTTCGCCTATAGATTTAATCCCCGATTTTATCCCAATTATCGGTTATTTGGATGATGCAGCCGTTATTGCTTTTTGTCTTAACTTGATTGAGAAGGACTTGATTTCCTATAATATCTGGAAAAAACAACAGGGATAATTTTTTAAGTTTGCTAAAATTTATTTCATTAAAAAACCTCACAGTTCCGATGGCTATCGAAAACTGTGAGGGTTTAATTTTATAAGAAATTATTTTAGATTCTACCGTTGGCTTCCACCCATTTAAAGGTATGCTGATCTTGCGGAATTGCCATGCGGTCTGCAATCCTTCGCATTCTGTCTGGTAATTTCATCAAATAATCCCGGGCTTTTTCAGCCTCATCGGTTAGAGAGCGCATTTTGTCTATTTCCCAGTAAGCATTCAATTTTTCCAGGATTTCGATATAATCGTAAGTGGTGTATACACCGAGTCTTTGTGCTGCGTTAGAGAAGTTTTCAAAAGCTTCTGCAATCCCCTGTCCGCTCTCTCGAAGAAATTGTGCGGGCATAACGATCTTTCTCTTCATCATATCGTGAAAAGCCAGCATCATTTGGCTTGGATCGTGTTCAAAGATGGTTTTTACAAATTCACGATAAGCCATGTAATGTCTCATCTCGTCTCCGGCAATGATATTACACATTTTCCCGAGCATCTTATTGCCTTTCTTTTTAGCTAACTGGCCAACGCGTTTGTGTGAAATATTGGTAGCCAATTCCTGAAAACTGGTATAAACGAAGTTCTTATAAGGATCACGACCGGTACCGATATCAAAACCATCGCTAATTAAATATTGCGTGGTTTTTTCAATTTCGCGCATATTCACCCGGCCAGAAAGGTAAAGATATTTGTTAAGCGTATCCCCGTGGCGGTTTTCTTCTCCCGTCCAATGGCGAACCCATTTAGACCAAGCGTTTTCTTCACCGCGACTTTTACCGTGCTGTTTTACACCTTCCATATCCATAAGCCAGGATTCGTAGGTTGGTAAGGCTTCTTCGGTAACCATATCGGCAACTAAAACTACCCAAAAATCGTATTCAAGTTCTTTGGCTTCTTCCCTAATTTGGGTAAGCTCATCCATATAATTTTCTCCCTGTAAATTGGGAAGAAGATCTGTGGGTTGCCAAATTTCTTCTACCGGAATAAGGAATTTTTCAATGAAACCATCTACCTCTTTTTCAACGGTATTCATTACTTCTAATCTAATATTGTCGAGGGCCATTTTGATGTTAATTGGAGCAGGCGTTTAGCAATCCTGCTGGATTTATAATTACTGCTACAAAAATTATGCTTAAAATTTTTACTAATATAATTCAGCACAAATAAAAGTCAAAATCCTTGAAGTACAAATATAGAAAGAGAAAAGGCGTTTTGTGGTAAAATCGTCTTAATTTCTACCTTCCTCCCCGGGATATAGTTTAAAAACAGGTTCGCTTTGCCAGATTTCTTTTGTATTCACATCTATAGCCGATAATTTACCCATAAAAGCGGCGCCGGTGTCTACGTTCCAGATGCTTGCCCGTTTTACGGGTGCACTTTCATCAATTCTGGTTACCGGGGTATGGCCGATAAAAATTTCGTCAAAAATTTGAAGGCGTTTTGGGTAATTCACATCATCCGGCTTTATGTTTGTATCTAATGAGAGTGCCATTTCCCATAAGGTTCGATCCCAGTAGAATCCCGTGTGATGATATTCCTGCTCGGGGCCGTGCTGGCTAGTAAACCCGGCATGAACGAAAAGCCTGTTTTTTTTATCGATATAATAATTCAGCATCTGATTATAAAACTCGATATGTTTTTCTATCTCTTCTGAAGAAAAATTACGGTAGGCATCAATGCTTGATTGGCCGCCGTGTTCCAGCCATTTTTCGTTAAGTTCTCCTGTTTCCAACCAACGATGAGTAAGATCGTCGTGATTTCCTCTTAAAAAAATGCAGGTGTTTTGCTTGGCGAGTTCTATGAGATAAGAAACTACATTGGCTGAATCGCTCCATCCATCTACATAATCGCCCAGGAAAATAAGTTCATCTGCAGGGGTGACTTCAATTGTTTCAAGGAGTTGTATTAAAGCTTTTAATCCGCCGTGAATGTCTCCAATAGCAATGCTTCGGCCCATATTAATTGTATTTTACTTTTCTTAAAATTCGCATACTATCTTTATAATAATTATATACTTCCTGGCTGTATTGCTTCAAATAAGGTTTTGCTTCTTCCAGTTTGTCTATTGCCTGTTCAAAGTTATTCAAATAACAAAGTAAATAAGTTGATGGCAAATTTTTAAGGTCTTTTGTTTGTTGTTTATCTAACGGAAGCTTCTTTTTAAGCCTTTCTACCAGTTTACTGTTTATATTATAAATATGATAAAGCGTTTTTTTGTCGAATATTGGAGGCTCAAATAACAATTTACTTTCTATTTCATAACTCACGCTATCTTTAAAGCTGATGGTTACCTCTTCTAACGGATAAAATTGATATTTATCATGCAATCCCAGCTGAACATATTCCAGGATCTTAAATTCTTCCTCTGTAAGACTGATACTGACCTGGTCCAGATCTGAATAAAACAATTTTACCTGTTCATTAATCAATTCTATATCTACCCGGGAATAAAAAGTTTCGTTTTTTGCCTGAATCTTTTTTCCTGCCCAGCAAACCACAAAATATTCTTTAAAAACCTTATAAGTGGCATGGTAATCTTTTCTTTTCTGTAGGAAATCGAACACCCCATCCAGGGTTAATTCAATATTGTTGTGGGAATGTTTTTCTATGGAATTCACAATTTCTGAATTCACATCTTTGATCTCTACCCCAAAAACTTTCGGCATACTGATGCTCCCATCCCTAAAGAAAACCGAGCCTCCATAATATTTCCAGATATTCTTTCTAAGTGAACATATTTTTCCGTGATTTGGCCTTATACTTACCAAGCCTACCACGAGATTTCCTGGTAGATGCGGAAAAGGAATGTTTTCATAAGATATTAAAGGCGGATTGCTTAAATAAGCATTTACGAGATTCTGAATTTTGCTGTCATCAAAGAAGTCGGTGCCAACAATACTATTATCCTCATCTTTTACTCCAATTACGATATATGAATTATTCTCTGGATTGGAATTGGAGAGCGCACAAACATGCTTTAAAAACTTAGCTTTCCCTTCCCGTTCACCAATATTGAGCTTTAACTTTTTGTCATAAAAGCTGTTCTCATCATTGTGGGCGAGCAGGTTTTTTATTAAAAGCCGTTTGTTAATCATAGTAACCTCGTCATTTCCGCGAAAACGGTAATCTTCTTTTTTTATCTATTTTTTATTAATCGTAACACTATTCGCCTGTGCGGTTGGCATCACCACTAAATCAGCAATGTTTACGTGATAAGGCCTTGTAACTACAAACCGAATAATATCTGCGATATCTTCCGGCCGCAGTGGGGTAAAACCTTCATAAACATTTTTGGCCTTTTCGGAATCTCCTTTAAACCTTACTTCGCTGAACTCGGTTTGTGTGAGTCCGGGATTTACAGCGCCTACCTTAATTCCGTGTTTGTTAAGATCTATTCTCATCGCCTGATTTAGGGCGTCTACCGCATATTTACTGGCACAGTACACATTCCCATTGGGGTAGACTTCTTTCCCGGCGGTTGAGCCGATATTGATAATATGCCCGGCACCCTGACTTATCATCTTCGGAAATATCGCTTTGCTGACATATAATAATCCTTTTACATTAATATCCAGCATCGCATCCCAATCGTCTATATTTCCATCCTGAATTGGGTCTAAACCGTGAGCGTTTCCGGCATTATTTATAAGAATATCTATTTTACTGAATTTTTGAGGAAGGCTGTCAATTTTCTCAAAAACCTGTTTCTTATCACGAACATCAAAGCAGAGAGTATAAACCGCAACTCTTTTAGCTAATTCTTTTTTTAATTCAGTTAATCGCTCTTCCCTTCTTCCGCAGAGGATGAGATTTATGCCTTCTGTGGAGAGGGTGCTGGCGGTTGCTCTTCCAATTCCACTAGTGGCTCCTGTAATTAATGCAGTTTTCATACGATATTTTTCTAATCTTAAGTGTTTACAAGTAACTAGCTTGGGTTTACATATGCAATTTAAAATCCTGTTAAATTTAGTTAATCTAATCTCGTGTGTAAAATTTAATCGACTATGCTGCGTTTTCTTCTCTAAACAATTAATAAACCTATTTATGAAAAGAACGATGAAGAACCTAAAGTTAAAAAGCTTTCTGCTTGCAACAGTGATCGCTTTTGGATTTACCAGTTGTAGTGATGATGATGAAAATGGAGTAGAAGAAGGTAACGCCCGTCTGACTGTGCGGATGACCGATGCTCCAGGAGATTATGACCACGTTTGGGTAGATGTGCAGGATGTTATGATTAAAACCGAAGCCGCAGTTGGCGAGGAAGAAGCCGAATGGGAAAGCCTTTCTAATGTAGAAGCTGACCGTTATGATTTATTACAATTAACCGGTGGAGTATCTCAATTATTGGCAGATGTTGAAATTCCTGCAGGATATCTTGATCAAATTCGTTTGGTTTTAGGACCTGACAATGTTGTAGTGA
>JAGXIG010000072.1 GCA_024635815.1 Salegentibacter sp.
CAGGGTGGAAATTCAGATAATAAAACCACTACTGGAATGCGTTCTAAAATTGGTGATTATCTTATTCCAAGTGAATTCGAGGCCGGTCATAAACATTCTTACGGGGCTTTTTCAGCTGCAAAATACAGCGAGCAAAATGTGAGTAAAGCCTCTTCTCCTTTCGAATTTTTTATCGTGATCAAAGAAAATGGAACCCCACATTTAAATAATGACCATACTGTTTTTGGAAGGGTGACCAAAGGAATGGATGTTGCCGAAAAAATTGCACAAGTAGAGACCGGCCAATCTGAATGGCCTATTGATAACGTGGAGATGGATGTTGAAATAATTAACTAAATCAAGAACCTCGGTACAAGTTCACGAGGTATGAATCGGAACACTATTTTATAATTTCGAGGCAAGCCTCGGAGAATCAAACCCTCAATGAAGGATTAGGCTCGCTGAGTGTAATAATTATAATCGGTAATTACCTGCTGAATAAATTCCATTGGCGATTCCTTTGGCTGCGTTTCCAGTAATTCTGATAATTTTTCAGAAAGTGATAAAATAAGTCGGTGGTTATGACTTCTCTTCGCGGTTTGGTACAGGTTTTTAATATTCTGCACATCGGCATCTTTTAAAACACTTACCTGCGGATATTTGGGTTCGTAACCTTCAGGTACATCTACAACAAGGCTTCGATTTAAATTAGTTCTTGGTTTTTCGGAAATGACCGTAGTTTTTGCAGCAAGATCTCCCAAACGTTGCCCTTTTCCGTTTAGTAAAATAGTGACTACCGCAATCGCCCCACTACTTATGGTGATATCAATAAAACGTAACAACCACCTGATTAAATATTCAGCAAAAGCAGGTCTGCTGCCGTCTAATTTCACCACTCTAATTTGTAAAGCAGCTTTTCCGGGAGTTTGGCCATTATATAAACTTTCCCACAATAAATAATATAAGAGAGAAGGCAAGCCCATAACCAGGTAATAAACCCACTGCCCTGCCGCATCTAATCCTGTGCCGGCCAATGCAAGCGAACTTATCACTATATACAACCCAATAATAAATATATCTACGATAAAAGCAAGGATACGATCGCCTACACTCGCAACATTCTGATTAATACTAATATTTTGAGCGGTTTCAATTTGAAAATTATCCATTTAATCTGTTTCTTTGAGTCATAATAGAAAAACCATGCGAGAGGCTGCATTTGTGAAGCAAAATAAGGATAAATGGCTTAAATTTGAAAGCCTGCTTCAAAATAAAAATAACCTGCAACCGGAGCAGCTCTCCAATATTTATATTGAAATTAGTGACCATTTAAGCTATTCCAAGACCTTTTATCCCAAAAGCAACACAACCACCTATTTAAACCAGTTAGCGGCTTCAGCACATCAAAAGATTTATAAGAATAAAAAGGAATCGCAAAACCGGTTTATCACATTTTTCACCAAAGAATTTCCGCTGTTCTTTTATAATTTTCAGAAGCAATTACTGCTTAGCTTTTTAATTTTCGCTCTTTTTTCAGCGGCGGGTGCTTTTTCAGCTGCATCAGATCATACCTTTGTAAGAAGTATTTTAGGCGATGCTTATGTGAATATGACCTTGCAGAATATTGCTGAAGGCGATCCTATGGCAGTGTATAAGAAAATGTCCGAAACCGATATGTTCCTCGGAATTACCATTAACAATATTCGGGTTTCTTTAATGGCTTTTAGTATGGGAATCCTGGCCGGAATTGGCACTGTATTTATCTTAATGCAAAATGCGGTGATGCTGGGATCTTTCCAATACTTTTTTTACGATCAGGGCTTACTTTGGGAATCTGCAAGAACAATATGGATTCACGGAACCATAGAAATTTCAGTAATAATTATCGCAGGTTGCGCCGGACTTGTTGTTGGGAAGAGCATACTTTTTCCTGGAACTTATACCCGCCTGACTTCCTTTGTAAAAGGCGTTAAAAACGGACTTAAAATAGTGATAAGTACGATCCCATTTTTTATCATAGCGGGATTCCTGGAAGGTTTTGTAACCCGACTAACTCAAATGCCCGACTGGCTGGCGATTTTAATTATTGGCAGCTCATTAGCACTCATTTTATTTTACTATATCTTTTACCCCATATTTCTACATAAAAAACAACAAATTCATGAAGCAGAATTACATTGATTTTAAGCAACAGCGAGATCTGGGCGATATTATTAGCTATACGTTTAAATTTATACGCGAAAATTACAAGGCTTATTTTACAAGCGTTATGAAAATTTCGTGGCCGGCATTTCTGCTTTTAATCGCGGCCGTTTCTTATTATTCTTACACCACGGTAGGAAATTCGTTAATGTTCAGCCAGGACGGTGACTTTTTCATTGGGTTTGGTTTATTAATGGTTGGTTTGCTTTTGTATTTTTCGGTAATGAATGTTGCGGCTTTCCATTTTATAAAATCTTATGTAAGCAATGATGGTGAGGCCAGCCACCAGGAAGTTAAAGAAGGAGTGAAAAGAGATTTGGGAAAAATGTTTGGCCTTGGCGCCATTACCTGGATCTTAATTTTCGCCGGACTTATAATTTTTATTATTCCAGGAATATACCTTAGTGTTCCGTTAAGTATTGCGGCTGCGGTACTTGTTTTTAAAAGTGACAGTATTGGCGGCAGTATTTCTGAAGGTTTTCACCTGGTAAAAGAAAATTGGTGGATGAGTTTTATAAGCCTTTTTTTAATTTGGCTTATTGTTTATATCATTAGCCTTATTTTTCAACTGCCGGTACTAATTTATACGTTTATAAAAATGTTCACCATCATGGAAGAAAACTCGGCTTCGGCAGCGAATGTGGCCGATATGTTTGACTGGGTTTATCTTACCTTAACCATTATTGCGTCTGCAATTCAATATCTGCTTTACGCCATTACACCAATTGGGGTTGCTTTTGTGTATTACAATCTGAACGAAATAAAATATTTTACCGGAGCCTACGAAAGCATTGAAAACCTTGGTAAAAACAATTAATGATCAAAATCTTACTTCTTTTCAGTTTCATTTTCTTCGGAAATTTAATTCCGCAGGAGCAGGCGGTTACAGATTCTACGGAAGTTAGTCAGAATTCCACTGAAGAAACCCTGGAAAAAGCTGATTTTGATGTTGAAAAAATTGAAGATTATAAAGCTGATAAAGCTTTTGATTATTTAGAAAAAGTTGAAGAAGATTCCTGGTGGACGCGCTTAAAGCGATGGATAAACCTTAAATGGAATGCCTTTTTACAATGGCTTTTTGGCGATTACCAAACCAACGCTTTCTGGAACGCTGTTCTTACGGCCCTACCTTACGTTCTTCTAATTTTAGTGCTTGGCTTAATCACCTGGCTTTTTATTCGTTTAAATCCCGGAAATGCTGTAATGGCTGAATCTATTACCGGACAAGTAAATCTTAAAAAAGAAGAAGACATTGTAAAATCTGCAGATATTTCTTCTTTAATTGATGAAGCTATTCGCGTTGAAAATTACCGTTTAGCCGTTCGTTATTTGTATTTAAAAAGCCTGCGTTTGTTAGATCAAAAAGAGCATATTTCGTATAGATTTCAAAAAACAAACGAAGACTATATCAACGAAATAAACGAAACTGAAATTAAAAACCAGTTCATGAAAATCACTCGCCTTTACGATTTTATCTGGTATGGGGATTTTGAACTTTCTAAAGAACGTTTTGCAAAAGTGAAACGGGAATTTACCCAAATGGAAAATAACCTGAAACCTGAAAATAATGGGTAAAACAGCAAAGCTATTTTTTGGTTTTTTCCTGCTGTTGGTAATTTCCCTCACTTACCTGGAAGCTACAGAACCGGAACCTGTAAATTGGACGCCCAGTTATATGAGCGATGATAAAATTCCACTGGGAAGTTTTGTTTTTTATGAAAGCTGGAAGAATATTGAAAAATGGGAGTTTGAAGAAATTGGCGTTCCCCCATTCGAAAGACTTTCGGATAGCCTGGAAAACGGCACTTATTTCTTTCTGAATAATGCTGTAAATTTTGATCCAGACGAATTAGATAAGCTGCTTGAATGGGTGGCTAAAGGAAATGAATTATTTGTTTCGGCAAGAGGTATCAGTCCGCAGTTGTTAGATACCCTTCATTTAGAAACTAAAGTTTTTATTCCAAAAAATGATCTAAGCTCAAAACCACAACTGAATTTCATAAATTCGACTTTAAAAAGTGAATCCGATTTTCAATTTAAGAATGAATTTTCTTCGCTTTACTTTCATCAAAAAGACAGCGCGAAAATCGAGGTACTGGGAGAGATAAATATCCAAAAGGATGAGAAAAACAGTCAACCTAATTTTATAAGTTCAAATTTTGGGGAAGGGAAAATTTACCTTCACAATACCCCTGAAGCTTTTGGCAATTACTTTTTACTAACCGACCAGAATTATAAATATGCTGAAAATATCCTGGCTTACGTAAATAAAGAAAACCCGGTATTTTTGGATAATTATTACAAATCGGGAAAAACATTTTATTCCTCTCCGCTTTATATTCTGCTAAGCGATAACCGACTTAAATGGGCATATTATTTCTTACTGGCCGGTAGTATTTTGTTCATTATTTTTGAAGGAAAAAGAAAACAACGGGCAATTCCGATAGTAAATCCTTTGAAGAATCAGAGTTATGAGTACGCAAAAACTGTGGGTGACCTCTATTTAGAAGAGAAGGAATACGCGGAATTGATCACGAAGAAAATCAATTTATTCCTGGAATATATTCGTTTACAATATAAAATTTCAACCAAGACCATAGACGAAGAATTCCATACCTTACTGGCTGCAAAATCCGGAAACAGTATTACTTCCGGTAAGGCACTTTTTGCAAAAATCGAGAAGTTTTCAAATAATACCAATGCCGGGAAAAGCGAGTTTCACGAACTTTCTGAGGCAATAAATAATTTTAAATCACATTCCGATGGAAAACCACGAAAATAAAGAAACCGAATCGCTAGATTTTGATAGTCGCATTCCGTTAGACGATCTTAAAGAAGCCGTTTCAAGATTAAAAAACCAGCTGGCAAAAGTAATTGTTGGTCAAAATGATTTTGTAGAGTTATTGATCGCCGGCCTGCTTTCTAACGGCCACGTATTAATTGAAGGCGTACCCGGCGTTGCCAAAACCTTAACCGCAAAATTGTTTGCCAAAAGCCTGGATACCAATTTTAGTCGAATTCAGTTTACACCAGACCTAATGCCGAGTGATGTCTTGGGAACTTCGGTTTTAAATGCCCAAAAAGGCGAATTTGAATTTAAGCCGGGTCCTATTTTTTCTAACATCATCCTGATAGACGAAATTAACCGTGCCCCGGCGAAAACCCAGGCGGCCTTGTTTGAAGTGATGGAGGAACGCCAGATTACCATAGACGGGGTTCAGCATGATCTTGAGGCGCCATTTATGGTACTCGCCACTCAAAACCCAATTGAACAGGAAGGAACTTATGCCTTACCCGAAGCCCAGTTAGACAGGTTTTTATTTAAAATTCAAGTGGACTATCCCAGTCTTGAAGACGAAGTGGATATTCTAAAAACACATCACCAGCGCAAAGGGGTGCTTCCCGTTTCGCAAATTGAGGCGGTTTTGAATCCAGAGAATCTAAACGAATTAAAAAGCCAGATCCAGGAAATTATCGTTGAAGAAAAACTGATGCATTATATTGCAAGTATTGTGGGTAAAACCCGTAATCATTCTCACGTTTACCTTGGCGCTTCTCCCCGGGCTTCTATTGCGGTAATGAATGCTTCAAAAGCATTTGCAGCAATTAACGGAAGAGATTTTGTTATTCCGGAAGACATTAAAAAGGCTTTAAATCCTGTTTTAGCTCACCGACTAATTATTAGTCCTGATAGGGAAATGGAAGGGATCACTGCCAAAGAAGTGATAGAAATGATCTCGCAATCTGTTGAAATTCCACGTTAGTGCTCAAATTCTTTAAATCTTTATATCTAAACCAGCGGTTTTTCTATGCGATCTTCGGCATCGTCCTACTCTTTCTGTTTTCCTATTTCTTTGATTTTCTGTACGGATTTACCTGGGCTTTAAGCCTGATTCTGCTACTTCTATTTATCGCCGATTTGGTAAGCCTCTATAAAAATAATCGAATTAATGCCGAAAGGATTCTTCCGCAAAAATTTTCGAATTCAGATGAAAATGAAGTGGAAATCATCCTGGAAAACAAATATAAATTCCCGGTTTATGCTGAAATTATAGATGAAATTCCCGTGCAGTTTCAGAAGCGAGATTTTTTAAAAAAATTGAAAATTGGTGGCGATACTATTGAAAAATTCAGCTATTATTTACGGCCTGTTACCCGCGGTGAATATTTCTTCGGAAAACTAAATATTTACGTTTTCACAAAAATTGGCCTGGTAAAAAGGCGCTCGGTTTTTGGAGATAAACAAATGCTGAAAGTCTATCCTTCCTTTATCCAAATGAAAAAACTGGATTTTCTGGCCATAGATAATCGCTTATCCCAACCCGGTCTAAAGAAAATCAGGAGGATTGGCCATACCATGGAGTTTGAGCAAATTAAAGAATACGTACCGGGAGACGATGTGCGAACCATAAACTGGAAAGCCACCGCTAAACAGGGCGATCTTATGGTGAACCAGTTTCAGGATGAAAAAGCCCAACCTATTTATTCTATTATAGATACCGGTCGCGTGATGAAAATGCCTTTTATTGGCCTGAGTTTATTGGATTATGCAATTAACAGTAGTCTTGCTTTTTCCAATATCGCGCTTAAGAAAAAAGACAAAGCAGGCCTTATTTCTTTTTCATCTAAAATTGAAAATATTCTGAAGGCCAACGCAAAATTGAGCCAGTTGCAGCAAATAATGGAGCGTTTGTATAATATCAACACGCAGTTTCCGGATTCAGATTTTAATATGCTTTACAGCAATTTGCGACAAAGGGTTACGCAGCGTAGTTTGCTGATGCTGTACACTAATTTCGAACATATTTCGGCTTTAAAACGGCAACTTCCCTATCTACAAGCGATCAATAAAAAACATGTCTTAGTGGTGATCTTTTTTGAAAATACCGAACTGGACAAAATTATTGCCAGCAATCCCGATAATACTACCGATATGGCACACCAGGTAATTGCCGAAAGTTTTGCGCACGATAAAAAGCTTATGGCCGCCGAACTAAGACAACACGGTATTAATACTTTACTAACAAAACCCGAAGACTTAAGTATTAATACAATTAATAAGTACCTGGAAATTAAAGCCCGCGGAATACTTTAATTAATTAATTTCAAACAGCTACTGAATGTCATTACAAACGGAGTGAAGTAATCTCTATGCTTAAGTCTCACCTATTTCGGATAACAGACTATTGTTAAGATTTTCCACTTTTATTTTCTTCCGTCTTTTTTCTTGATTCCTTTTTCTTGTTTCTTGTTTCTTGAAGACTTCCTACTCGTTTGTAATACTTTAAGCACAAAATTTACAATTCAGCACTCAATAATTACAAGTCGGTTATAATTATTGAACCAACAGTTTAACCTTCATATAGATAAAATCATATTTATATTAATTTAGAATAGAAAAAACCAATACATTTGCAGTAACAATAAGGCTTCAATTTATGACAATTACACAACTGCATTATGTGTTGGCGGTTGCCGAACACAAGAATTTCACCAGGGCTGCTCAAAAAGTTTTTGTTACCCAGCCCACGCTAAGTATGCAAATTCAAAAACTGGAAGAAGAATTGGATGTTCAGATTTTTGACAGAACCAAAAAGCCTATTCAGCTTACTGAGACCGGACAAAAAATTGTACAACAGGCAAGAAATATTGTTAATGAAAGTGACCGGATTAAAGATATTGTAGATCAGCAAAAGGGCTTTGTAGGCGGAATTTTCAAACTGGGGGTAATCCCTACGGTTATGCCTACCTTATTACCAATGTTCATCCATAATTTCATTAAAAAATATCCAAAAGTAAAGCTCAAAATTGAAGAGTTAAATACCGATGCTATTATAGAACGCTTAAGGGAGGGGCATTTAGATGCTGCAATTGCTGCTACCCCTCTAGAATTACCGGGCATTAAAGAAAATGTGCTTTATTACGAACCTTTTGTTGGGTACATTCCAAATACGCACCGACTTCATAATAATGAAAAGATTGAAATTAATGATTTGGACATAGACGATATGCTACTCCTGGAAGATGGCCATTGCTTTAAAGATGGTATTCTTAACCTTTGTAAATCTTCCAGAAACTACGATGAAGATCATTTTCAACTAGAGAGCGGAAGTTTTGAAACCTTAATAAAACTGGCTAATGAAGGTCTGGGAATGACGCTTCTCCCCTATTTACATACGCTCGATATAAAAGATGCTGAAAAGAAAAATCTAAGAATGTTTAAAGATCCCGTACCAGCCAGGGAAGTAAGTCTTATATACAATCGTAGCGAATTAAAAATGCAAATTATAGAAGCCATAAGAAGCACTATTGCCGGCGTGGTAAAGGGTGCTATTGCTTTTCATAATGTTAATATTATAAGTCCGCTTAACAAAAAGAAGGAGTTTCAGGAATAAGCAAAGAAGAAAAATCCTCTAATTTCTTATAAAATCAGTAAACTAAAAAGCGGCCCGAAAGCCGCTTTTTTTTATGTATTTAAATAAGTTAAACATTGATTGAGTTCCGGGTTTTTCCGGGTTAAAGCCAGAATCCAGATACGCAGTTCCTCAATTTCATGTGGTAAAAGTCGCTGAAGTGCTTTTTTCACTTCCCTGCAAAACAGGGCGGGATCAAAACTGACTTTATCCAGTACAGTCTTGGTGTATTCAAACATCGCTCTCGCCATAATTTGAAAGATTTAAATTAGAAGTTAGGTTAAAAAAAGAGTAGAAATCTTATAATAGGCTGTAGTGTTTTTTAAAACCACCTAAATATACTAAAAATTTACTAATCGTTTTTCAAATAACAAGTGTTTAACAGTCCTAAAATCTGCGATCACCACTAATAACATCCCCAAGACCGCCAAGAATACTACCTTCCCCTTTGTCTTTACCACCACCTTGTGGTGCCGCCTGCAAAATTCGGTTCGCTAATCGGCTAAAAGGTAGGGATTGTACGTATACCGTTCCCGGACCGGTAAGTGTTGCGAAGAAAAGTCCTTCGCCTCCGAAAATTGTATTTTTAATTCCGCCTACAAACTCAATATCATAATTTATATCCTGGGTAAATCCAATAATACAGCCGGTGTCTATTTTTAATTTTTCTCCGGGAGATAATTCCTTTCTTGCCATAGTTCCCCCGGCGTGAACAAAGGCCATTCCGTCGCCTTCAAGTTTTTGCATAATAAAACCTTCACCGCCAAAAAACCCACGCCCGAGTTTTCTACTGAATTCTATCCCTACAGAAACACCTTTGGCTGCGCATAAAAAAGCATCTTTCTGGCAAATAAATTTATTTCCATACCGGGTAAGATCTATAGGAATAATTTTCCCGGGATAAGGCGAAGCAAAACTGATGCGCTTTTTTCCCTGAATTTCATTACTGAAAATCGTCATAAACAAGCTCTCGCCGGTAAGTAGTCGTTTCCCCGCACCTAAAACTTTACCCAGGAAACCTTCATTTTCTTTAGAGCCATCACCAAAAATGGTATCCATCCTAATCCCATCGTCCATCATCATAAAATTGCCGGCTTCAGCAATTACGGCTTCCTGCGGATCCAGCTCCAATTCTACATACTGCATCTC
>JAGXIG010000010.1 GCA_024635815.1 Salegentibacter sp.
GATGAGTACCAGGATACAAACCATTCTCAGTATTTAATTGTAAAGGCTCTTTCAGATAAATTTCAGAATATATGTGTGGTTGGCGATGATGCGCAGAGTATTTATGCTTTCCGCGGAGCGAATATCAATAATATCCTGAATTTCCAGAAAGATTATGATAATGTGCAAATGTACCGCCTGGAACAAAATTACCGTTCTACCAAGAATATTGTAAATGCGGCAAACTCCATCATTGAAAAGAATAAAACTAAACTTGAAAAAATAGTTTGGACGGCTAATGACGAAGGACCAAAAATCGTGGTGAACCGCTTGCTAACCGATGGAGAAGAAGGACGATTTGTTGCCGGTTCTATTTTTGAAAATAGAATGCAAAATCAAATGAATAATGGTGATTTTGCTATTTTATATCGAACCAACGCACAAAGTAGGGCGATGGAAGATGCGCTTAGAAAAAAGGAAATTCCGTATAGAATTTACGGAGGACTTTCATTTTACCAGCGAAAGGAAATTAAAGATGTTCTGTCTTATTTACGATTGTTGATCAACCCCAAAGATGAAGAAGCTTTAAAGCGGGTAATTAATTACCCTGCACGGGGAATTGGGCAAACCACGATGGATAAGTTGAGCATTGCCGGAAATCAATATGGGAAAACCATCTTTGAAATTATTGAGAATATAGATCATCTGGATCTAAAGATCAATAAGAGTACGCAAACCAAACTGAATAATTTCGTGAATATGGTTAAGAGTTTCACGATTTTAGCTGAAAATGCCGATGCCTTTACCGTCGCCGATACCGTGACCAAAAAAACAGGTTTGGTTCAGGAATTAAAGAAAGATGGTACTCCGGAAGGCATTGCCCGAATTGAAAATATTGAGGAATTACTTAACGGAATCAAAGATTTTGTGGAAGGTCAAAAAGAACTTGCAGATGTTGACGGTTCTTTAGCTGAATTCCTGGAAGACGTTGCCCTTGCTACAGATATGGATAAAGATACCGGCGATGACGATCGAGTGGCTTTAATGACCATTCACCTGGCAAAAGGACTGGAGTTTCCGTATGTGTATATAGTTGGGCTGGAAGAAGATCTTTTTCCTTCAGGAATGAGTATGAATACCCGAAGTGAACTGGAAGAAGAACGGCGCTTATTCTATGTGGCGCTTACCCGGGCCGAAAAACAGGCTTACCTAACTTATACACAGTCACGGTACCGCTGGGGAAAACTCGTAGATGCAGAGCCGAGTAGGTTTATTGAAGAGGTAGACGAGCAGTACATGAATTATATGATTCCGCAAGATGATTATAAATACAAACCACTTATTGATACCGATATTTTTGGTGACGATATTGATAAAAGTAAATTACGACAGAGCAAACCTACAAAAGGAACTCCGCCACCGGCGCATAAGCCGAGTGAATCGCAGTTAAGAAAACTTCGGAAACTAAAACCTGCCAGCCCCGAGCCGGAGAAAGCCACGAATGCTATAAAACTAGAGGCTGGAAATGTAGTGGAACATATGCGTTTTGGCAAAGGAAAAGTTTTGGCCATAGACGGTATAGGCCAGGATAAAAAGGCGGAAATTGATTTTGAAAATGGGGGAATTAAAAAGCTGTTGCTAAGGTTCGCAAAGCTGAAATTGATCTCTTAATACTCGTTAAACTTCTGTTATATAAAGCCGCGTCAAGCGGCTTTCTTTTTACCTTCAAAATAAAAAAGTATGATTAAAGAGAGAAGTAATGTCAGTTGGGAATGGGGAAATGGAGAGGCTAAGGGTAAAGTGGTTAAAACCTATGCTCAAGAAGTCACAAAAACCATAGATGGAAGCGAAATTACCCGAAAAGGAGAAAAAGGCAATAAAGCACTTTTTATAGAACAGGAAGATGGGAATAAAGTGCTAAAGCTGGAAAGTGAAGTTTCTAAATCAGATTAATTAGACCGTTTAAAAAATATCTGCTTGAAAATTTGTAAATTCTCGATTACTAAAATTTATAACTATGGCTGAATTACTTAAAATTTACGACGAAAACCCAAGTCAGAAACATATTAATAAAGTAGTTGAAGTTCTGAGGAACGGCGGGCTAATTATTTATCCTACCGATACTGTTTATGGTCTCGGCTGCGACATCACCAATACTTCAGCATTAGAAAGGATCGCTCAAATAAAGGGTGTGAAACTGGAAAAAGCCAATTTCTCCTTTATTTGCGAAGATTTAAGCAATCTTTCAGATTACGTAAAACAAATAGATTCCGCAACTTTCAAAATCCTTAAAAGAAACCTTCCGGGGCCTTATACTTTTATTTTACCTGGAAATAGTAACCTCCCAAATGTTTTTAAAAAGAAGAAAACAGTAGGGATTAGAGTGCCCGATAACGCTATATGCAAAAGCATTGTCGCTACTTTAGGAAATCCAATTGTTTCCACATCTATTTACGATGAAGATGAGGTTATAGAATATACTACAGATCCTGAATTAATTAAAGAAAAATGGGATCATCTGGTAGACCTCGTTATAGACGGGGGATATGGAGACAATATTCCATCTACCGTTATAGATCTCACCACTTCTGAACCCGAAGTAATAAGAGAAGGAAAAGGAAGTATCGAAATCATGTAGTTTTTTAAATAAAATTTTTGATAACACGTTAAAAGCCTGCTAAATGCAGGCTTTACTTTTTTATAGAGAGTTGTAGTTGCTATCTTAATAAAAAATACGCAATGAATTATATAGAAACTAAAAACGAAGAAAACGGCAATAAAATAAAAGTAGCCTACGAAGATTATGGAGAGGGGCAACCAGTGATTCTTATTCACGGCTGGCCTCTAAGTCATAGAATGTGGGAATACCAGGTAGAGAAAATTGTAGATGCAGGATTTAGATGTATTAGCTACGACCGCCGTGGATTTGGTGATAGCGATAAGCCGTGGAAAGGATACGGTTATGATACTTTGGCTTCAGATTTAAATGACGTTATTACTGCATTAGGGCTTTCTGATGTTATATTAGTCGGGTTCTCTATGGGTGGAGGAGAAGTAGCCCGTTTTATTGGTAAATATGGAACTGCAAATATTCAAAAAGCAGCATTGATTTCAGCTGTACCACCGTATATGCTAAAAACAGATGATAATCCTGATGGACTCGATAAAGAAGTTTTTGAAGGTTTCAAAGAGGAATTAAGAAAGGACCGCGCAGGATTTTTAGCCGGTTTTGGCGATAAATTTTACAATTTTGAGAAGAATAAAGATCGTATAAGTGAAGAGCAGAAACACTATGACTGGAGTATTGCCTGTCGAGCTTCAGCAAAAGCGACTTTAGATTGTATAGATTCTTTCGGTTTAACCGATTTTAGGGAAGACTTAAAAGAGTTTGATGTGTCTACATTAATTGTTCATGGAGATGACGATCAGATCGTTCCAATTGAACTTGCCGGAAAGAAAAGCAAGGATCTTATTAAGAACAATACTTTTGAAATAATTGAAGGTGCGCCACACGGATTGGTAATGACGCATAAGAAGGAATTTAATGAGATTTTACTGCATTTCCTGAAATCTTAATTTCCAGATTGTTTAAAAAACAGAAAAACCCCGCTTTTGCGGGGCTTTTTTATAATAAGCTAGAAACTATATCGGCTTAGTCAGCAGACTTCATTCCTTCTTCTATCATTCCGTAGAACTGGTCTAATTTTGGAAGAACTACAATTCTTGTTCTTCTGTTTTTAGAACGACCTTCAGCAGTTTCGTTAGATGCTACAGGAACATAGTAACTTCTACCTGCGGCAGTCATTCTAGCTGGCTCAACACCAAACTCGTCCTGAAGGATTCTAACTACAGAAGTAGCCCTTTTTACACTAAGATCCCAGTTATCTTCAAACATAGAAGTTTTAATGGCTTTATCATCAGTATGTCCTTCAACCATAAATTCGATGTCTGGCTTGTTTTTAACTACAGTAGCAACTTTACCAAGTACTTCTTTAGCACGATCGGTTACATTATATCTTCCACTGTCAAATAAAAGTTTATCTGAGATAGAAACGTAAACCACACCTTTTTCAACATTAATTTCAATGTCTTCGTCAGCCATATTACCTAAAGCGCCTTTTAAACTTGTAACAAGAGCTAAAGTTACCGAGTCTTTTTTGGTAATTGCATCACGCATAGATTTGATGGCCAAATCTTTTTCTTTAATGCTCTCAAGTGAACGTTCAAGGTTTTCGGCTTCTTTCTTAGAAAGTGTAGCAAGGTCACCTACGTTGTTAAGCAATGCCGCATTGGTATTGTTAAGCCTTGTTATTTGTTGATTAAGGTTTTGTTTGTCCTCTAAACACGCATTTAATTTAATAGTAGCAGTGTTTAATTCATCCTGAGTTTGTTGTTGTTTTTCTTCAAGTTCAGCATATTTTTTATTAGATACGCAAGAGGAAAACAAAAGTACGGCGGTTGCCGATAAAAGCATAATTCGTTTCATAATCTTGTAATTGTTATTAATGTTAGATTTTTTCAAAAGTATCAAAAAAATGTAAAGCGGAAAAGAAGCTATACCATTAGTTCATTACCTTTTTATTTTAATTTCGAAAATTCTTTTCTGTTTAAACAAAAATAAGACCAAATAATAGATTTTATCTGGAAATATTCAGAGTTTTTTGGTGTTCCTTTTCGCTTTAAATAAATTTTTTTGAAGTTACGGTAAAATGTATTATGCGCCTGAAGAATAGCGTAGAAATGTGAAAATTTTCCTGCAGCTAAAAACTTAATTCCGGCGATGCCGTCTAAAATCATTCTTAAAAATAAAATGCTGTAAACATTCTGCGCCGGCACATTTTTTAAAAGCATATATAAACTGTTTCTAAAGTTGAAAAATGTCTTCCTGGGGTTCATACTATCCAGGGTGGCCCCGCCTACGTGGTAGACTATTGATGCTCCACAAGATTTAATCTGGTAGCCCAGGTTATGTATTCTCCAGCATAAATCTATTTCTTCCTGGTGGGCAAAGAAATCTTCATCCAATGCACCGGCTTCCCAGTAAACGCTTTTTCTTATAACCATACAGGCACCGCTAGCCCAAAAAATAGGCACATCATCGTTATACTGGCCGTGATCTTCTTCTAAAGTTTCAAAAATTCTCCCCCGGCAAAAAGGATATCCATATTTGTCTATATATCCACCGGCAGCACCAGCGTATTCAAAATGATCTTTTTTCCTGAAATCCAGAATTTTTGGTTGCACAGCAGCTGTTTTAGGCTCATTCCCAAAAATTTCAAGGATGGGCTTTAACCAGTTTTCGGTAACTTCTACATCGCTGTTTAGCAGCACAAAAATATCTTCGGTCAAGCCAGAAAGGGCATCATTATAACCTTTAGCGAAACCGCCGTTTTCTTTATTCTGAATAATTTTTACCTGCTGAAAATTTTCATTTACAAAAGCTACTGAATCATCGGTTGAAGCATTATCGGCCACATAAATATTGGCTCCTTCAGAAAAACTAATTACCGAAGGCAAAAACTGCTGAAGCAAGTCGCGGCCATTCCAGTTTAAAATTACTACTGCGGTCGTCATGAGTTTTCAGAAGTTTTAGAAGAAACATAATCTGGAATTTCAGTTAGAAAATCATATTTCTCCTGTTCATAGTCCATTTTGCAGTAATAATGTTGTAAGCCATTGGTGAGCATTAAAAAATCGGCTTTTAGGCTGAGGTTATATCTTGCGATCTGGTCAAAAACATCCTGGGTGATCTTTATATGCGGTGCTTTACACTCTACCACCACTTTTATTTTTCCGTTAGGATAGAAAACCACGGCATCATAGCGTTTGGTTAGTTTTCCTAGTTTGAGTTGCTTTTCAACGTTAATATGGTTTTTGGGATAATTCTTATCTAAAGTAAGAAATTTAACCACGTGTTGTCTAACCCATTCTTCAGGGGTTAGGACCACAAACTTTTTCCGGAGATCATCAAAAACGGCTATTTTATTTTCACTATTTTTGAACCGAAAATTATACTTTGGAAAATTTAGCGCTAACATAGGCCAAAAGTAAAAAACAAAACCACAGCGCGGCAAGCTTCGGTTTAAATTTAAAAAAATCCTTCAGGTTAATGGAAGAAGCAAAAGAGATTGTGAATAATATTCAAAAAGGCAGTGTTTCGCCACTTTACTTTTTAATGGGCGAGGAACCTTATTATATAGACAGAATCTCAGATTTTATAGCGCAAAATTTACTGGCGGAAGAAGAAAAAGGCTTCAACCAAATTATAATGTATGGCCGCGATACCAGCGTAGACGAAATTATTAGTAATGCCAAGCGCTACCCAATGATGGCCGAACGCCAGGTAATTATTGTAAAGGAAGCCCAGGATCTTTCCCGCACTATTGAAAACCTGGTAGCGTATGCAGAAAATCCGCAGCCTACCACAACTTTGGTTTTTTGCTACAAATACAAAAGTCTTGATAAACGGAAAAAACTTTCTAAAGTCCTGAAGAAAAACGGGATATTGTTTGAAAGTAAACGCCTTTACGAAAACCAGGTTGCCGACTGGATTATGAAAACCCTAAAGGCCAGGAATTATACAATCTCCCCTAAAGCAGCGCAAATGCTGGTAGAATTTTTAGGAATAGATCTTGGTAAAATTGATAATGAATTAAATAAACTTCAGCTCATAACTCCGGAAGGAACTCAAATTACTCCCGAGCTTATTGAGCAAAATATAGGGATAAGCAAAGATTTCAATAATTTTGAATTAAGAAAAGCCATAGGAATGCGGGACTCTTTAAAGGCTCATCGCATTGTAAATTATTTCGCGCAAAATCCGAAAGATAATCCAATGGTGGTTACCATTTCGCTTTTGTTTTCTTATTTCTCACAAATAATGCAATATCACGGCCTGCCAGATAAATCTAAAGCCAACGTAGCCAAACAGCTTAAAGTGCATCCTTACTTTGTAGGCGATTATATCGCTGCTGCTAAGAATTACCCGATGAAAAAAGTGAGTCAGGTTATCGGCCTCCTTCACGAAAGCGATGTAAAAGGAAAAGGTGTGGGCGCGGTGAATGTTTCCCACGGCGATTTACTCAAAGAACTAATGGTAAAGATTTTAAACTAAAAGCATGGTGAAATTCAACTCTTGGATTAGCGCTGCCAGGTTAAGGACCTTACCATTATCGGTTTCAGGAATTATTGTAGGAACTACAATTGCCGTAGCAGAAGGTTTTTTCAGTGTTATTATTTTTAGTCTGGCACTGGCCACTACTTTGGGCTTACAGGTGCTTTCAAATTTTGCCAACGATTATGGAGATGGTGTAAAAGGAACGGATAATGAAGATAGAGTAGGGCCTCAACGTGTCATCCAGAGCGGACTTATCTCCCAAAAGGAAATGCTTCAGGGTATTATTATTACTGCAATGGTAACTTTACTTTTTGCCATTTTACTTATTTATGTGGCTTTCGGAAGGGAGAATTTAGGTTATGCCTTATTTTTTTTCCTGCTGGGTGTTGGGGCAATTGCCGCAGCCATTAAATATACCGTCGGAAAATCGGCTTATGGTTATCGGGGCTTGGGTGATGTTTTTGTCTTTATTTTTTTCGGAGTGGTAGCAGTTTATGGTTCTTATTTTTTATATGCACATCAGTGGAATTGGTTAGTACTGCTTCCCGCCTTCAGTATTGGTTTTTTAAGTATGGGGGTGCTAAATCTTAATAATATGCGGGACCGGATTTCCGACGAAAAAGCGAGTAAAAATACTTTGGTAGTGAAATTGGGAGCCAAAAACGCTAAGAACTATCATTATTCGCTCATTTTAGGAGCAATACTTTGTCTGGTTTTATTCACGGTTTTAACGCTAGAGAGTATTAATGATTTTCTTTATATCCCTGCTTTAATTCCCTTGATTCTTCACCTCAAAAGAGTGGTTGAAAATGAAAATGCCACTTTACTCGATCCTGAACTTAAAATTTTAGCGCTTTCTACTTTTGCCACGGCATTACTTTTTGGTTTCGGCCAGGTCTGGTAGGAAGTTTAACAAAATTATATATTTGAGCGTTTCCAACTTTTTTTAGCGAATTCTTAAATTAGGGCGAACCATAAAAATTAAGTTATGAAAATCACGTATTACGGGCAGAGTTGTTTCGGAATTAAAATTGAAGATATTAATGTTTTGGTAGATCCATTTATCACCGGAAATGACCTCGCGAAAGATAAGATTAATATTAAAGATTTAAAAGCCGATTATATTTTACTAACCCACGCGCACCAGGATCATACTTTAGATGCTGAAGAAATTGCCAAAAACACCGGGGCAGTAATTGTGAGTAATTTTGAAATCGCCACACATTACGAGGAAAAAGGCATTGAAGTGCATCCTATGAACCACGGTGGAAGCTGGGATTTTGAGTTCGGAAAAGTGAAATACGTAAACGCAATCCATTCAAGTTCTTTTCCTGATGGAAAATATGGGGGGCAACCAGGCGGATTTGTGATTGAAGGGGAGCACAAAAATATCTATATTGCCGGCGATACCGCCCTCACTATGGATATGAAATTGATTCCGCAGCGCACTACTTTAGATCTTGCAATTCTACCAATTGGTGACAATTTTACTATGGGTGTGGAAGATGCAATAGTAGCTAGCGATTTTGTGGAATGCGACAAGGTTTTGGGTTGCCATTATGATACTTTTGGCTATATTGAAATAGACCACGAAGAAGCAAAAAGAAAGTTCTTTGATGAAGGGAAAGACCTTATGCTTCTTGAAATAGGGGAGAGCCTGGAACTATAGTTTTGGCTTGCTCCCACAATAAAAATATATGCAGGCAGATTATAAAAAGTATATCTTAAATTTTAAACGCCCTAGCGGAACTTCGCGGGGCGTTCTTACTACCAAAGAAACCTGGTTTTTAAAAATCACCGATGGCGATAAAGTTGGTTACGGTGAATGCGGTATTCTTAGAAGTCTGAGTATGGACGATCGGCCAGATTATGAAGAGAAGTTGCAATGGGTTTGCAACAATATCAATTTGGGTGAAACTATGCTCTGGGAAGAATTAAAGGAGTTTCCTAGTATTCAAATGGGGATAGAAATGGCTTTTAGGTCTTTCAATGCCAAAAATCCTTTTGAAATATTTCCTTCTGAATTTACTGAAGGAAAAGCTTCAATTCCAATCAACGGACTTATTTGGATGGGAGAAAAAGAATATATGAAATCCCAGATTCAGGAGAAAATTAAAGCCGGTTTTGACTGTATTAAAATGAAGATTGGTGCCATAGATTTTGAAACCGAACTGGAACTTTTAAAATATATCAGATCTGAATTTTCTTCAGCAGAAATAGAATTACGAGTAGATGCTAACGGTGCTTTTAAACCTGATGAAGCTTTGGGAAAGCTGAAGCGATTAAGTGAATTTCAATTACATAGTATTGAACAACCTATAAAACAGGGGCAGTTGGAGGTAATGGCGAATTTATGCCGGGAAACTCCGCTGCCAATTGCTTTAGATGAAGAACTAATTGGCGTTTTTGATGTAACGAAAAAGCAGGAATTATTACAAACAATCAGGCCTCAATATATTATTTTAAAACCGAGTTTAATTGGTGGTTTTAAAGGCACGCAAGAATGGATAGACCTTGCCGAAGAAAAAAATATTGGTTGGTGGATTACCAGTGCTTTGGAAAGTAATGTCGGATTAAATGCAATTTCACAATTTACTTTTATCAAAAACAGTAAAATGCTGCAGGGGCTGGGTACCGGAAGCCTTTATACCAATAATATAGAGAGTCCTTTGGAAGTTAAAAAGGGTAATATTGAATATAATCCAGCCAAACGTTGGGAATTTAATTTTTAGAAAATGTATATAGAAGAAGCTTACAAGGGCAAAACCAATTTCTGGAGGTATCTCATACCTATAGTTTTATTTTTTGGATTAATGGCACTCAATATGATTGTTATGCAATTTCTTGACCTTGATTTTGAAAAATTGATAAAGGAAGAGATAGCCGCAAAGGGTTCAAATAGGGTTTTTCTGGAAAACCTAATTCCATTTGTAATCTTTCTGGGTGCTTTATTATTTTGGGTCAAAACCGTGCACAAACAGCCTATAAAAGCACTTACTACTTCACGAAAAAAAATGGACTGGGGGAGGGTATTCTTCGCCTTTGGATTAGGTGTAATATTTTTGAGTGCTTCAATTTTAATTGATTATTACATATCTCCTGAAGATTACTTATGGAATTTTAATTTAGATAAATTCCTAATTTTAGCAGCTATTACTGTTTTATTAATTCCTTTACAGATTGGTTTTGAGGAATATTTTTTTCGCGGATATTTAATGCAGGGATTTGGAGTTTTAGCAGGTAATAGATGGGTTCCTTTAATTGTTACTTCAGTTGTTTTTGGAGGGTTGCATTATTTTAATCCAGAAGTCTCGAAAATGGGAGATATTGTAATGATAAGCTATATAGGAATGGGGTTTGTTTTTGGTATAATGACCTTAATGGATGAAGGACTGGAACTGGCGCTTGGCTTACACGCAGCTAATAATATGATAGTAGCTTTGCTGGTAACTGCAGACTGGACAGCGTTTCAAACTGAATCTGTATTTAAGGATATTTCTGAACCTACTGCCGGCTGGGGGGAAATACTTATCCCACTTTTAATATTTTACCCAATCTTATTATTTATTATGGCTAAAAAATATGGATGGAGCGACTGGAAAAATAAACTCTTCGGAAAAGTGCAAAAGCCTGAAACCATAAAACTTTCAGAAGAAAGTTAAATTAATCATTACATTTTACTAACTTTCAGTATAGAGAAATGTAACATATTTGGTTTTAAATATGGCAGATAAGTATAAAGTACCGGAAACCCATCCCGATTTTAGGCTGAATAAACGACATTTCACAAATGCCGAATTACATTTAGTTGCCTATAGCTTTATAAAGGAAGGAGAAGCATTTGAAGAGGAAGTAGGAAGTTTCTTATTGGATTGGATCAAGCCTTCTAAGTATATTGAGGTAAAAACTTCGGGCTCTACCGGAAATCCAAAAATTATAAGGATCAAAAAGGAGCATATGATCAATTCGGCCATTGCGACTTCGCGTTTCTTTGAGTTGCCCGAAAAAACAACCGCTTTACTATGTTTACCGGCCACTTATATTGCCGGAAAAATGATGTTGGTACGTGCAATGGTCTTAGGATGGCAATTAGATATGGTTCCTCCATCATCCAATCCGCTAGACCAGGTTTTTAAACGTTATGATTTCTGTGCGATGACTCCGTTTCAGTTAGATAATTCGGTTGGGCGCTTGCACCTTATACAAAAGCTAATTGTTGGAGGTGGCGCTGTTTCTCCAAGACTCCAGAAAATGGTAAAGGAAGTAAGCACCAAAGTTTATGAAACTTATGGGATGACTGAAACCGTTACCCATATTGCTGCAAAACGATTAAATCCTTCAAAAAACAAGAAAAAATCAAGGCCATTTAAAGTGCTGCCGAACATTAATATTTCGCAAGATAAACGTGGTTGTTTATTGATTAAAGCGCCTAAACTTTCAGATGAAATTATCACTACAAATGATGTGGTAGAAATTCTTACCTACAAGAAATTTATTTGGAAAGGGAGGTTAGATAACGTAATTAATTCCGGGGGAATAAAACTTCATCCCGAACAAATTGAAAAAAAGCTTTCCAAAATTATAGATCAACGCTTATTTGTAACTGCAATGCCAGATGATTCCCTGGGCGAAAAACTGGTGCTGTTTATTGAGAATGAATTTTCAGAGGATCTTCTACACGACTTAGAAAAGGAGATTAGTGAATTGAAAAGTCTTGAAAAATATGAGCGGCCCAAAAAAATCTATTTTATTGAAAAATTTGAAGAAACCCATACCGGAAAAATTCACCGGGAGAATACCGTTAGGAGCAAGGTTAATTAAATTTATAAACTGATTTCTTCAAGGGATTAAAATCCTTCTATTTCTTAGAATTAGTACCTATTGAACTTTGATGAAGAACAATTACTGGTTCATTTTCATAATATAATCTGTAGAATGTTTTCCGGAACCATAAAACAGGAAAAACAAACTTAAAATCAGTACAATACTTGCTTCCAGTAATCTTCCTGGTTGCATAATTCCTGCAAAGTTAATTAAGATTGCACCAAAAATAATTGGAAGTTGGACGAGTACAGCCCAACGAGTGAGTAATCCAACAGCTATAAGGATACCACCAATTAAATGGGCAAAGGCTACATAATGTACAGTAATCATCGTACCAGCAAAACCCTGGAGGGGTTCTATGAGTTCGATAAGAGTCTCGGTTTGAGCAATAAAGTTGATGCCTTTTAAAAAAAGGAAAACACCAAGAGCTACTCTTAAAATGTCGATAAAATAATAAGTGTGCGCATTTGCCCACTTATTCAGGGATTTTACGCTTATCATAACTATAGTTTTATTTTTTACCTATAATTTACTGAAAATAAACGAACTAAAATTTTAATTATTTGTTATTCTTTCATTTTTAAATACAAAAAAGTGGCTGAATAAAAGGTAATTCAATTCGTTTTTCCTCAATTTCATTACTTCTTTTACAGCCACTCTCTAATTCTAAAGCCTTTTTTACTTTTTGTAAATGGCTTGAATGTAAAACTCCAGTTCGTTTACTTTTATATCGTTTTGCGCTATGTTTTGCTTTAAATTTTGCCATTCGTTTGTAGGATGGATTCTTATTTCCTTTTTATTAACAAGAATATCTACCGGCATTTCAAAATTCTCAACATCGGTAACCCAGCGGGCCTGGGTTTTTCCATCTTCTTTTCTGAATTCCAACCTGGGTAAATCGGAATGTCTTAAATATTGATTAAAAATTGGTTTCAGATTTACCTCGGTAGCTGTATCAAAGAAATTTTCGGTGGTCTCTGTATCTATAATTCGATGCTTATAGGTTTCAGTGTAATCTTTTAAGGTCTTCCACCATAATTTATCGTCGTCATAAATACTGCGAATTGTATTTAACAAATTTGCACCTTTAAAATACATGTCTCCGGAACCTTCACTATTAACGCCGTAATCTCCAATAATGGGAGCATTGTTACTCAGGCCACGGCGGGTTCCTTTAAGGTATTTTAAAGCTTCTTCTTTGCCCCAACGGCATTCAACATACACAGCTTCAGAATAAGAAGTAAAGCCTTCGTGAATCCACATATCGGCGATATCTTTTGCTGTAATGCTGTTGCCGTACCATTCGTGGCCAGATTCGTGAATTATGATATAATCCCATTTTAGGCCAATTCCGGTTCCGGAAAGGTCATTGCCCAGATATCCCATTTTATATTCATTTCCATAGGCTACGGCACTTTGATGCTCCATTCCGAGATAAGGAGTTTCCACCAATTTGAAGCCGTCTTCGACAAAGGGATATTTCCCGAATTTTTCATAGAAGCAATCCATCATTGGTTTAACTTCTTTAAACTGTTCTTTGGCTTTTTCAAGGTTGTAGGGCAGCACGTAATAATCTAATTCCAGATTTTCGTAAGAATCCGAGAAATGTTCATAGTTTGCAATATTGATCATCACGTTATAATTGTTGATAGGATTTACGGTTTTCCAGCTCCATTCTGTAAAGCCATTACCTAAATCTTTTTCTCCTAAAAACTGTCCGTTAGAGACGTTCATTAATCCGTTTGGCACTGCAATATCTAACTGAACCTCTTCCGGCTCGTCACTTTGGTGATCTTTATTGGGGTACCAAAGGCTTGCTCCGGTTCCTTGAACGGCAACTCCAATCCAAGGGTCGCCATTATCATCTTCATCCCACACAAAACCGCCATCCCAGGGCGCATTTCTTGCAACAATAGGTTCTCCGGAATAATAAAATTGAATTTCTCCTTTCTCATCTGCCTTTACCGGTTCATCTAATTCGATAAAAACTGCATTGTGTTTGCGTTTATAAGCTAAAACTTCAGCATTCTGTAGTATAGAATCGACTTTCATATTTTCAAATAGATCTATTTGAATAGTAGAAAGGTCTTCTTCAGCATTAAAATTAATAGTGTTCGACCCTGAAATAAACTGCTTTTCAGGTTCCACCTTGAGTTTTAAATGATATTTCTGAACATCAAAAGCTCGTTCTGGTCTTAGCGAGCCTCTAAGTGAATCGGCTTTGGTATATTTTCCTTCTTTATTGCTTAAAACCTGGGCGCAGGAAATGTTGGATGCTGCAATAAAAAAAGCAAGTATTGAAATTATTTTCTTCATATTTATTTTAAAATTATGTTTGAATTACCCCTAAATTAAAATCTTTTTCGATTGGTGCATGGTTTGCGGCTTCAATTCCCATAGAAATCCATTTTCTGGTGTCTAAAGGATCTATCACTGCGTCTGTCCATAAACGAGCTGCCGCATAATAAGGCGAAGTTTGCTCATCATAGCGGGATTTTATCGCTTCAAAAACTTCTTTTTCCTTTTCTTCGTCAACTTTTTCACCTTTTTTCTCCATTGATGCTGTTTCAATTTGAGCAAGAACTTTTGCGGCTTGTGTTCCGCCCATTACTGCGAGTTCGGCACTTGGCCAAGCAGCGATAAGTCTTGGGTCGTATGCTTTTCCGCACATTGCGTAATTGCCGGCACCATAAGAATTCCCCATAATAATAGTGAATTTCGGCACTACCGAGTTGCTTACCGCACTTACCATTTTAGCGCCGTCTTTAATAATACCACCGTGCTCGCTTTTGCTACCCACCATAAATCCGGTGACATCCTGAAGAAAAACCAGCGGAATTTTTTTCTGATTGCAATTTGCTATAAATCGTGTAGCTTTATCAGCCGAATCAGAATAAATTACCCCGCCAAATTGCATTTCGCCTTTTTTGGTTTTTACAATTTTTCGTTGATTGGTAACAATTCCCACGGCCCAGCCATCAATCCTGGCGTATCCGGTGATAATGGTTTGCCCGTAACCTTCTTTGTATTCTTCAAATTCTGAATCATCTACCAGGCGTGAGATAATTTCCCTAACATCGTATTGATCACTGCGTTTTTTAGGTAGAATTCCGTAGATATCTTCTGGATTTTCTTTAGGTTTAATGGACTTTTTATGGTTAAATCCGGCTTTGTCGAAATCGCCCATTTTATCCATTATATTCTGAATTCTTGTAAGTGCGTCTTTATCATCTTTCGCCTTATAATCGGTCACCCCGCTAATTTCACTATGCGTAGTAGCCCCGCCCAGGGTTTCGTTGTCGACAGATTCCCCAATGGAGGCTTTTACAAGATAACTTCCGGCAAGAAAAATACTTCCGGTTTTTTCAACAATCAGCGCTTCATCGCTCATAATTGGGAGATAAGCACCGCCGGCAACACAGCTACCCATTACTGCTGCAATTTGTGTAATTCCCATACTGCTCATCACGGCATTATTTCTAAAAATCCTTCCAAAGTGTTCTTTATCTGGAAAAATTTCGTCCTGCATAGGTAAATACACACCTGCGCTGTCTACGAGATAGATTATTGGAAGTCGGTTTTCAATGGCTATTTCCTGAGCTCTAAGATTTTTCTTTCCGGTAATAGGAAACCAGGCGCCTGCTTTTACGGTCGCATCATTGGCAACAACAATACATTGTTTACCTGAGACATACCCCATTTTTACCACCACACCTCCCGAAGGGCAACCGCCGTGTTCTTCATACATACCTTCGCCGGCAAAAGCTCCAATTTCTATGGAGTTTGATTTATCGTCAAGCAAAAAATCAATTCGCTCGCGAGCGGTCATTTTTCCCTTTGCATGATGTTGTGCTATACGCTTTTCACCACCACCAAGTTTAACACGTTTAAGTTTATGGTTTAATGAAGAAACCAAAAGTTTATTATGGTCTTCATTTTTATTGAATTTCATATTCATATGTTATTATATTTTAAATTCTGAAATTAGAAATATCTTTTAAATAGGTAGAATTGTTATCAAAATTTCAGTAATTTTTAATTTTAAACCTGTCTTTTGGCTAAAATACAAAATAGAGTGAATTCTATTTATGGTCTGGGAATGTAAAATACCCGATATTTGTTTAAAATCTTAATTATGGGAATGAATAAAAACACAATTTTCGCCTGGGCATCTTTTGTTTTATTCATAATTGGTGCCGCTATCATTTTATTGGGTGTACTTAAATACCGGGAATACGCCATTGGCTTTTCGGTAGTGGGAATTGGTTTTTTTGCCATTTCCTGGGCATTTAATGCATTAAAGGGCAGAATTTAAAAATTAAGAGTATGTCCTTTTCAGCACAGCAACTAGTAAAACATCTAAAAGGGGGTGAGGCTTTTATGCCTTTAGAAGATTTTATAAATAAAATTCCTTTCGAAAAATTAGGCGAACGGCCGCATAATCTACCATATTCCTTTTATGAGCTTTTCTATCATATTGTTTTTGCTCAAAAAGATATTCTGGAATTTTCAATTTCCGGGGACTACAAAACTTCAAAATGGCCCGATGATTACTGGCCGAATGAGCGGGCTCCCAAAACAGAGGAAACCTGGGAAAAGTTAAAAAAGAATTATTTTGAAGATCGGGATATTTTTGAAAATTTCATATTGGATGCTGAAAACGGTCTAAGTCTTCCGGTTAGAAATTCTGAAAATCATACTTTACTTCGTGAAATCCTGTTGGTGATAGAACATACGGCCTATCATAGCGGGCAAATGTTAGTTGTCTTACGTTTACTCGGCCTTTATAAATAATCAAACTGAATTCTGACTTTATTTTCAGATATTTGCAATCTTAAAATAGCTTAAAAAATTCATTATGGCAGACGATAAAAAAGTGATCTTTTCAATGTCTGGGGTGACCAAGACTTTTAAAAATGCGAATACCCCGGTTTTGAAAAATATATACCTTAGTTTTTTCTATGGTGCAAAAATTGGAATTCTTGGTTTAAATGGTTCAGGTAAATCTACTTTGCTTAGAATTATTGCCGGAGAAGATAAAAATTACCAGGGTGATGTGGTTTTCTCCCCGGGTTATTCTGTGGGTTACCTTGAACAGGAACCAAAGGTTGATGAAGATAAAACCGTACTGGAAGTTGTAAAAGAAGGAGTTGCCGAAACGGTAGCTATCCTTGACGAATATAATAAAATTAACGATCAGTTTGGATTGCCTGAGGTTTATGAAGATGCCGATAAGATGCAGAAGCTTATGGATAAGCAGGCTGCACTTCAGGATAAAATAGATGCTTCTAATGCCTGGGAACTGGATACCAAGCTGGAAATCGCGATGGACGCTTTACGAACTCCTGAGGCCGATAAAAAGATTTCAGTACTTTCAGGAGGGGAAAGAAGAAGAGTGGCGCTTTGCCGCTTGTTGCTTCAGGAACCAGATATCTTACTTTTAGATGAGCCTACCAACCACCTTGATGCTGAATCGGTACACTGGTTAGAACATCATTTGGCGCAGTATAAAGGAACGGTGATCGCGGTAACCCACGACCGTTATTTCCTTGATAACGTGGCCGGTTGGATTTTAGAACTGGACAGGGGCGAAGGAATCCCGTGGAAAGGAAACTATTCTTCCTGGTTAGACCAGAAGTCTAAACGAATGGCGCAAGAACAAAAGCAAGCCAGTAAGCGACAAAAAACCTTAGAACGAGAGTTGGAATGGTCTAAAATGAATCCGAAAGGAAGGCAGGCTAAGCAGAAAGCGCGTTTGAATAATTACGATAAATTATTGAGCCAGGATCAAAAGAAAATGGACGAGCAACTGGAAATTTATATTCCTAACGGGCCAAGATTGGGAACGAATGTGATTGAAGCCAATGGAGTTAGTAAAGCTTTTGGTGATAAACTGCTTTATGAAGACTTGAATTTTAAACTTCCGCAAGCGGGAATTGTTGGGGTAATTGGTCCCAACGGTGCCGGTAAAACCACCATTTTTAAAATGATTATGGGTGAAGAACAACCCGATAAAGGAAGTTTTGAAGTTGGGGAAACCGCAAAAATCGCTTATGTAGACCAGGCGCATTCTAATATTGATCCTGAAAAAACTATTTGGCAGAACTTTAGCGACGAGCAGGAATTAATCATGATGGGTGGTCGTCAGGTAAATTCACGAGCCTATTTAAGCAGGTTTAACTTTAGCGGAAGCGAACAAAACAAAAAAGTTAATATGCTTTCGGGTGGTGAAAGAAACCGACTACATCTAGCGATGACCTTAAAAGAGGAAGGAAATGTTTTGCTATTGGATGAGCCAACCAACGATTTAGATGTAAATACACTTAGAGCGCTGGAAGAAGGTTTGGAGAACTTTGCAGGATGTGCCGTGGTGATTTCCCACGACCGTTGGTTCCTGGACAGAGTTTGTACGCATATCCTTGCTTTTGAAGGAGATTCTCAAGTGTATTTCTTTGAAGGAAGCTTTTCTGATTACGAAGAAAATAAGAAAAAGCGTTTGGGTGGAGATATTATGCCGAAACGTATTAAGTATAAAAAGTTAGTACGATAAGCTCGCGTCACCCTGAGACCCGTGATAAAAAAATTACCTATCGTAGGGAAATGACGTTTTCGAGCATAGCGAGTTTTAAACTCCGTGTGTGAGTGTAGCAAATCAGCAGCGTTAATAATTTTTGAAACCCTGGAGAAAATTTAGCTGCTGATTTGCGATTTTTTGGCCTTGTTGCCAAAAAAACACCTCCACATAGGACGCCCTTTTTTGTTTCGTTTTTTGGGCGAACAAAAAATGAAAAAAGAAACTACCATTCCAGGTAAGTTTCATTGGGAA
>JAGXIG010000073.1 GCA_024635815.1 Salegentibacter sp.
GCCATCCTCTGTTGTAGTCTCTAAGTCTGTGGTATAAAAAAGTTCAATCCCAGCATCTTGATCTTGAAGATTAAATAAAATCATTGTGCCATCCTCAGCAGTTGATTCCGCCTTGATGAACAATCCGCGTAGGTGATTTTTAAAATTATTGTTATTGCTAAGCACGTTTGAGCCTTCCTTATCAATTATTTTATGTTGAAAATAATCAACTGGAAGCTTTATCCTCAAGGCCGGACCCGAAGAAATTGTATCCTGCGCCCCTTCATCGTTTTCTTCGTAAGAAACAATAGCTTGTGGAGAAGGTGTAAAATTATCATCTTCATAAATCACTTCCCCAATAAGGTTTTGTTCAAATAATTCCTGTTGATCGGAATAATAACGTTGCCTGTCCTGAAAATCTACTGAAGGATCCAAATCGCTCAGAAAGTAATTCGATTCCTGAACAGATATTTTTATAGGCGTATTTCCATAAACGGAATCCAAAGCATATTGAATATTACCATCTTCATCTGAATCTAATTCAGTATTAAAATAAGGAATAGTTAAAACAACACTATCCAGTTCTGGCTCTACCCCAAAGCTAGGATTATTGCTTGGCAGGGAAACCTGACTAAGTATACTTGCAGTTGACTGCCCATAAATTGGATGGTTATGAACACCCAGTAAATGGTTACCCAGGTTATTGGTTTGTACTGAATTAATCTTTTTACTGTAAGCTTTTACTTCAACTTCTTCTAACTCAAGGTTACTCGGGTTTTCTATAATTTCACCGCCAACGGTACTATATTCATCGTCACAGGCCACAAAAGCAAAAACAACAACAAATAAAGTTGCTGTTTTGTACATCATTCTCATTAAATTCATTCGATAAAAATTTCTATTCAGATAAAACTTCGTTAGTGTAAAAATCCTGATAAGCCTGGCTAAACTCCTCCCTGTTCTTATAAGGAAGCACCGGCTTATTAAGCTTGCCAAGGTATTTCGAAAGGTCTTCAGGAATATTTTCGCCTGCAGTAATAATCGCATCAGAATGATCTGCTGCAAGCTTCATTAAATTAACATAGCTTGGGGTTTTCAGATGTTTTATATCTTCTTTTTCCATCCCGTCGTATAATACTTTCTCCTGCATATTTTCATCTAAGGTTCCTTCGAAGTCTTGATTGTATACAGAAGTAACAATTTTCGCGCCACTAAATAATGGTTCATTACCATAATAACGTCTAAGGTATAACGGAAGCAAAGATGCCAGCCAGCCGTGAACGTGAATAATATCGGGAGACCAGTTTAATTTCTTAACGGTTTCTATTACTCCTTTAGCAAAAAAGATGGCGCGCTCGTCGTTATCTTCGAACATATTGCCTTCCTCATCGGTAAGGGTAGCTTTTCTTTTAAAATAATCTTCGTTGTCTATAAAGTAAACCTGCATTCTCTCTTTTGGGATCGAAGCCACTTTTATAATTAACGGCATATCCAGGTCATTAATCACCAAATTCATCCCCGACAGTCTTATCACTTCGTGTAACTGATGGCGACGTTCATTGATGTTACCAAACCGGGGCATAAAAATTCTGATTTGCCCTCCAATATTATTTACCATTTTTGCGGCTTCAAAAGACGTGGATGATATTTCGGTTTCAGGCAGGTAAGGAATAACTTCAGATGATACGTACAATATCCTCTTATCTTTCATAAATAGATTGCTTTAATTGCGATTGCGAACAAAAAACACGCAAAATTACAAAAATTTATGCAGATTGCTGGTAATATATTAAGTTTGCACGCTGTTAATTTTATAATAAAATGCAGGTTTTCAAAGAAAAAACCCTTTTAAAAGCGGCGATTAATGCCGCAAAATCTAAAGCTAGAACCATTGGTTTAGTACCCACTATGGGTGCCTTACATCACGGTCATCTATCTTTGGTTGAAAAGGCTTTACAGGCCTGTGATCAGGTGATTATCAGCATCTTTGTAAACCCTACCCAATTTGATAATCCCTCTGATCTTGAGAAATATCCACGCACTTTAAAAGAGGACATGAAACTCCTGAAAGAAGCCAGTGCCAACCTCTGGATTTTTGCTCCCACAGCTAATGAATTATATGGTGAGAATGTAAGCTCTGAGCAGTTTAATTTCGACGGCTTGGAGCAGGTAATGGAAGGAAAATACCGAAACGGACATTTTGACGGAGTGGGAACTATAGTTAAAAGATTGTTTACTATCGTAGAACCAAACAAAGCTTTTTTCGGAGAAAAAGATTTTCAGCAATTACAAATTGTAAGGAAACTAACTGAGAAAGCAGGGCTTCCGGTAGAAGTAATAGGCTGCCCCATTTTAAGAGAAGAAAATGGTTTAGCAAGAAGTTCAAGAAACGAAAGGTTGAATGCAAATCAGCGGGAAAAGGCTTCCTTTATTTATCAAACCCTCATCAAAACCAGGGAACTATTTGGCACAAAAAGTGCAGAATATATACACAACTGGGTAAAAGAGCAATTTAATAGCCACCCGGTATTGGAGTTGGAATATTTTGAAATTGCCAACACCAAAACATTAAAAAAAATTAACAGAAAAAGAAAAGGTGATACTTACCGCGCTTTTATCGCCGCCTATGCCGGCGATATCAGGCTAATAGATAATATTGCCTTAAACAACGAAGAATAAACTATGCAAGTTCACGTAGTAAAATCAAAAATACACAGAGTAAAAGTTACAGGCGCCGATCTTAATTATATTGGAAGCATTACCATTGACGAAGATCTTATGGAAGCCGCTAATATTATTGAAGGTGAAAAAGTTCAGATTGTAAATAACAACAATGGTGAGCGTTTAGAAACCTACGTAATCCCGGGTCCAAGAAATTCAGGAGAAATCACCCTTAATGGTGCTGCGGCGAGGAAAGTTGCCAAAGGCGATATTCTAATCCTAATCGCTTATGCAATTATGGATTTTGAAGAAGCAAAAGCATTTAAACCTTCTCTGGTTTTTCCTAACGAAGAAACCAATCTTTTGAGTTAGACCGTTGAATAAAAAATTAATCAAAATACTAAAAATCATACTCCCATTACTTTTGGGAGTTTTTTTAATCTGGTATTCTCTAAAAAGCGCCACACCGCAAGAAAGGGAAGAATTGTGGCAAAATATTTTAAATGCTAATCCCTGGTTTATAATTCTTTCTATGCTTTTTGGCGGGCTTTCTCACCTTTCCCGGGCTTACCGCTGGAAATTTATGTTGGAACCCATGGGCTATAAACCCAAATTACTAAACAGTTTTATGGCAGTGATGGCCGGATATCTGGCAAATTTTGGGATTCCAAGATCAGGAGAAATACTACGGGCTGCCAGTCTTTCCACTTATGAAAAAATACCTTTCGAAAAAGCTTTCGGAACCATTATTTCTGAAAGAATTGCTGATGTTGTCGTGATGCTAAGCATAACGGCTTTCACATTATTTCTTCAAACCGAACACCTTCTCGCCTACTTTAAGGCCAATGAAATTAATCCCATAATAAGTGTTGGAATACTTTTAAGTCTTGTTTTAATTGGGGTTCTAATACTTCAAATTATAAAAAGGTCTAAACTTTCATTTTTGGTTCGCATCAAAAAAATGGCCCGGGGACTTCTGGAAGGAATGCGAAGCATATTCAGAATGAAACAAAAATGGCCATTTATTTTCCACACGTTGTTTATTTGGTTAATGTACATTCTGATGTTTTATGTAATTATTTTTGCAGTTCCGGGAATGGAAAAAACCGATTTTTCTATAATTATGGCCGCATTTGTAGTAGGATCTTTTGCGATTTCGGCCACAAATGGCGGAATTGGAGTTTATCCGGTAGCAATTGGTGCTATTCTAGTGGTTTTCGGAATCAGTAAGCAAAGTGGCGAGGCTTTTGGATGGATTACTTGGGCTACGCAAACCCTGCTGGTATTGGTGCTTGGCGGACTTTCTTTCATATTACTCCCAATTTTCAACCGTCGAAAATAATATATATCTTGTGTAGGTTAAACAAAACCTAACACCTATGGTAAAAAAATTACTCATTTTTGTGCTGTTAGTGGCGCCGCTTCTAAGTTCTGCACAAACTCTTTACGAAACGATTTCTTCCGAAAAACTCGGTGAAACACGGGAAATCAAGATTCAACTCCCACGAAATTATGATGAAAATACCGAAAAAAGCTATCCGGTAATTCTCGTGCTCGACGGTGACTACTTGTTTGAACCCATGGCAGGTAACGTAGATTATTATTCCTATTGGGAAGATGCGCCCGAAATGATCGTAGTAGGCATTAATCAAAGCAAATCCCGTATGGACGATGCTTATTATGATGAGCGAAATTTTCTCCCGGCAGATAAAGGAGCGGCCTTTTTTGAATTCCTGGGAATGGAACTTATGCAGCATTTAGATAATAAATATCGTACTGCAGATTTCAGGGTAATTGCAGGACATGATTACACCGCAAATTTTATTAACTATTATTTGCTAAAATCAAACCCCATTTTTGACGGCTATATTAACCTAAGCCCAGATCTCGCACCGCCAATGGCCGATAGGATAAGTGGCACTCTAGCAAGGTCTGAAACCAAAAAATGGCTTTATCTGGCTACAGGCACCGCTGATATTCCGCAGTTAAAAAAGGGAATTGAAGATCTAAACTCCCAGCTTGCCGCAATAGAAAACGATTTGGTAACTTATAAGTTCGATAATTTTGAAAATGCTACGCATTATTCCCTGGTAGGAAAAGCAATACCTTCTGCCTTAGAAAGTATGTTCAGCGTTTATCGGCCTATTAGTCAAAAAGATTACAACGAGCTTTTATTACAAACTTCGGTATCCTCAGTTGAGTTTTTAACCGATAAATATGAAAGCATAAACGAGCTTTTCGGGATTCAGAAAAAGATTAGGCTGGAAGATTTTATGGCAGTTCATAATGCTATTGAAAAAACAAGACGCTGGGACGATTATAAAGGTTTAAGCCAATTGGCCTACGATAATTATCCAGGTACTATGCTGGGAACCTATTTCGAGGCCCGTTATGAGGAAGAAACCGGAAATCCGAAGAAAGCGATGCGTACCTATCAAAATGCATATGGACAGGAAAAAATCGCATTTTTAAACACTGATTTTATGCTTGCTAAAGCTGATGCAATTAAAAAAGATTTCGGTTATTAGCGGGAAAAATCAAAGCTAGATGGCCAGGGTTAAATCAACGTTTTACTGCCAGAATTGTGGCAGCCAATATGCTAAATGGCAAGGCAAATGCAGCGCCTGCGGTGAATGGAATACCATTGCTGAAGAAATTGTAGAAAAGCCAGATGCAAAAGATTGGAAATCACCCAGCGAGAGGGAAGCAAAACGTACGGCCAAACCTTTAAAAATAGCTGAAATTGAAAACAGTCCTCAAAACCGATGGCATACCGGCAATAACGAGCTGGACCGGGTTCTGGGTGGAGGACTTGTTCCGGGATCGCTCACCCTACTGGGCGGTGAACCGGGAATAGGGAAAAGCACACTGTTACTTCAAATCTCGCTTCAGTTAAATTATAAAGTTTTATATGTTTCCGGGGAGGAAAGTCAGCAGCAAATAAAAATGCGCGCAGAACGAATTAATCCCGTTGCCGCCAATTGCTATATCCTTACCGAAACCAAAACTCAAAATATCTTCAGGCAAATTGAAGCTATAGAACCTGAAGTAATAATTATAGATTCCATACAAACCCTGCACAGCGATTATATTGAAAGCGCACCGGGAAGTATTTCCCAAATCAGGGAATGCACCGCAGAACTTATAAAATTCGCTAAAGAAACCAATACACCGGTTATTTTAATTGGCCATATCACTAAAGAAGGCAGCATCGCCGGGCCGAAAGTGTTGGAACACATGGTTGACACCGTGTTGCAGTTTGAAGGCGACAGAAACCACGTGTACCGAATTCTACGCGCGCACAAAAACCGTTTTGGATCAACTCATGAACTCGGTATTTACGAAATGCAGGGCAGTGGACTTCGGGAAGTAAGTAATCCTTCTGAAATTCTTATCTCCAAAAACGATGAGGATCTTAGCGGAACGGCTATTTCAGCCACTCTGGAAGGAATGCGGCCTCTTATGATAGAAATCCAGGCGCTGGTTAGCACTGCGGTTTATGGAACCCCTCAACGTTCGGCTACCGGCTATAATGTAAAAAGACTAAATATGTTGCTTGCGGTTTTAGAAAAACGTGCTGGTTTCAGGTTAGGCGCAAAAGATGTTTTCCTCAATATTACCGGCGGAATTAGCGTAGACGATCCCGCGATAGATCTTGCCGTGATTGCTGCTATTCTATCCTCAAACGAAGATATTTTTATTCAAAAGGATATCTGTTTTGCTGCTGAAGTTGGCCTGGCAGGAGAAATTCGGCCCGTAACCCGCGTAGAACAACGTATTATGGAAGCTGAAAAACTCGGTTTTGCCGGAATTATGGTTTCCAAACAAAGTAAAATCCCAAAATCAAACTTCAGCATTAATATTATAAAAGTGGCCAAAATTGAAGATGTGGTAAATCATTTGTTTGGGTAGACTCTTTGAAGTATTTCAATAATAATTAGGCGAAAAGATTGAAAAAGTAGCACTTTTAATCTGGCATAATTACTGCTTTAAATTATCTGTAAACGAAAGACAATGAAGCAGATAAATATTTTAAGCCTATTCCTTATTATAATTATTTCGGGTTGCTCGCAAATCAACAAAGCATCAGATTTTATTACCAATCCAACCGCAAAAGAACAATATAAACGTGATTTTAATGTTTCAGATGAATTGTTCCAAATTTGGGAAAATTTGGCTGAAACGGCATTTCAGGATAGTATAGAAATCAGCCTTCCCTACGCCGAAACCGGCAAATTTTATCCGAAAAGTTTTCCAGTCTATTCTTATGAAATTGAACTCCAGCCCGGGGAGGTTTTTAATTTAGTAGTGGAAACAGATTCTACCAAACAGCTGGTTTTTGTTGAGCTTTTTGAAAGAGCTGGCGATACAATACCGAAATTCGAAAAGGTGAAATCTATCGATTTTCAAAAGAAAAATTTAAGTTTTGAAGCCGAAAAAAAGGCAACTTACAAAGTTGTAATCCAACCAGAAATTGAAGCACATACGGCATTCAAGTTCAAAATGGAGAAAAACCCCGCTTATCTATTTCCGGTGAGTGCTGGGGTTAATGCAAATGTACAAAGCTACTGGGGCGCAAATCGCGATGGTGGAGCCAGGAGCCACGAAGGCATAGATATTTTTGCAAAAAGGGGAACACCCGTGGTAGCCGCAACAAATGGCAGCATTGGTTATACCGGGAAAAAAGGTCTGGGAGGAAAACAGGTTTGGCTTCGTGACCGCAAACGCAACCAGTCGCTTTATTACGCGCATTTAGATAGCATTGCCGATGTTTCCGGAAATATAAAAAGGGGCGATACCATAGGTTTTGTAGGTAATACCGGTAACGCCAGAACCACACCGCCACACCTTCATTTTGGAATTTACAAAGGCTACCACGGCGCGATAAATCCCTTGCATTTTGTATACCAACCCAGTTTACTTGAATCCGATCCTGAACAATTAGACAGCCATCCGCAGAAACTGATCGTTAAAAGCACGGCCAACCTTAGAAGTAAACCCACAACCTCAAATTCAAGGATTTTAAGCACATTAAAAGCTAATGATACCCTTCAATTTCTAGGAAAAACAAACGAATGGTTTCATATAAGAACCTCCGCAAATAAAGCTTCTTACATCCACCAAAGTTTGGTAAATGAAATATAAACTTCACGTCATCTTGAATTTATTTCAGGATCTAATCTTATTAGATTAAGGTGCGGGATTGGGATAAGTTTCGTGAACTTTATTGATATCTTCTAAAACTTCTTCGGAAAGTTCTACATCTATACTTCCAATATTTTCTACTAATTGTTTAATTGAGGTCGCGCCAATAATATTACTCGTTACAAAAGGGCGGGTGTTCACAAAAGCCAATGACATTTGCGCGAAATTCAAATTGTGATTTTTAGCGATCTCGCTATAAGCACGTGTGGCTTTTACTGCCTGTTCTCCAGAATATCTTTTATACTGCGGAAATAATCCCAACCTTGAATTTGGCTGAATCCCGTCCAAATGCTTTCCACTTAAAGTACCCATTCCAAGTGGTGAATAAGGAAATAAACCTACATTCTCGCGATGAAGCACTTCGGTTAGTCCAATTTCGTCTTTTCGGTTGAGTAAATTATAAGGATTTTGCACCGTGATCATTTTTGGTAGATTATGCTTCCTGCTTTCTTCCAAAAAACGCATAACCCCGTAAGGGGTTTCATTAGACAAACCAACCTGACGAATTTTTCCTTCTTTTACAAAGTCATCTAAAGTTTCCAGCACTTCTTTAAAATTCTCTTCCCAGGCTTCATCTTTATCGTGCTCATACCCCCTTTGTCCGAAGAAATTTGTGTTTCGTTCCGGCCAGTGTAACTGATAAAGATCTATATAATCTGTTTGTAATCTCTCAAGGCTTTTATGCAAAGCATCGGATACCGATTCTTTAGAAAATCCAAGGTTTTTACGAATATGTTCCATCGAATTTCCAGGACCCACCACTTTTGAAGTGAGCACCACATCATCTCTTCTTCCCGATTTTTTAAACCAGGAACCAATGATTTTCTCGGTACTGCCTTGGGTTTCTGCTTTTCCCGGTATAGAATACATTTCAGCCGTATCCAAAAAATTCACTCCTTTTTCCAGCGCAAATTCTATTTGTTCGTGGCCTTCGGCTTCTGTATTTTGTTCACCCCAGGTCATCGTACCCAGGCAAATTTTACTAATTTTTATATCAGTATTCGGAAGCTTGGTATATTTCATTAATTGTTTTTCAGAAATTATATTTATTCTTCGCTAAGCAATTTAGTAACTTCATCTAATTTTGGTGTTAAAATCACTTCAATTCTTCGGTTTTTTGCTTTGCCTTCGGCAGTTTCATTAGTCGCTATTGGCGCGTATTCGCCACGGCCGGCTGCGGTTAAATTCTGTGGGTCTATTGTATTGTTTTCCTTTAAGATCTGTACAATAGAAGTCGCTCTCTTAGTAGAAAGGTCCCAGTTATCATTTAATGGACCGCTTCCGCCGTAAGGTACATCATCGGTATGGCCTTCAATTAAAACCGCAATATCTGGATTTTGAGCCAAAACCTGGCCTAATTGTTTCACGGCCTGTCTTCCTTCATTATTTACAGCCCAACTTCCAGAACTGAACAATAACTTATTTTCCATAGAAACATAGACTTTACCATCGCGTTGCTCTACGGTTAAACCTTTGCCTTCAAAATTGGTCAAGGCCTTTGAGATCGCATCTTTTAAAGCGTTCATTTTGGCATCTTTGGCCGCGATTAATTCTTCTAACTCGTTTACCCTTCTGGAACGGGCATCAAGATCTCTTTGTAGCTTACTTAATCTTGCCTGCTCTTCTACCAGCGCCTGTTCTTTTTCTTCCAATTCAGCAAGAAGCTGGCGATTTTGCCGGGAATTTTCTGAAATTGCAGCAGAACTGTTTTCCTCTAAAGCATCGTAAGAATTTTTAAGTGTAGCGTAGTTTTTTCGGGAGCTTTCAAGCTCATCTTTTAAACGATCTCTTTCAGCCGTGGCTTCAGCGTAATCTTTTTTTAATGTTGAATATTCTTCATCTAAATTTCGATATTTCTCGAGTTCAGATTGGGTATTTCGGTTTTCACGTTTTAAATCGGCATGCCTGCCTTCGAGTTCCTGATATTTTTTCGAGGATACGCAAGAAGTCAGCATAAAAACCGCTGAAACAGCTAAAACAAGTATTTTCTTCATAATTATAAGTTATTCATATTAAAAATCTGATTCCAATTCCACCAAAACAGGACAGTGATCGCTGTGTTTGGCTTCAGGTAATATAACGGCGCGTTTCAGTTTTTCTTGCAATGGCTCGGCCACCAAATTATAATCTATACGCCAGCCTTTGTTGTTTGCTCGGGCATTAGCCCGGTAACTCCACCATGAATAATTGTCACCCTCTTCATTAAAATGCCTAAAGGAATCTATAAATCCGCTTTTCATAAAATTATCTATCCACTTTCGCTCTACGGGTAAGAAACCGGATACATTTTTAAGTCGAACAGGATCGTGAATATCTATAGCTTCGTGGCAAATATTATAATCTCCGCAAATTATCAAATTGGGAAAATCTTTTTTGACTTCGTCAACATATTGCTGAAAATCGTCCATGAACTGGAGTTTGTGCTCCAACCTGGCAATATTAGTCCCTGAAGGCAAATACAAACTTATGATCGAAAAATTTTCGAAATCAGCGCGAATTGTTCGGCCTTCAAAATCCATATAATCTATACCAGTACCGTATTCTATATGCAAAGGTTTATGCTTGCTTAAAATCGCCACCCCGCTGTACCCCTTCTTTTGTGCTGGATACCAATAATGATAAGGATAACCGGCCTCTTGAAAATCATCGAGTTTTAATTGCTCGGGATTTGCTTTTATCTCCTGGAGACAAACCACATCTGGATTTGCCTGTTGCACCCAATCTAAAAAGCCCTTTCTTACGGCAGCTCTAATTCCGTTTACGTTATAGGAAATGATCTTCATAAAAGTCAATTTTCCTCAAAAATAAGGCTAAAACTAAGATTTACAAGTTAGATTTTTGAATTTGGAGCAGCTTTTTAGCCTGCTGAAAATGTCGCTCTTCGTGAGCGAGAATAATTTTAAAAGCTGCATCAAGTTTATACACGATTTTAGGATTTGCAGGTGAAGAAATTACCGCACCTTGCCTCAGTAGATCTTCTGACTGTAAAATCTTCTTTTTTAATTTTTCCTGATGCTCAACAAACCTAGTTACAATATCTTTTGAAAGACTACTTTCCGAAGGTTTCCAGATGGAGAATGTTTTGGTTTTTTTAGTGGTATCGGGTTGAACCGATTTTAAAATTGTTTTACCGAAGAAATTCACCAGAAAACCAAATTTTGCCGTGAATGGCTTTTTATGACCTTTATTCCTTAGTCTATCAATCATCGGGAAATACGACTGATTAATCAAAATAAGATGCTCTAAATTTTGGGCAATACTCCAGGTATTAGCACCTGGTTTCCAGTGAATTTCACGTTCACTGAGTTTGCCAAATGTCTTGTTGAACTTTAAAGTAAGTTCATCCAACCTGTGTATATAATCTTGTGTATACACCTTATAAAATTATTAGTTAAAAATAACTATTTTACAATAAACCGCTTTACTTTTCCTACTTCCCGGGTTCCCATTCTCACCAAATAAACACCTCTTGCAGCATAAGACATATCCAATTCATAAACATAACCGGTGCCATTATTTTCCACCTGATTTTCCAACATTTTTTGCCCTAAAACATTGTGAACCGTAATTCTCAAGGTTTCCTCATAATCGGTTTCCATGATAACTCTAAACTGTTTATTTTCTTCGGAAACCACTACCAGTTCAGCTTCGTTTAAAATGAAATCCTCGATGTCTAAAGTAGAATCGGTAATACTTACTGAATAATCGTGGGTGGTCCCATATTCCATTACTTCACAGGGGTTGTTTAGATCACCGTCAAAATTGGTATCTCCAGCCTTAATACGCAAAAGATGTTGCCCCAGCGGCGCATCTTTAGCAATACTGAAATCATAAGAATGCCAGGAGTTTTTGGTAGGGATAACTTCAGAAGTGATAACACGTTCCTCATCATCAAAAACAGCATCGTCGTTAAAATCTATCCACATTGAAAATTGTTCTCTATCTTCTTCTGCAAAATGAGATTGTACCGAAACCGTAAAGTTGCTTTGTGAACGGTCTAAAGTAGCGGCTAAACCTATAAAATCGGCATAACCATTTCCGCAGGGAATGCGTTCATTAAGAATGTCTTCGAGTTCAAAAAAGAAAATTCCGTCACCAAAACTACAATCAGAACCTTCTGGAATACAATCCAGATTGGCTACAGATTTTATAGTGGTATCGTTACCGGATTCAAAATCGTTCTCCAACCTGGTGCCGGCGCTAATTATATAACTTCCTGAAGGCGAAATATCTGCATTTTCATTAAAGGTATAAACTTCAAGTCCTCCAACATCCAAAGTGCCGTTAAAAACCTCCCTTACCGGAGTATTATTTCCTATTTGATAAAAAACAGGGATATCTTGCTGTGGCTCGCCCCCAAAGTTTTCTATGCTTACGGTGACTTCTTCTGAAGTTCCTAAATTTTCTCCCGTTTGAGGGGCATCAATAGAAGTTACCCCAACATCGTTAGGAGGTAAATTTCGCACTGAAGTAATCAGAGTATCATTTTCAACATTTTCATCAGCATCTAAATTTGTGCTGAAAATAAATTCATAGGTTTGTCCAACCTGAGAAAGGTTGGCGGTTTCAGAAAAAGTGAATTCAGCAGAACTTGTTCCTGCAATGGTTTCTTCAAAAGTTTCAGTCACATCAGGACCTCCATCTATGCTATAACTTACTTCAAAATTAGACTGTGCGTTTCTGCCGTAATTCCTGATTTTTATAGTAATTTCTTCACTTGTATTTAAACTGGCATCTTTCGGACTAATTAATGAAACTACACCAAGATCGTTATCAAAATCTGGAGCGATTTTAAATACCCCTACATGGTTTTTTCTTTCCTGCCCAACAAAATACTCGCCATTATGCCAAAAGGTAAGTCCATCGGCTGCATCTACGCTTAGATGCGCATAATCGCCATACCTTGAATTAGGATTGGGGCTTTCTCCTTCAATAATACTTTGCTCTTCTAAAGTCATTATTCCAGGTTCATCGTTGCGGTATCTCCCGGTATAACGTAAAGACGGAAAAACAGGAGTTAGTGGGTTATCATTTAAGACCGTATAACCGAGGGCAATATTACCTTCTTCATCCAGGCCAATGCTCCCGCTAAAACGATCGTTATTATCTGGTGCATAAGTTCCTTCCTGGTAAACACTCCAGGGACCGCCATCGTTTTGCTGTCGTAACTCATACCAACGTATGCCCGCATGTTCCGCTGCAGTTGGGTCTATATCTACCACAAAATTCATCACCACGGCATTATAATTTGGAAATCGCCTGTAGGTGGTCATATACATCATTGTAGCCTGCAGGACGTCAATATCTGGTCTATCGATGCCCGGTTGTGAAAGATTTGCAAAGGAGCCTCCATCAAATGTGGCTATAAATGGTGAAACGCCATCGCCAGCACCCAATTCCTGCGACTCTGAGATCGTGGATGCTGAAGGATTATTCCAATCTACATTAATCAACCAAAGTTTTAAATGATCTTCATTAACACCTGCCCAGGAATCGTCCTGAAGGTAAATTATGGGCGAATTTCCTCGTGGCGGTAAGTCTTCTCCAATTCCTGAAAATCCGGCCGGACTGTAAAAGCCGTTTGTTTCTATCCCAGGTAAGGGGAACGACATAATTTGGACGGTTTCTCCAACAAGCATTTGGTCTCTCTCCAAGGCATAGACCACCTGACTGGTAGCCGCTGTTCTGGAATTTTTATTGGTCGTGATATAATAACCATCTCCCCAAACCGAAATCTTTGGATAATCGGGTAAAACCCCGTTGGTCGTAAAACGATAGGTATACCACCCATCATTCATTGGGTCTGCTCCCTGAGATATGGCGATCAAGAAACTTTCTGGAGTATCGCTAAATTGAAGGATAACAAACCGGTCGGCGAATTCGTCGTAAAGAATAATGGGATCTCCAAGGGTTTCATCTGTGAATTCTCCACCTATACTTGCAAGAGAAGCGGGTTCCATAATCTGGTTCCCCGATTTATCGAAAATTGAAAAAGCCGAATTCCAACCATTTACATAATGATTTGGGCCGGCGGCTCCAGTAGGATCGGTAGGTGTAGCTTGGGTTGAAGCAGCCTCAAAAGTAAAATAAGGAGCTTTTGCCTGGATTTCCCCCATTTTTTGTTGAAGAGCCTCATCCTTGACTTTTGGTAAACCTTTTCCTGGAACAATTTTATTAATTCCGCGATTCCTGGGATTGTAGATCTTAAATTCTTTTGCCGGAGGAATTAGTTTTCTTTTAGCCATTGCAGAAGAAGGCACCGCCTTGGCAGAGTCTATATAAACCGGGCCGGAGGTCTCCCTCTCCTGTCCCAGGAATATGGAATGACAACCAAAAATTAAAACTAAAAGGAATATAATTTTTTTCATTTTACGCGACTTCTTCTTTTACTTTCTAAAAATAATGATTCTATGCTTATCAAAAACAAAAGGAGCGATTAAGTTAATTAACCGCTCCTTTTAAATATGAAATAAAAATTACTTTTTACTTATTTTTCATCCAGGTCTTAAAATCTATTTCTTGCTGAATTAGTTCCTTAAGTTCTGTGATTTCCACTCGCGTTTGCTCCATTGTATCCCGGTAACGTACTGTCACTTTTTTATCTTCAAGTGAATCGTGATCTACGGTAATACAAAGTGGGGTTCCCACTGCATCCTGCCTGCGGTACCTACGCCCAATGGCGTCCTTTTCGTCATATTGCACCCTGAAATCCCATTTTAATTCTTCTATAATTTCTTGGGCAAGCTCGGGTAAACCGTCTTTCTTCACTAACGGAAGCACCGCTGCTTTGGTTGGCGCCAAAATTGCTGGTAATTTCAATACCGTCCGGCTGGTCCCGCCTTCGAGTTCTTCTTCTTCCAGGGAAGCTGAAAAAACCGCTAAAAACATTCGGTCTAAACCAATAGAAGTTTCAATTACATATGGCACGTAATTTTCTTTCATTTCAGGATCGTAGAAACGTAATTTCTTTCCTGAATGTTCTTCGTGTGCTTTAAGGTCAAAATCTGTTCTGGAATGGATTCCTTCCAGTTCCTTAAA
>JAGXIG010000074.1 GCA_024635815.1 Salegentibacter sp.
CCTTTAATTGTATCCCTTGTTTTATTCTCGGTTGCACTAGTCCTGATCGGGATAGCCGATAATCTTTTTTGCTAATCACGGGAATTTTTGCTTTTGCCTTTTCAATGCGGATTTTCAATATCGCGATGAATACGCAATCCTTAACGCTACAGAAAACTTTTAAAAGAAAGATTATAGGTTCTTTTCACGGCCTGTGGAGCACCGGCGGACTTTTAGGAGTGGCTTTTTCCACCTTACTTATAAAATTTGATATTCCTATTTACCAGCATTTACCGGCGGTTTCTATCTTCACCCTCATTTTAGCCTTTGTGGCATTTTCATCGCTGCTGAAAAAAGATCGTTCTACCCAGGGAAACAAACTGCGCTTCGGAAAACCCGATAAACCAACGATGTATCTTGGTTTCATTGTTTTTCTTGCTGCAATTACCGAAGGCGGAATGTTCGATTGGAGCGGGGTTTATTTTAAGGAAGTGGTGAACGAAGATATTTTTACGCTGGGATACTTAATTTTTATGGTCTTTATGGCACTTTCCCGTTTCTTTTCAGATAGAATTGTAGAAAGAATTGGAATGGAAAAGAATTATATTATTAGTGCTTCCCTGGTATGTTTAGGGGTGTTGCTTATGATTGTTTTCCCTTATTTTTGGCCGGCCTTAATCGGTTTTTGTTTGGTAGGGATAGGTGTAGCTGCAGTAATCCCTATGACATTTCTTCTCGCAGGTTCTTCAAAAAAATATTCCCCTGGAATGGCCATTTCAATTATTACGACCTACGCTATCGTGGGAATGCTTTTAGGTCCGCCGCTGGTGGGGTATTTAGCACATTTATTTAATTTGAAAGTATCTTTTATCCTTTTCTTTACTTCAGCATTAATGCTTATTCCAATTTCGCAACTTTTCTTTAAGAAGCAAAAAGAGATAATAGATAACTAATTTATGACTCAAATTTAGTCAGGTAAAAACAGAATAAGGGAAAACACCCCTAAATAATTCAATATCAATTATTATTAAATAATTAAAAATCAGTATATTATGTGTTGAATTGAAGCTCTTGTACTTTTTTACAGTCCCGAAACATTTTGTGAAAAAGAGGTATGAAGATGAGTGGTTGGAATACGATTTTTACATTAATGTTTTGCTTGTTAGAATTGGTTTTCGCCTTTTCTGAAGCCCATTCCTATGCTTTTGAACCTAATTTTTCGGACAATTTCAGCTTTGAAATTTCCCTTCCTGAAAATTATGCTGAAGTCAATAAACCTTTAGAAAAAAAAATAAAAGAAGCCGAAGAAATTACACAAGTATTCAAACCGGGTAATTTTCTAAACACCTTTTCCTTTTGGAGCGAATGGAAACCCATTTTACTCATTTTGATTTGGATTATTGTTGTAATTTATATTGTTTACAGAATTAGGATCTTACATTTAATGGCTATTGAAAAGCTGAAAAATAGTATTTCAGCCGATCTTCATGATGAGATAGGTGCGAGCTTAACAAATATTAATTTTCTCTCTGCTATTATAAAAAAGAAAGTAAAGGATGGGGAAATAAAAGCCTATCTGGATAATTTAAATCAGGAAGTTCAGGCTTCTTGTGAAGCTCTGGATGAGATAGTCTGGAATTTAAAAATACCTGATGAAAGTCTGGAAGAACTTGTGATTAATATGAGGCGTTACTCCAGTAGAATTTTCGAACAGGAGAACATAGGCTATAAAGTTAAAATTCAGGAAAAATTTAAGGAAAGGATGATGTCTCTACAGCAACGTAGAGCGCTGTTTCTTATTTTCAAAGAGTTGATTAATAACCTGAGAAAACACTCAAAAGCCACTTTTAGTGAAATTGAAATCAATGAGAGTGACAAAATGTTTCATCTAACATTGCGGGATAATGGAGTTGGTTTTGATCCCGAAGAAAGCACAGAAAGAAATGGGCTCAAAAACATTAAACAACGACTTGCCAAATGGCGAGGTAAAATAAAAATATATTCTTCGCCCCGCACTGGCAGCCTAATAGAAATTTGGTTGCCCTATGAAAGCAGAAGGTTCTATGAATTATTTTAGATAAAAGATTACAATAACCCAAGCCCTCCATAAAAACATAATGATGACCAGTTTATTGATATATGAGGATGATGAGAATTTAAGGAAGTCTTTGATTGCAGTATTGGAAAGTGGCAATTCTTATAAAGTAGTAGGGGCTTATGGAGATGCATTAAATGCTGAAAAGGATATAAGGAAAAAAAGGCCAGATATTGTTATTTTGGATATCAATCTTCCAGGCTTGGATGGAATAGGGGTTATTCCGGTTATAAAAAAGATTAAACCTGAAACTCTTATCGTAATGTACACTCAGTTTGAAGATGAAAATAAACTCTTTGGTAGTTTATGTGCGGGAGCAAACGGCTATATTCTTAAGAAAACTTCTCCTTTAAAACTTTTCGAAGCAATTGAAGAAGTGGAAAATGGCGGTGCGCCAATGTCGCCTTTAATAGCAAAAAGAGTCCGGGAATCCTTTCAAAAAACGAACCGCAAGAAAAAAAATATAATCTAACAAAAAGGGAAACTGAAGTTTTAGAACTATTAGTAAAGGGGGGAAGTGTGAAATTTATAGCTTCAGAATTAAATATCGCTTTTGAAACCTGCCGTTCACATTTACGTAATATTTATCGAAAACTTCAAGTGCAATGTGGGAAAGAAGCCATTGCAAAAATTCTTTCAAAAAAGAAATATTTCTAAAAGGCATTGCTCACATACAAAGTTAGTCTCGAAAGAAAAAAAGTATTATTCCTTCGGAATAATTTCTTTCTCTAATGTTTTAAAAATTCGGTTTTTATTTGTAATAAATACAGGTTTTCCCCAATACTAGACCTGCTTTTATAGTCTTAAATTAAAGTTGAACTTTTTTGGGAAAGAATAAGTTGAAATATGGTGAAAAATTACTTTTAAAAATTCTGAAGAAACGGAGCTGATTAAGAAAACCGAATCACAAATTCGGCCTCCCGGGTATTTAAATTGAATTTATATTCGTGTTGAATTTTTAGTTGAGAGAACTACATTTTTGATAGCCATTTCCCTAATTAAGGTTCTATGTGTTTAACCTTTAATTTTTGTGCTATGAATCCTTTTTATATTTTTCTAGAAAATTACAAGACAGCTACTGCCGGATTTCATTTTTTGGCCAAACTATTTATTTTGTTTATTCTCACCTGGATTGTAATAGCGGCAATTTTTGCAGTATTGGGTACACTAAACCTGCTGTTTTAAGATTTACGTTTCAATTCATGATAGTGCGTGGTGTAACTGCCAGGCTTAATTATGCGCAGGCATTACAAAGCTGAATACGGTCTCTTCATCTGATGAGGTTACATTGATATTCCCTCCGTGGGCCAATGCGATTTGTGAAGCGATGTAAAGTCCGAGACCTAAACCTTTTTTAGGTTCATTCCCTTCCATACGGTAAAAAGGTTCAAATAATTTTTCTCTAACTTCTTGTGGGATTTTAGTCCCTTTGTTGGTGATTTCCAATTTAAACTCTCCATTTATACAAACAGCCTTGAGCCCTATAGGTTTATCGTAAGAACTGTGAGTAACTGCATTTCCTAAAAGATTAGCGCATAATTGCGCTATTCTATCGGGATCGCAGTTTACAGGATTTTTTATTTGAATATTAGACTTGATTTTCTGATCGGGAGAGGTAGTTTTCGCTTCATGGATTACCTGCTTGAGTACATCTTGCAATTTTTTTAAATCATTGGTTTTATTTAATTTAATGCCTTCACCTAAACGGCCACGAGCAAAATCCAGGAGATTATCTATCAAACCTTCCATTCTAATGCTGGTAGATTTAATAAGGGCGGCATTACGTTTTACAAGATCTTCCTTGCTAAATTTCATTAGAATTTCAGCACTCATTCGAGTAGTAGCTATCGGGTTTTTAAGATCGTGTCCTAAAATACCTATAAATTGTTCCCGTAATTCTGCTATATGTTGCTCTTCGCTAAGTTTTGCTTCTGCATTATCTTTTTCTTCAAGAGCTTCCAGGTGAAAACCTATCAATTCAGCATAGAGTTGAAACATCCCTCTAATTTCTTCAGTATCTATTTTGGCTGCTTTTTTGTCTATAGCGCAAATAGTCCCAAAGAAACTGCCGTCTTTTTTATGCAACGGAACAGAAATATAACTTGAAAATCCGTACATCGCCGGGGCTGGATGTTTAGAATAAGTCTCACTGGTGGCTACATTATCAATAAAAACTGGCTGCTCTTCTTGGCGTACCTGATTACATATAGTAGTTTCTACCGGAAGTTCGTCACCAGATTTTAGTCCAAAAGAAATTTGATCTTTACTGGCGCAAGTAATCCAATTATCTTCAGTAACGCGGGCAATAGCCGCAAAGCCCATCCCTGTGTTAAGGCAAATTAGATCCAGTAATTGAGCAATGATTGGGATTTTATTAATGTTAGCAATGTCTGCTGCGTAATTTTGATGCTGAGTCGAGTTCTTAATAGCAATAAATTTTTTAAATGTAAAAAGTCTATAAAATTAGTGAATTTTACTGAATTAAGGCAAAGCTGTAAAGAAAAAGAAATATACTACACATCAACTTTTAAACTACTCATTATCAAAAAACTGCGGTTTAAATCATAAATGATAATTTCACCTGTAGGGTACATTAATTTTAGGGTATAATTAAATGCAAGCTTGTACCTAAACCTTTTATAAATCCTAAAATTAATTGTTATGAAAACATTAGTCGTTATTTTGATCCTTATGAGCTTTAGCCTTGTTGGCCAGGCTCAGGGGGTAACTGAACTTGAAGAAACCAAAATTGGTTTTTCTGCCATAAATCTCACCGAAACCGATAATCTCGATGAATATCGCTACGAAGTCAACGTTGGTTTCGCTAAAAAATTCCTGAAAAATCCTATTGGTTTTATGGAATCTTACTTTGATATTGATAGTTTTATTGACCAAGTAGAAGGTAAAGACTACGATACTTATTTAGTACGTTTTGCTACTGATAAAGGTTTTCTTGAAGCCAGATATTCCAAGGAGGGAGAATTAAATCGCACCAGACAGATATTTGAAGATTTTCCTTTGCCCCTAGCGGTAAGAAATGAATTATGGAGACAAACTAAAGGCTGGAGCATGGTAAAGAATACCTACACAGCCAAAGGAAAGAGAAATTTAGTAGACAAAGAACTTTACCGAATTAAAGTTGTCAAAGATAATAAGTCTAAGATCATAAAAATTGATCCTAAGAATATCGGGGAAGAACGTGTTGCCGGAATGTAGTTTCCATAGATACTAAAACTAATGTCTGTAAGGTATAAGCTACGGCTCCAAATACCTTTACAGGCATTTTTTTATGTGCTTAAAGCAAATAAAGGTTTGTTTACTTCAAAAATCTAAGGGTTCACTGCAAAATTAAGTGGATTTGTCTAGTTCAGGTTCTTTGTCACTTAAGATTAAAAATTATATTCAACAAAAAAATAGTTTTAAATTACATGGGTGAATCTCAAATGTAAGAACTATGAAAGCACTTATTGTAGATGACGAAGAACTGGCGCGAAGAAGGGTGCTCAATCTGCTCGCTGAAGTAAATGAAATTGAGGTTTTAGGAGAGTGTTCTAATGGAAAATCTGCTATTACACAAATCAACAAACTCAAACCTGATTTGGTATTTCTTGATATTAGTATGAAAGATATGAATGGCTTTGAAGTTTTGCAGAAACTTAAGGTGAATCCAAAACCGGTGATAGTTTTCGTAACGGCTTACGATAATTTTGCAACCAAGGCCTTTGATGTAGATGCTTTTGATTTCCTGCTGAAACCCTTTAGGGACGAGCGTTTTTTTAAAACCATAAAAAAAGTGCTTAATATATCGCATCGAGAATCTCAGGATAACTTTGAGAAACGTCTGCAAATCTTATTTGAAATTTACAACAAAGACCAGGAAACCTCTAATATCGCTTTAAAACTACCGGTTAGGCAGGGAAATAAAACGGTTTTATTAAAACCTGCAGACATTTACTATATCTGCGCTTCGGGATATTACGCTGAAATTTTTACTGAAAACAGGAAATATGTACTTCGGGAATCTTTAAGCAACCTGGACGATTTTTTTAAAGACCACGCTTTTTTCAGAATTCATCGTTCCGCTATCATCAATCTAAATCATATAAAAGAAATTGTTCATTCAGACTATTCTGAAGTAGACGTTAGAATGAAAGACAATAAATTGTTACGCATCAGTAAATCCAATAAAAAAGAATTGTTTGATAAACTCGGTATATAAAACCTCAACGATGACTCTTTCAGCCTTTAAGAATAAATATATAGATGTAAAGCTTATTTTGCTTTTAGCCGCTTTTTATACACTATTCAATCTAGTATACATTGCCAAACTGGCTTACATGCGGGCATATATGTTTCAGGAAATTATGGAGTCCTGGCACGATATTATTTTTCACAACCTCCTTATAGACTGGATTATCGTAGTAACTTATATGACCCTCATAGCAATAAGCACTAAACGCTTACTGAATAAGAATTATTCCTGGATCAGGATCTTTTTATTGCATACTTTATTTTCGATTTTAATAGGATTTGTAATTCGTTTTTTTTTCGATCTACACGGAATTTTACTGGGCCGAATGACTTTTGCCGATTACAGCTTAAAGTCCAGCCTGGACCGCATGATATATGTTATAGACCTTAACTTTCTCATCTATTTTGCGATGATTTTCATCATCTATACTTATTATTATTTGAAGCAGGTAAAAGAGGCTGAAAAACAAAAAACACAGTTGGAATCTCAACTTGTCAACACCCGTATGAAAATGCTATCTTCTCAACTTCAGCCACATTTTTTATTTAATACACTTAATTCCATCTCGGCTTTAGTAGAAATGGATGCTAAAAAAGCCCAGGATACAATTGCTGATTTAAGTGACTTGCTTCGGGAGATTTTATATAGTGGAGAGAATTATAAAGTGAGTTTGCGAAAGGAATTACGAATGCTGGATTATTATTTGAATATTCTTACGCTCAGATTTTCAGATCATTTGGTAGTTGAAAAGCAAATAGACGAAAGCCTTCTAGATCGTTTAGTGCCTTCTTTAATTTTACAACCCATTATAGAGAATTCGGTGAAACACGGTTATTCTTATCACAATATTCATCTTACAATTGAAATTAATATTTTTAGGGAGAAAAATTATCTGGTGCTTAGCATTTATAATAATGGTAAACCGCTTACTGAAAAGCAGGAAGCTTTATTAAATAAAGGTGTTGGGATTTCTAATATCCGGGATCGTTTATTTACACTTTACGGGGAAAAAGCGCGATTTCAAATTCTCAATAAAGAGGTGGGCGTAGAAACTGTAATAAAAATCCCGATTAGAAAAACCTAATTACAAACTTAAGCGTTCGCCGTTTTTACTGGCCGATTCATAGATCTTTTCAAGAATTACAATGTCTTTTAATCCATCTTCTCCGGGAACCATAACTTGTTTATCCTGAATTATTGCCATGGCATCGTCATCCATCTGCACCGCTTGTTGAGTTTTGCCAAATGGGGCCAAAATAGTACCATCGCTGGCTTTTCCTCTTACTCCGGAATAAGATTGAAAAGGTCTTAGATAATACCATCCGTTTGCACAATCGATTTCCAGATTATTCATACTTTCTCCAAAACTGGTTCTGCAATCGGCAGTAATTCCGTTGGGGAATTCAAGGTTGAAAACTGTCGTCTCATCTACTTCGTCGAAAATTTCAGGTCTATTAGTACTTTGGGTCGCGCTGACCGAAATTGGTTCCAACCCGGTGGCATACCTTGCTCCATTTAGCGAATAGACCCCCATATCGTACATGGCACCGCCGCCCATTTCTTTTTCCAGGCGCCAGGGAGTGAGATTGGCACGGGTTCCATAAAACCCGGCATTGGCTGTTAATTCCCTAATGGCTCCGAAGGGTTTGGTTTTCGCCCACTCCATGAATTGTTTGGTGTTTTTCTCATGTTGCATACGATAGCCTATAGAAAGTTTCACCTTATTTTTATTGCAGGCATCAATTATCTTTCGGCAACCTTCCGAATTTATGGCCATTGGTTTTTCACACCATACGTGCTTTCCGGCATTAGCTGCATTGACGGCATATTTGGGGTGTAAACTGTTTGGTGTTACTACATAAACCACATCTATTTCATCATTATCGGCAAGCCGGTGCATATTTTCATAATTATAGACATTGCGGTCTTTAATCCCGTATTTTTTCTGCCAGGCAGGGATTTTCTCAGGGCTTCCGGTTACGATTCCTCTTAACTCACAGTAATCGGTTTCCTGAAGCGCCGGCGCGAGTTGACCTGTGCTGTAATTTCCCAATCCAACCAGGGCTACCCCCAGTTTTTCTTTATTCTTCGGAAGCAAAAAGTTGGGAATCGGCATTGTACTGGCCGCAATAAACAATCCCGAATTTTTAATAAATGTCCTGCGATCTTGCATAATTATGTTTTTGGCTGAGCCTAAAAGTTACTCAAGCTTTCTTAATTTTAGAAGTTTAAATTGGTTTTTAACTAATTTTTAAAAACTGATTCGTAGTGCTTAGCCTGAATTTTCTTAACTTAAAAAAGAAAATTAAACTAAGATTATTATGAAAAAAATACTCTTTTTAACCGGAGATTTTGCTGAAGATTACGAAACTATGGTTCCTTACCAAATGTTGGTAATGTTAGGCTATACGGTACATACCATTTGCCCCGGAAAGAAAAAAGGCGACAAGATAAAAACCGCTATTCACGATTTTGAAGGAGACCAGACTTACACTGAAAAACCAGGTCATTTGTTCGAGCTCAATTATTCATTTGACGAGGTAAATGTAAACGATTATGCAGGTTTTGTGATGGCCGGTGGCCGCGCCCCGGAATATCTTAGATTGAATAAAAAAGTAATTGAAATCACTAAACATTTCTTTGAAAAAGATAAGCCTGTAGCTTCAATTTGCCACGCCATTCAAATTCTAACGGTTGCTAAGGTGCTGGAAGGCAGAACCCTTACTGCATACCCAACCATAGGTCCTGAAATAGAACTGGTAGGAGGGAAGTATAAAGAGGTAGACCTAACTGAAGCGGTTGTGGACGGTAATTTGGTGACTTCACCCGCCTGGCCCGGTCATTCAGCTTTTATAAGAGAATTTGTAAAACTTTTGGGAGCAAAAATTGAGATATAACAGAGGTTTTTACAGGATCTGATACCTCTTTGATTTAAAAGGAAGCCCGCTGAACGATGAAGTTGGTCTGGGCTGGAGGGGGTCTGCTGAAATTTGTGCTGTTTTTAGATATTAGTTTCAACTACTCTTTTTTTTCTGCATAGCTGAATTCATTGAGGCTGTCTGAAAAATTTTAAAAGTAGTCATCCTGGTTTCAGGATCTAATAAGTTTATAATTGAATCATGTTAGAAGTTGAAACAAGTTCAGCTTGACGAAATTAGACTTTTCAGGCCGCCTCAGCTTTTTTTAAATTATAGCCATTCAATTTTCATAATCAGTGATTTTTGTTTCAATGAATTGTTGGATTTCTTCTGGCGGAGTCTGAAAATCAAACCACTGAATAGTAGGATCTTTTCTAAACCAGGTAAGTTGCCTTTTGGCGAATCTTCGGGTGTTTTTTTTGATCTCAGAAATAGCGGTTTCTAAGGAATCTCTACCTTCTAAAAAGGTAAAAAGTTCTTTATAACCTACGGTGTTTAAGGCGTTAAGTAGGCGTTTTGGAAAAAGGCTTTCAGCTTCCTGCAGTAAACCTTCATCCATCATTAGATCTACCCGGCGATTGATGCGTTCATAGATTATTTCACGATCTGCGCTTAAACCTATACTTATTGGAATAAAATTGCGTGGTTTTTTAGGCCCGTTTAGATATGATGAATACGGTTTTCCGGTGCCTATAGAAACCTCCAGGGCACGAATCACACGCTGCGGATTTTCTATATCGGCAATTTTATAATAATCGGGATCCAGTATTTGTAATTGTTCCTGCAAAGGAACCAGGCCTTCTTCAAGCTTGAGGTTGAGGTTTTGCCTGATTTCCGAAGGAACTTCAGGAAAATAATCCAGGCCGTGCAAGATGCTTTTGGTGTACAGGCCACTGCCACCAACCATTATAGCAAAACTGTTATTTTGAAAAATTTCTTCTAATTTCTGAATGGCTTCAGTTTCAAAATCACCAACATTATAAGAATCTTCAATAGAAATATGCTGAATAAAATGATGTTTGGCTACTTGTAACTCTTCTACTGAAGGAACCGCGGTACCAATGCACATTTCTTTATAAAACTGCCGGGAATCAGCTGAAATTATTTCAGTATTAAACTTTTTTGAGAGTTTAATAGCCAGGGAAGTTTTGCCTATAGCGGTAGGGCCAACTACATTGAGCAGGTAATTATTGTTCATGGAGAGGTTTTCCGCAGTTATGGCAAAATTCAGCTTTATCTAAATGTTTGTCTTCATTACAGTGTGGGCAGGCTTGTGTGTTTTCAGGAATTTTATCCTTTTGAGAACGAGTTATCTCGGAAGTTACAATACCTGTGGGTACAGCAATAATTCCATAACCTATAATCATAATACAAGAAGCTATAAAACGCCCCAGGGGCGTGATGGGATGAATATCTCCAAACCCCACTGTGGTTAGTGTCACAATACACCAGTAAATACTAAGTGGAATATTGTCAAATCCATTTTCTGGGCCTTCCACCAAATGCATTACCGTTCCCATAATAATGCAAATGACAAGTACGGCAAATAAAAAAATAATAATTTTTGGACGGCTATTTCGCAATGCCAGTAAAAGCCGGTTAGATTCTCCAATGTAACGGGTGATCTTTAAAATTCTAAATACCCTAAGCAACCTTAAGGCTCTAACCGCAAAGAGTAAATTGTGCCCGCCGAATACAAAAGCTATATAAGTAGGAATGGTAGAGAGTAAATCTACAATTCCATAAAAGCTAAAAATATAATTTTTAGGTTTTTTTATAGCTACTATTCGCAAGATGTATTCAATGGTGAAGATTATTGTAATGATCCATTCGGCTATGTAGAAATGCCAGTAATACTTTAGGTTGAGTGAACCTACACTTTCCAGCATTACCAGGATAATACTTATTGTAATTACTATAAGTAGGGCAACATCAAAAAACTTACCTCCCGGGGTGTCGGCTTCATAAATTACCTCGTGAAGTTTTGCCTTCCAGCCTGGTTTAGGTTGTGTTTTCGCCAAAAAATAGTTGTTTACGAATTATTCAAATTTAAATAAATTCCTGTAGCTTCTATATAATTTAAAACTTATTTAGTTAGCGGGTCTAGTTGAATAATTTTTAAACGGGAATTTCGGCGTAAATAGCTTTGAATGATATGCTGCGCGTCCCGGTCGTTTTTCATTGGAGTGATTATAGATCTAATAATATCTATATTGTTAATCTGGTGGTTTAAATTAAAATAGCCATATCCTTTAAATTCACCATCTTCAACAAGTAATGCGCTTTTTTCGTCTATATCCCGGCCCCTGTCTATAACCAGCATATGTTGATTTTTATAGGAATGTTGATCTATTAATGCCCTTACCCTTTCGTTGTAAGTTTCCGCTGATTCTTCCCTTATGCAGGCACCGTTGCATTTTTTTATAGTGTAGTTAAAACAATTTCCTTTGCCATTCTCGAGATTGCAAAGTTTTTGGCAAAGTTCATATTTTTCTACCCATCGCTCCAAAACATTTTTTGCTCGTTTTAAGGAAGAAAAAGTAGTTATACTGTTCTTTTTACCGGCCCGCCCAATCTTTAATTGAATATATCCCTGCTCATCGGTAGAATGATAAAGCGCGTGACTAAAAATATTCTTTTTTAAAGTTTTGTTGTACTTGGGTTTATTTTGTTTTATTTCCTGATTTTCCTTTAGCAGAGCTGCAAGTTCATTTCCAGTGGCCTCAAAACTTACCGAAGAAACTTCTTTTTGCAGTTGCCGGGCTTTGTGGTGCTCATTGGTGAAATGCTGGGTTACCCGTTTCTTTATATTCCTACTCTTGCCAATATAGATAATCTCGCCTTCTTCATTATGAAAATAATAGACGCCGGTAATTCCCGGGAGATCTTCCAAAATATAAACCAGCTTTGTATCTACCTGGCGTTTTGGTTCTATTTTTACTGCATCTTTAAGAATATTCTTTTCAATATCCTTGGCAAGTAGCATTTTAAAGAGTTTTACCGTGGCTTGAGCATCACCACTGGCGCGATGTCTATCGCTTAACGGAATTCCCAAGGCCTTAACCAGTTTTCCTAAACTGTAAGAATCCTGCCCCGGAATAAGTTTTTTAGAAAGTTCTACGGTACAAAGGGATTTTCTTTCAAAATCGAATCCCAGCCTTTTAAATTCTGTGCGAAGAATTCGATAATCAAATTTCGCATTGTGAGCCACCAGAACACAATTCTGGGTGATTTCCACAATTCTTCTTGCTACTTCGTAGAATTTAGGTGCATTACGCAGCATATCGTTATTAATGCCCGTAAGGTTTACCACAAAAGGCTGAATAGGCTTTTCTGGATTTACAAGGCTTATAAACTGGTCTACTATTTTTAAACCATCAAACTTATAAATGGCAATTTCAGTTACTCCTTCTTCGTTGTATTTACCACCGGTGGTTTCTATGTCTACTACTGCGTACAAAAAATGCTTCTGCTTCTTTAATTAATTTCTTTCTCCAAAAATTTCGCTTCCTATGCGAACCATATTACTACCGGAATCTACAGCGATCTTATAATCTCCGCTCATACCCATAGAAAGGATATTCATATTTGAATATTCTTTTTTAAAATCATCAAAAACCGATTTTAAATGTTCAAATTCTTTTTTTACCTGCGCTTGGTCATCGGTAAAAGTGGCCATTCCCATAAGGCCTTTTACATTTATGTGGTCTAACTTTTTAAATTCTTCTGAATCTAATATTTCTTTAGCTTCTTCAGCTGAAATTCCATATTTGCTATCTTCTTCAGCAATTTTAATTTGCAAAAGGCAATTCAGGCAATGACCATTTTTGTCGGCTTCCTTATTTATTTCTTTCAATAATTTTAAACTATCTACCGCGTGGATTAGTGAAACATAGGGCGCCATATGTTTCACCTTGTTGCGCTGTACGTGACCTACCATATGCCATTCAATATCCTTAGGGAGTTTTTCCCACTTCTCGGTCATTTCCTGGATCTTATTCTCGCCAAATTGTCTATGGCCAGTTTGATAAGCTGCAAAAATATCTTCTGGAGGCTTGGTTTTGGAAATAGCAACCAGAGTTACGTCTTTAGGTAGTTCGTCTTTAAATTTTTTAATATTTTCTGAAATATCCATGCAATTATTTTTTAGTTGTTTTCAAACTCGTAGATGGTTAAACCACTTAAAAGTTTTGGTTCAATATAGGTGCTTTTTGGGGGCATCGTTGAACCTTCATCGGCTGTTTCCTTAATCTCTTCTATACTTAATGGAAGCATCCCGAAACCCACGGCAAATTCACCTTTATCTATACGGGTTTTAATTTCTATGAGATCATTTTTACCGTGAATATAAGAAATACGCTTGTCATTTCTAAGATCTTCAATTCCTAAAATTGGCTGAAGCACTTTTTTATAAAGAATATAAGGATCTAATTTACTTAAAGAATCACCAAATTCATAATTAGTTTTTCGCAAGTAAAGCGAATAAAATTCCCCATCCAAATACATATTAAAATGATGTTTTTCTAGGGGTTTATAAACCTGCATCCCGTGATTTTCAATTCTAAAATATTCGTCCAGTTGAATAAGAAACTCTTCTTTGGTGTGCCCGTTTAAATCGGTTATCAATCTGCTGAATTCGTGTATTTTGAGGTTGCTTTCTGAAATTAGGTAGCTCATAAAAAAATTATAAGCTTCTTTCCCGGTATGCTTAGGATTAGCCTCCCGTGATTCCTGCGCAAGCAAATAAGAAGAAGCACAGCGATGGTGGCCATCTGCGATATATAAATGCGACATCTGGCTAAATTCTTCCTGGATTTGTCTCAATAAATCTTCCTGATCTATTTTCCATAAATAATGAATTTCCCGGTTTGCAGTGGCAAATTCATATTCTGGCCGGGTTTGCATTACCTGGTCAATAACTTCATTTATTTTAAAATTATCGGGATAGGTAAGCAGTACCGGTTCGGTATTAAAGCCCACGACTTTAAGGTAATCCTTAAACAAGGTTTCACGGTGGGCTATGGTATCTTCGTGCCTTTTTATAAGGTTATTTTCATAGTCTTCGGCACTGGCAGCGGCTATAATTCCGCAGCAGCTATTTTCGCGGCTCACTATTTTATAGAGGTAATAAGCTGGTTCTTCATCTTTTATAAATGAATTTTCTTCCTTGAATTCCAGGTAGCGGTTTTTTACCATCTGGAACCGATGTCCGCCGGTAATTTTGTGCTGGAACTTATAACCCGGATTCAAAATATGCAAAAATGAATACGGATTATATTGTAATATCGCCCTTATTTCGGCTTCAGTATAGTCTTCAAAAGACTTTGTAGCTACAAGTCCGGCTTTGGCCCGTTGTGGACGTACAGCTCTAAATGGAAGTATCTTTGTCAAATCTAATTCTTCCTTTTATTTAGCTGAATTGAGCAGAAACCTTTTCGGCTTTTTTGCTTTCAGAATAGTCATAAAATCCTTCTCCTGACTTAATTCCCAGTTTCCCGGCCATCACCATATTGGTTAACAAAGGGCAGGGAGCGTATTTAGGATTTTTGAAGCCTTCATACATTACTTCCAGAATTGAATGGCAAACATCAAGACCAATAAAATCAGCTAACTGAAGTGGCCCCATTGGGTGTGCCATTCCAAGTTTCATTACCGTATCTATTTCTTTTACTCCGGCCACGCCGTTATAATAGGTTTCAATCGCCTCGTTAATCATTGGCATTAAAATTCTGTTAGCTACGAAACCCGGGTAATCGTTAGCTTCAACAGGGACTTTATTCAGTTTTTCTGAAAGTTCCATAATAGCAGAAGTAACTTTATCGTTGGTGTTATAACCGCGAATAATCTCTACCAGCTTCATAATTGGCACCGGATTCATAAAATGCATTCCAATTACACGCTCCGGATTGGAAACCACAGAAGCGATTTTTGTAATAGAAATCGAGGAAGTATTACTCGCTAAAATCGTTTCCGCCGAACAATTCTCGTCCAGTTGCTTAAAGATTTTTAATTTTAATCCTTCATTTTCGGTAGCGGCTTCAACCACAAGGTCAATTTCTTTAACTCCTTCAGGAATATCGGTAAAAGTAGTAATGTTGTTAAGCGTTGCTTCCTTATCGGCTTCACTAATCTTTTCCTTGGAAAGCATTCGGTCTAAATTTCCCGAAATAGTTTTCATTCCTTTATTCAGGCTTTCTTCTGAAATATCTATAAGGTTCACTTTGTATCCAAACTGGGCAAAAGTATGGGCGATTCCGTTGCCCATAGTTCCTGCTCCTATAACTGCTATATCCTTCATTTTGTGTGGTTTTTATATGAGATTAAGTTTAAAATTAGGCTGAAACTTAATAGTAATTATTTACTAAAACTGGCTATAACCCCATTAGCAACACGCAAAGCTTCAGCGCCCTGTTCTAGCGTTACAATTGGAGTGGTATTATTGTTTATGGCATCGGCAAAAGTTTCCAGCTCCTCTAAGATGGCGTTGTTTGGAGATACATTAGGATTATCAAAATAGATTTGCTTCTTCACTCCTTCAGCATTTTGCAATACCATAGCGTAATCATCAGGAGTCTCCGGGGCGTCTTTCATTTTTACAACCTCGCATTTTTTCTCCAGAAAATCTACCGAGATATAAGCGTCCCGCTGAAAAAACCTTGATTTACGCATGTTTTTCATTGAAATTCTGCTGGCGGTAAGGTTTGCCACACATCCGTTTTCAAATTCTATTCGTGCATTTGCGATATCTGGAGTATCGCTAATTACTGAAACCCCGCTGGCGTTAATATTTTTCACCTTAGATTTTACAACGCTAAGTACAGCGTCTATATCGTGAATCATCAAATCCAAAACAACGGGGACATCGGTCCCGCGTGGATTGAATTCTGCAAGACGGTGAGCTTCAATAAACATAGGATTTTCTATTCGGGAAGCCACGGCTCTGAATGCCGGGTTGAATCGTTCTACGTGGCCAACCTGACCTTTTACGCCGTGTTTTTTTGCTAAAGCGATAAGTTCTTCGGCTTCAGCAAAAGTATTGGTGATAGGCTTTTCTATAAAAAGATGTTTTCCTTTGGAAATAGTTTTTTTTGCTACTTCAAAATGAGAAAGTGTTGGGGTTACCACATCTACCACATCTACTGCTGCAATAAGATCGGCTATAGAGTCGAATTTAGTATAACCGAATTCAGTAGCAACCTTTTCGGCATTTTCTGAATTTGCATCGTAAAAACCTACAAGTTCATATTTTTCAGACTGATTAAGTAATTTGAGATGAATCTTTCCTAAGTGTCCTGCACCCAGCACGCCAACTTTCAACATATTTTTTAGCATTTTTCACAAAAATAGCATTTTGATTGCAAATAGTTTAGCAATTAGCAGGGGAATCTCCCTTGAATTCACTTGGCAACTTTAACTTCTTATGAGTATTTTTGTATTCTAAACGGGCAATTAAGTGATTGAAGACAACTTTAGACATAAGGGAAAAAGACAGCAGTTAGTAAAAACTGTAAAGAAAAAAGGAATTACCGATAAGGCGGTTTTAGACGCGATTGGAAAAATTCCGCGGCACTTGTTTATGGATAGTAGTTTTGAAGATCACGCCTACCAGGATAAAGCTTTTCCCATTGCTGCAGATCAGACAATTTCCCAACCTTATACGGTAGCTTTTCAAACCGAAAAACTGGAAATTGAAAAAGGGGACAAGGTTTTGGAAATAGGAACAGGGAGCGGTTACCAAACCGCCGTTTTATGTGAGCTGGGCGCTAAAGTTTACAGCATTGAACGGCAACGCGAACTATATAAAAAAACAAAAACCTTTCTTAGTAAAATAGGCTATCGCCCTAAACATCTAAGTTTTGGCGATGGTTATAAAGGAATGTCGGAATATGCCTCTTTTGATAAGATAATTGTAACTGCCGGTGCGCCTTATGTACCTAAAGATCTTCTGGGGCAGTTAAAGGTTGGCGGTAAAATGGTAATTCCTGTGGGCGACGATGTGCAAACTATGACCCTTTTTATAAGAAAATCTCCTACAGAATTTGATAAAACCGAATTTGGACAGTTTAGGTTCGTGCCTTTGTTGGGGGATAAGAATTAAAAAGATTGTTTAAAAAGATTATTCAATCCTTCGTCATCCTGAATTTATTTCAGGATCTAACAAACATGTTATAAAACAGAAAAGCCGGTTTAAAAACATATTTAAACCGGCTTTTCTATTTGAGGAATCAGCTTATTTTTTCTTCTGCTTTTGTTGCTGCTCAGCCTGCTCCATCATTTCCTGCATTTTCCTGGTGAACTTGTTTTGCTTTTTAGGCTTTTTCTTGTTCTCCTGGATTTTTGCGTGAATTTTATCTTCATCAATAATCACATATTTAATCACCAGCATAATTCCGATTGTAATCAGGTTAGAGGTGAAATAATACAATGAAAGTCCACTAGCGTAGTTGTTGAAGAAAAACAACATCATTATTGGAGACAGGTACATAATAAATTTCATATTAGGCATTCCCGGTTGCTGGGCCTGCTGCATACTTTGTCCCGTGGTCATCATCATATAAATAAAAATAGCGATAGATGCCAAAATAGGGAATAAACTCACGTGATCTCCATAAAACGGAATGGTGAATGGTAACTCTGCAATAGTATCATAACTCGATAAATCGTCTGCCCAAAGGAATCCTTTTTGTCTTAGCTGAAAAGCACTTGGGAAGAACTGGAAAAGTGCATAGAAAACAGGGATTTGCATCAAGGCAGGCAAACAACCACTCATTGGGCTGGCTCCCGCTTTGCTGTAAAGCTTCATAGTTTCCTGCTGCTTCTTCATCGCGTTATCCTTATACTTCTCGTTAAGCTCGTTAATTTCAGGTCTTAAAACCTTCATTTTAGCCTGGGAGAGATAAGACTTATAAGTAACGGGAGAAAGCACGATACGTACTACAATAGTCATTACAATAATCGCAATACCATAGCTAGGTAAAACTCCGCTTAAAAATGAGAAAAACGGAATAAATACATATTGGTTGATCCAGCCAAAAATTCCCCAACCTAATGGCACGATCTCATCTAAATTACGGTCGTAATCGTTTAAGATTTTATAATCTGTTGGGCCGTAATACCAGTTCATATTATAATTAAGCTCACCGCCATTTAACTTTAAAGGTAATTGTGCGGCAAAATTTTTGGTATAAACCGTATCTATTTCTTCATCTTCAACTAAATTCTCTGATGTGAATTTTCCTCTCTCGAAGGGATCATTAGTAAGTAGGATAGAGGTGAAGAAATGCTGTTTAAAAGCTACATAAGTAATATTTTCATCTTCCTGTTCTTCAAAATCGCCGCTTCCTAAGTAATCATCGTCACCTTCATCATATTCATAAATAAGTTCCGTGTAACGATTTTCGTAAGAAATACTCTTTGCGTGACGGTAGCCTTTTAACTGCCAATCCATATTGATATCCCTGGAGCTATTAAACACATCGTTTAAGCCCTGAGATCTAATGCTGAAATCCAGCATATATTCTCCCGGTTTCAATACATAGCGGTATTCTAAGAATTCATCTTCTGAAACTTTCAGCTTCATGGAGATAATCTGGTTATCTCCACTTTGGGTTACCTCGGGTTCAAAATAAAGGTTTTCGGTATCTAAGGTTCTACCATCTGTAGTGGTAAAATTAATGTTGAAAGAGGCATTTCCGTCTTTAATTAAATAAACCGGAATAGAATCGAAGGTTTTAAAATTGGTTAACCTTGCTTCTGATATATAACCACCTTTATTATCAATTTTAAGTTCTAAAACATCATTGGAAATTGTGGTAGTATTTTCTGTAGCCGATGGAAGACTAGCTGAATATCCAAAAGCACCTAAACGCTCACGAGCTTGGGCAAGTGCAGTAGAATCTGCTCCTGGTGTTTGTGTTTCCTGCTGTTGTGGTGGTTGAGTAGAGTCGGTATTTCCAGGAACTTCAACCTGCTCGGTCTCCTGTTGTGGTTCTACTTCTTCTTCTGAAGGGCTGTTGGTGTACAACATCCAAAGTAAAATTCCACCAATAAGTATGAATCCAATTAAGGACTGAACATCAAATTTTTTTTCTTCCATGCTTTTCTAAACTATAACTTGCTTTTGGTCAATAAGTCGGCCACTTTTATTTTTGTGCCAGACTGGCATTTTTTCTTTTTTTAGAGAAATCGTAAGCCGCCTTAATAAAGGCGATGAATACCGGATGCGGGGTAGCAACCGTACTTTTATATTCCGGGTGGTATTGAACGCCCACAAACCAAGGATGATCTTTTAATTCTATAACTTCTACCAGGCCGGTTTCAGGATTTATCCCGGTACTTAGCATTCCTGCTTTTTCCAGTTCTTTCTTGTATTTGTTGTTATATTCGTAACGATGGCGATGCCTTTCTTTAATTTCGGTTTTACCGTAAGCTTTTTGAATTTTAGAACCTTCTGTAAGTTTACAATCCCAGGCACCAAGTCGCATTGTTCCGCCTTTATGGGTGATCTCTTTTTGCTCTTCCATAAGGTCAATAACCGGGTGCTTGGTTTTAGGATCCATTTCGGTAGAATTGGCAGTTTTTAACTTTAGTACGTTTCTCGCAAATTCAATAACTGCCATTTGCATTCCCAGGCAAATACCTAAAAATGGCAAATTATGTTCTCGCGCATACTTTACTGCGTCTATTTTTCCTTCAACACCACGTTCCCCAAATCCGGGAGCAACTAAAATTCCGTCTAAATTGGCGAATTTATGGTCTATAGTGTTTTCATTTATAAATTCAGAATGAATGCTTTCTACATTTACCTTCACTTCATTTTCTGCACCTGCGTGAATAAATGATTCAAGAATGGATTTATAGGAATCCTGTAATTCTACATATTTACCAATTAGCCCTATTGTAATTTCAGCTTTAGGGTTTTTATGCCTATCTAAAAACTGATTCCATCGATCTAAATTTGGCGTGGTTTCATCAGGTAAATGTAATTTCTTTAAGGTTACGGTATCCAGGCCTTCTTTCAGCATTAAATTAGGAACATCGTAAATGGTAGCCGCATCAATACTTTGAATTACTGCTTCCTGCCTAACATTACAGAAAATAGCCAGTTTACGACGAATATCATCTGAAAGTTCGTGCTCGGTTCTACAAACCAGAATATCGGCTTTAAGTCCGCTTTCCATCAAAGTTTTTACACTGTGTTGGGTTGGTTTGGTTTTAAGTTCGCCGGCAGCAGCAAGATAGGGGACAAGTGTAAGATGAATAATCAGGGCATTCTCATCTCCTAATTCCCACTTTAACTGTCTTACCGCTTCAATATATGGAAGAGATTCTATATCACCCACAGTTCCGCCAATTTCAGTAATCACAATATCGTAATCACCATTCTGGCCCAGGATCTGGATGCGATCTTTAATTTCGTTGGTTATATGCGGAACCACCTGTACGGTCTTTCCCAGAAATTCCCCACGACGTTCTTTGTCAATGACACTTTGGTAGATACGACCGGTAGTTACATTATTCGCCTGGGAAGTATTTACATTTAGAAAACGCTCGTAATGGCCAAGGTCAAGATCGGTTTCGGCACCATCTTCGGTAACATAGCATTCGCCGTGTTCGTAAGGGTTTAAAGTGCCGGGATCTATGTTAATGTAGGGGTCAAGTTTCTGAATAGTGGTTCTAAATCCACGCGCTTGTAGTAATTTTGCCAGTGAAGCTGCTATAATCCCTTTTCCCAGGGAAGAAGAAACGCCGCCGGTGACAAAAATATACTTGGTTTCGGCCATCTTTGAAGTGTTTGTTGCGTTGTTTTATTCAGGGCGCTAAATTACAAAGAAGAATAGAAAAGCCGTTAATTTTAAACCTAATATTTTTAAAGTTAAAAACACCTTGTAAACTAAGGAAAATTCAGGGTTTTGGAAACTTTCTTCTTATATCCCTAAGCAATTGTTCCATCCCGTTGAGTTTAAGTTCGAATACCTCGCTCATTTGCTGGCCAAGTTTGCCTTCGGGGAAACCTTTTTGACGATACCAAACCAGATAATATTCTGGAACATCGCTTAAATAATAGCCTTTGTATTTTCCAAAATGCATTTTAGCGTGGGCAAGTTCTAAAAGTGCTTTGTGATCGGGTTTTATGCTCATTTACAATTCTTGCAAAAATGGTTGAAGCTCAGTGAACTTGTTTTTATTCAGGGGCTTTTCTACATATTTTATTACTGAAGGGTACTCTTTAGCTTTGTCCCGGTCTATAGCGCTGGTGCTCGAGGTAAGAATAATTATTTTATGCTGATGTCCCTTGGCTTTTAAAGAATCCAGGAATTCCCAGCCATTCATTTCAGGCATATTAAGGTCTAAAAAAACCAGGGTGTTTTGTTTATCTTTTAAATAATCCAGGGCTTCTTCAGGATTGGTGAAATCTAAAACATTTTTATTATAACCTTCAATCTCTAAAAGTTTTCGGGTTATAAAATTGGCTATGGGCTGGTCGTCTACAAGTATAATGGTGCTCATAACTCCTTTGCTTTTAAATGGTTTAATTCGGTTGTTGCCATTTCAATTACTTCCCGCAAAACCAGATCCATTTCTTCTGAAGATTGTTTAAGTTTTGGAAGCAGATCCGCTCTACAGGTTTTATCGTCAAAAACTTCAAAAAGCTGCACAATACCTTGAATTCTTGATAAAGGCTCTCTTACATTATGTGCGTTTAAAGCTGAAATTCGCAATAATTTCTCGTTTTTTTCCACCACTTGTTTGGTACGTTCGGCAATGGTTTGCTTTTGGTTCTCTACAATCTGATTAATCTTTTTATTCTGGCTTTTTATAACGTCTAAGGCCTGAAGCAAAGATTTGTTTTTATGATCCAGCTCTTCCTTTAGATAGATTTCCTGAAATTTAGCCTGGAAACTATCGCTTATCAATTTCAGCATTTCAATATCTCCAACATCAAAAGCTTTGTTTTCATCGGCAACCAGCGAAACGGTGAAATCTACATCCATTTTTTTAAAGGTCCAGCACCATAATGTGGGGGATACTAAAATGGTTGAAGCAATTTTTTCACTTAGTTCAATCGGAATTCCTTCTGTTTTAATAGGAATATTATTTTCTAGAATTTCCAATTCGTGAGGAAGTAAATTTTCTTTCGGAATAAATTCAAAATCACCCTTTACATTGCATTGACAATACACCAAATAAGACCCGGATTGGTTTACACTAATTCTAAAAAGATGGAAATTCAATAGATATTTTAAAAAACGCACTGAAACCTGCGAAACTTCTTCCAGACTTTTGCAACGGTTTAAATTGTTGCTGAATTTAGAAAAATTTTCGTAGGTAATTCTATAAACCCGGGAGGTTCTGTCCTGTAGGGATTCCATAAAAAGTTGGACTTATTCCGGGGTTTCCAGTAATTCGTTGTCTATTTTAATTCCGGAAACATCAGCTATGGTATTCAGCATATTCACTAAATCTGCCTGAGCCATCAACTCCTGAATTTCCCTTTGAGAAAATCCAGCTTTTTCCAATTCCTGGAAATTTTCATCCGAAACTTCGCTGTGGTTAAGTGCGGCATTGGTGACAATTTTCACTGCAGTACGAAAACTGGCCGGCATAGAAGGAGAATCTATATGTTCAGTAGCTTTAAATCCTTCATCTTCCGAGATCATATTGCTCATACTATCGGCAAAAATTCCGTGAGCGTGAGAGCAGTAATTGCAACCGCGTTGCTTGGATACATTGTAAATAATAAGTTGTTTAAGCACATTGGGCACTTCACCTTCCATTAAAGTGTTTTTCAGTTTGCTCCAGTTTCCTTTAAGCAAAGTAGCATTGTTTCCCTGGCATTTAAACCAGTTTAATACAAATGGGAGTTGAAGAGTTTTCTTGGTATCATCGTAAATTCCCTGTACTTCAGGTGAGGCTTCTTCATAGGAAACCATGGGGTAGCGTGAGGTTAAATTCATTTAGTAAAAGTTTGTAATATGTTGGGGTTTATAAAGATTTTACAAAATAAGTTAAAATTTCAGAACTACATAAAAAAATCTACTGCTTTGCTTTTTTATTAATAGACTGCTCATTTTTTAAAATTTACCAGACAAATTTTAAAAGTATATTTTTGTCTTAGATTTAATAAAATGAAATATCAGTATCAAATAAGATTAAGTCCCGAAGAAGCTACAAATCAGCATAAACTTAAAAAAGCAGTCTCCCGTCACGGCGGGATTGCTTTAAAGGATATTACTTATGTAAAAGTTTTAAAACGTTCTATAGATGCCAGGCAGAAAGCGGTAAAGATCAATTTAAAAGTTGATGTTTATGTAAATGAAGCCTATATGGAAGAAAGAATATTTCTGCCGGATTATCCAGATGTGAAAAATAACGAAGAAATTATTATCGTAGGGGCCGGCCCTGCCGGTTTATTCGCCGCTCTTCGTTGTATTGAATTAGGATTAAAACCGATTATCATTGAACGCGGAAAAGATGTAAGAACACGTCGCCGGGATTTAAAGGCATTAAATATTGAACATATTGTAAATGAAGATTCCAATTATTGTTTTGGAGAAGGTGGCGCCGGTACTTATAGCGATGGAAAATTATATACTCGCTCTAAAAAGCGCGGCGATGTAGACCGAATCTTGAAATTACTTGTTGGTTTTGGTGCTACGCCAGAAATTATGGTAGATGCGCACCCGCATATTGGAACAAACAAGCTGCCGGCGATTATTGCAGATATACGTGAACGTATTATCGCCTGCGGAGGAGAAGTTCTTTTTGAAACCAGGCTAACCGATATTCTTATTGAGAATAATGAAGTTTCAGGAATTAAAACTCTAAAAGGTGAAACTATTAAAGTGAAGAAAATTATACTGGCTACAGGACACTCAGCACGGGATATTTTCGAACTTCTGCATAGAAAAAATATAAAGATTGAAGCGAAAGCTTTTGCGCTTGGGGTTAGGGTAGAACATCCGCAGGAACTTATAGATCAAATTCAGTATAAATGTGATTCCAGAGGAGAATATCTTCCGCCTTCGCCATATAGTATTGTAAAGCAAATAGGAGGAAGGGGAATGTATTCATTTTGTATGTGCCCCGGCGGAATTATCGCTCCCTGCGCTACAGCTCCCGGGGAAGTAGTTACCAACGGCTGGTCTCCAAGCAAACGCGATCAACCTACAGCCAATTCAGGAATTGTGGTGGAGTTGAGGCTTCCAGATTTTAAAGGTTCAGAAAAAAATCCTTTGGCGGCTATGGAATTTCAGAAGCAAATAGAACAAAAAGCCTGGTTGGAAGGTGGTAGTACGCAAAAAGTCCCGGCGCAGCGTTTGGTAGATTTCACCCAGGGGAAAGTTTCTTCAAACCTGCCTGTAACTTCATATAAACCCGGAGTTACTTCGGCTGAATTAGGAAAAGTTTTCCCTGATTTTATTCATAAAACCTTGCAAGCCGGATTTAAAGAATTCAATAAAAGTATGCGTGGCTTTTTAACGAACGAAGCCGTGGTTCACGCTCCCGAATCCCGCACTTCATCACCGGTAAGAATTCCACGAGATCCTTATAGTTTTGAGCACGTGCAAATAAAAGGACTTTATCCCTGCGGGGAAGGCGCCGGTTATGCCGGAGGTATTATTTCAGCAGCTATAGACGGCGAAAGATGTGCCGAAAAATGCGCGGAAAGTCTGCAGAATTCTTAGCCAATTATAAAGGTTAAATTATTGATAATTGTCAAGACATTAATAGTGTTGATTTTGGTTTTTTTTATCTTCATTTTCTAAAAATAACCACCAATAAATATCAGCATTATGGCCATAGTAGGTTCAATTATAAAAAAAATAATAGATTTTAGGGATTCTATTGTTTCTGAACCCGAAGCACAGGAAGCGCAACTAGAAGTATTAAAAAAACTGCTTAAAAAAGCAAAAGATACTCAGTTTGGGAAGCACTATGATTTTGAGGCAATTTTAAAGGCTGATGATATTTCAAAAATGTTTGCTGAAAAAATCCCTTATTTCGATTATAACAAAATTAATGATGAATGGTGGCATAAAATGCACGAAGGTGAAGAAGATGTAACCTGGCCTGGAAAACCTCCCTATTTCGCGCTAAGTTCTGGTACCACCGGTAAATCGAGTAAGCGTATTCCGGTAACCGAAGATATGGTAGATGCCATTAGACAGACCGGAATTGACCAGGTAGGTGC